>JANLQJ010000174.1:0-7791 GCA_031367715.1 Hyphomicrobiaceae bacterium | reverse complement strand
GTGAAGGGGGTGCCGCAGTTTTGGGCGGGGTGAAGGCACGCGGCTTTTTGCGTTGGGGGGGGTTGCGCCCGCCCTTTGGTTCCTAACAGGTTTGCACATGGGGGGGCGCTGCCCGCTACGCTATCAGCGTCAGCGACAAATTACCGCTTTGGAATATGCGTGAACCGCTCCCGCTTCACCGGTAGCGCGGCCCTCGGCTTTGGCGGCGGCGGCAGATCCTTGCGCGGCGCTGCCACCGCGATTTCCGTCAGAGTACGAATCAGCACCCGTACCGCCTTCAACCGGCCGACCGGATCGGGCCAATCGGCCCTGTAGACGAACTTCTGGTCTGGCGTGACCTTGGCGGTATCGCTGTTCTCGTGGATGAACCAGATCAGCCCGGACGGATTGGGGAAGGTCTTGTTGCGGAACGCAATCGAAACCCCCTTGGGCCCGGCATCGACCTGCGCAATGTTCGCCTTGCGGCACAGGCCCTTGATCTCCATCACCTCAAGCAGATAGCCAACTTCATCCGGCAACGGACCAAAACGGTCGACCAGCTCGCCAGCGAACGAATCGATGTCCGCCCTGTCCTCCAACCCCGACAGCCGGCGGTACAGTCCCAGCCGCAAATCGAGATCGCTGACATAAGTGTCTGGAATCAGCACAGCCGTGCCGATGGCAATCTGCGGCGACCACTTTTCTTCGGTCTCGGCCCCACCGCCATCCTTGAGGTTGGCGATCGCCTCCTCCAGCATCGATTGATAGAGTTCGAACCCAACTTCGCGAATGTGGCCCGATTGCTCCTCGCCAAGCAGATTGCCGGCGCCGCGGATATCGAGATCGCGCGAGGCCAGCGCAAACCCGGCACCCAGCGTATCGAGCGATTGCAGAACCTTCAGGCGCTTCTCGGCGCCCTCACTCAGGCTCTTGGCGGGAGGCACAGTGAAATAAGCATAGGCGCGCGTCTTGGAGCGGCCGACGCGACCGCGCAGCTGATAAAGCGCGGCCAGACCGAACATATCGGCGCGGTGCACGATCAGCGTATTAGCGGTTGGGACGTCCAAGCCGGACTCGACGATCGAGGTTGAGAGCAAGACGTCGTATTGCCCCTCGTAGAAGCCGGTCATGATGTCTTCGAGCGCGCCCGCGCCCATCTGGCCATGCGCACGCGCTAGGCGCAATTCCGGCAGCGAATCCTGGATGAAGGTCGCGACCTCGTCGAGATCGGCAATACGCGGACAGACATAGAAGGTCTGGCCGCCGCGATAGCGCTCGCGCAGCAGAGCTTCGCGCAAGATCATCGGATCGAACGGCGTAATGAACGTGCGCACGGCCAGGCGGTCGACCGGCGCGGTGGTGATCAGCGACATTTCGCGCACGCCCGTCAAGGCGAGTTGCAGCGTGCGCGGGATCGGCGTGGCAGTCAGCGTGAGAACATGCACGTCCTCGCGCATTTCCTTCAGGCGCTCCTTGTGCTGAACGCCGAAATGCTGCTCCTCGTCGATGATGATCAGGCCAAGATCCTTGAACTCGATGCTCTTGCCGAGCAGCGCGTGGGTGCCGACCACGATCTCGATCTTGCCTTCCTTCAGGCCTTCTTTGGTCAACGCGATATCCTTAGGCGCTACCAGCCGCGAGGCTTGTGCGATGTTCACCGGCAGACCCTGGAAGCGCTGCGTAAACGTCTTATAGTGCTGGCGCGCCAGCAGTGTTGTCGGCACCACCACGGCCACCTGCTTGCCCGACATGACGGCAACGAACGCGGCGCGCAAGGCGACCTCGGTCTTGCCGAAACCGACGTCGCCGCACACCAGCCGATCCATCGGCCGGCCGCTGGCAAGGTCGGCCACCACGGCATCGATGGAGGCTGCCTGATCCTCGGTCTCCTCATAGGGGAAGCGGGCGACGAACTCTTCATAAACACTGTCCGTCGCCTCCAGAACGGCGCCTTGCCGGACCATGCGGGCGGCGGCGATCTGGATCAGTTTATCGGCAATATCGAGCAGCCGCTGCTTCATGCGTGCCTTGCGGGCCTGCCAGGCAGCGCCGCCGAGCCGGTCGAGCTGCGTGCCTTCGCTCTCAGACCCGTAGCGCGTCAGCAGATCGATGTTCTCGACTGGCAAATAGAGCTTGTCGCCGCCGTGATAATGCAACTCCAGGCAGTCATGCGGCGCGCCGGCCGCCGAGATCGTAGTCAGGCCCTCGAACTTGCCGATGCCGTGATCGACATGCACGACCAGGTCGCCGGGTGACAGCGTGGCCGCCTCCGACAAGACGTCGCTCGCCTTCTTGCCTTTACGGCGTGGGCGGACCAGCCGGTCACCCAGAATGTCCTGCTCGGCGATGATGGCAAAGTCCGGCGCCTCGATGCCGTGCTCCATGCCCAGCACAATGAACGACGTCACGCCGCGCGGCTGTTTCAGGGCCTCTGGCCAACTGTCGACTTTGACGATCTGCTCCAGTCCGTGCTCGGCCAGCAGATGCGCCATGCGCTCGCGCGCACCGTTGGTCCAGGTCGCGATCACCGGACGTTTATGCGCGCCTTGCAGCCACTTCACGTGGGCGGTTACCGCATCGAACACATTGGCGGTTTCGGCCTGCCGCTCGCCGGCGAAATTGCGGCCGATTTTTCCGCGCATCGATACCGGCGGCGTCGCACCCGCGGGGGTCGCGACCTCGAACGGTGAGAAGCGGCGCACCGGGCGGCTGGCCAGCGCGGCGCGCCAGTCCTGCTCGGTAAGGTACATCTCCTCGGCCGGCACCGGCTTGTAGGGCGGCGCGCCGAAGGTCGAGGTTTCCAGCGCTTCTTTGCGCGACTGGAAATGATCCGTGATCTGCTCGAAACGCAGGCGGATCGCATCTTCAGAGAGGCTGTCCAGGCATAGCGTTGCGCCCGGGACGTAGTCGAACAGCGTTTCCAACCCATCATGAAAGAATGGCAGCCAATGTTCCATGCCGTGATAGCGGGTACCGGCACTGACGCTATCGTACAACGCATCGTCGGTTGTCGCGGCACCGAACAGTTGTAGATAGCGGCCGCGGAAGCGCTTGACGGCGTCCGGACCGAACGCAACCTCGCTGATCGGCAGCAGCGACAGGCGGGCAATCGGCGTCGTGGTGCGCTGCGTGGCGGCATCGAACGGCTTCATGCTTTCGAGCGTGTCGCCAAAGAAATCGAGCCGGACCGGATTGATGCGGCCGGGCGGAAACAGATCGAGAATACCGCCGCGCACGGCATATTCGCCGTGCTCCATGACAGTCGAGGTGCGCCGGTAGCCGGCATGCTCCAAGCGCCAGATCAGGTCCTGCATGTCCAGACGCTGCGCCGACACCAGGTTTTTGATCGAGGCCTTCATGAAGGCGCGCGGCGGCACGCGCTGCAATACGGCATTGACGGTGGTGAGCACGACCAGCGGGCCAGACTTGGCGCCAACCGCGAGGCGGGCCAGCGCGCTGACGCGGCGCGCCACCAGCTCTGGATTGGGAGAAACCCGGTCGTAGGGCACGCAGTCCCATGCCGGAAAGGCGGTGACCGTCACGTCAGGGGCAAAGAATTTGAGGCCCTGTTCGAGCGCCTCCAGGCGGCGGTCGTCGCGCGCGACATAGAGCACGGGTGCGAGTTCAGCGGTCCCCGCAATAGGTTCCTGCGCCATGCCGCCGAGCACCAGCGCGTCGAGCCCCTCAGGCACGCCAGTCAGCAACAGGTCCTTGGGGCGGA
Organism: Hyphomicrobiaceae bacterium; assembly: GCA_031367715.1. Lineage (GTDB taxonomy): Bacteria > Pseudomonadota > Alphaproteobacteria > Rhizobiales > Hyphomicrobiaceae > JANYHF01. The sequence goes on along the minus strand of JANLQJ010000174.1, from coordinate 4,091 downwards.
TATCGGTAGTGGCCATGGGGAAACAGGAATCGCAACTGTGCCCGCGAGCGGGGTGGGGACACGACGTTTATCTTCAGCGGATCGGAGCAAGTGTCAACGCGGCGAAGTTTTCGGGCCGCCGAAGATGAACATTATGTCGCCAAGCTATTCCGACGCGCCCCAGATCTTGGCAAGCAGCCCCTCGCAATTCTGGGCCATCGCCGCCTCATCCTTCTTGCGCTTGGCAGCCTGGCAGGCATCGGCCTTGATCTGCTTTTGCTGCTGCACCGAGCGCGAAGCAACCGCTTCGGGGTCTTGCGGCAGGCTGGCGCTGACCGCGGCGGCCACCTTGTCACCCGATCCCGGCTCGGGCAAGGACGCCATCGGGGGCGGCACCACGAGGCCGGGGCGTTCGGCCAGGCGGGACTCTTTCTTGGTCGAGCCGGTGATACCACCGATGTTATCGAGCAGCTTGCTGTTGACCTCGATGCCATCGGCGCAGCCGGCCAGCAGCGCTCCTACCAGCAGCGTAGCCAGCAACCTCAGCGGTCTTGTCGTGCTGCCCACCATGTTCCGACTCCTGATCGGCCCCCGCCAGATCATCTTCTCGATTGGCGCAATCGCTACGGGGTCTTTACGGCTCTTTTTCGACTCGCCAGCAGCGACTCATACAACAGCCCGAACACCCCGGCAACGATGGCGACATCAGCGATGTTGAACACATACCATTGAAAACCGCCGGCATGCAGCGCCACCCAGTCGATAACGCCGCCGCGCCAGGGCCGGTCGATGGCGTTGCCGATGGCCCCGCCAAGGATGAGGCCCAGCGCCACGGCGGCGAGTCGGGGGGTGCCACGCGCCAGCCAGGCGACGATGCCGATGGAGACGGCGACGGCGACGCCAGTGAGCAGCAGCTGTCCGGCGAGGCCGTTCAGCTCGAACAGGCTGTAACTGATGCCGGGGTTGCGCTGGTTGACGATCGAGACGAACGGGCCGGCGTCCAAGCGGTGGCCTTCGGCCACGCCGGAGAAGGCGATGAGCCAGTATTTGGTGAGTTGGTCGAAGATGGCGACGGCTGCTGCCCAAACGAGGCCGAGGCGGAGGTGATTGGCGGAAGCTTCAACCATGCCAACCTTTCGCGGCTAACAAAGCCGTTGCTGATGCGCCATTTTCTATCCTTCTCCCAAAGGGAGAAGGTGTCGCGAAGCGACGGATGAGGGGTACAGGGGCCGCGGGCTGCGGCAAGTACGAGCGACACCCACTGGCGCCTGTACCCCTCATCCGGCCTCTGGCCACCTTCTCCCTATGGGAGAAGGTAGTGGGGCCGATGGTCAGGGCAAGTTCTTTGGAACAAAATGAAGGAGTGAGTGCGTTACTTCCCATGCCGGGCATCCCACTGCCGGGCCGCCTTGGCGTCGCGCGCGCTCAGCGTCGGATAGTCCTTGTCCTTGCCGACGTCCTCGGTGATGCGCCAGCTCCGCTCGCATTTCCTGCCCTTGGCCAGCGCCACCACCACGCCGACGTGGCGCACTTCGTCGTGGCGGAATGCGCACTCCGGGATCGGGCCGACCTTCAACTCGGCGCCCGAGGTGATGCACAGCTCCGCGAGATCGATGCCCTTCAGGTACGCCGCGATCTCGGGATCGTCGATATGCACAACCGGCGCCGCTTCCAGGCTGGAGCCGATGCGCTTGGCGGCGCGCTCCAATTCCAGCGCCCCGGTGACGGCCTTGCGGATGGTGCGCACGCCCTCCCATTTCTCGGCCAGTTTCTTGTCCATCCAGCCCTTGGGCACATCCGGGATGGTCTGGAAATGGACCGACCCAGTCTCGGATGGATGGCGCGCCAACCAGGTCTCTTCGGCCGTGAAGCACAGCATCGGCGCGAGCCAGATCGTCAGGTGATCGAGGATGCGGTCAAGCACCGTCAGGCTGGCCAGCCGCTCCTTGCTGTCCTCGGGATCGCAATACAGCGCGTCCTTGCGGATATCGAAATAGAACGCGGACAGATCGACGATGCAGAAGTTCGACAGCGCCTGGAACACGCGCTTGAAGTCGTAGGCGGCGTAGCCCTTGCGCACCACCACGTCCAGCTCGGCCAGCATGTGCAGCATCAGCCGTTCCAGCTCGGGCAGCTTCTTGTGCTCGACGGTCTTGGCCTTGTCGAAATGTGCGAGATTGCCCAGCAGCCAGCGCCAGGTGATGCGGATTTTTCGATACGATTCCGCGTTGGCTTTCAGGATCGCCGGGCCGACGCGCAGGTCTTCCGAATAGTCGGAGGACATGACCCAAAGACGCAAAATGTCCGCGCCATAAGTCTTCATCACGTCCTGGGGCGTGACGGTGTTTCCGAGCGATTTCGACATTTTCCGCCCGTCCTCGGCCATGACGAAACCGTGCGTCAGCACCTGGTTGTACGGCGCCCGGCCGCGCGTGCCGCAGCTTTCCAAGAGGGACGAATGGAACCAGCCGCGATGCTGGTCGGAACCTTCCAAGTACAGGTCGGCGGGCCATTTCAAGTCCGGCCGCTGTTCCAGGCAGAAGGCGTGCGTGCAGCCGCTCTCGAACCAGACATCGAGAATATCGTCGACCTTTTGCCAATCGTCCGGCTTGTCCACGAGGCCTTTCAGATAGGCCGCCGCCGCGCTGGGCTTGTACCAGGCGTCGGCGCCGTCCTTGGCGAAGCTTTTGGTGATGCGCTCGATCAGTTCGGCGGATTTCGGAAAATCCTTGCCCGGAATGACCGTACCCGTCTCTTTGTTGAAAAAGACGGTGATCGGCACGCCCCAGGCGCGCTGGCGCGACAGCACCCAGTCGGGCTTGGCCTCGATCATGCCGCGGAGGCGATTCTGCCCGGCGGGCGGGTAGAATGTGGTGTCGGCGATGGCCTTTAATGCCACATCCCGAAGCGTCGCAGCTCCAGCGCCCCCTCTCCCCGTGCTTACGGGGAGAGGGCTGGGGTGAGGGGCGGCAGCGGCGGAGGTCTTCTTGGCGGCTGGCGAGGTCTTGGCGGATGCCACGACTTTGCGCTGCCCCTCATCCGGCGCAAGGGCGCCACCTTCTCCCCCTGAAGAAGGGGGAGAAGGAAAGGGGCGGTCCATGGCGATGAACCACTGCGGCGTGTTGCGGAAGATGATCGGCTTCTTGCTGCGCCAGGAATGCGGGTACTGATGTTTCAGCCGGCCGCGCCCGATGAGGGCGTTGGCTGCCGTGAGCGCCTTGATGACGGCGTCATTGGCGTCGCCCTTCTCGCCCTTCTCGGTGAGGACGCGCTTGCCCTCGAAACCGGGCGCATCCTTGGTCAGAAAGCCGTCGGCGTCGACGGTGAAGGGTATGGCGGTGTCGATTTTTTTCGCGCGCAGCTCCGCGTCGTGGTGTGCCCAGATCTCAAAGTCGTCCGTACCGTGACCGGGAGCGGTGTGGACAAAGCCCGTGCCGGTGTCGTCGGTGACGTGGTCGCCGGCAAGCAAAGGGACGAGGAAGGCATACTGGTCACGAATCGGCCAATTCACGAGTGGATGACTACAAACGATGCCTTCCAAAATTTGGGCATCCACGCTGCGAAGCTTCTTGTAGCCACTGGCGTCTATCTTTGCGGATGACATCACTGCGGGCGCTAGCTGGTCAGCAAGAATGTACCGTTCACCGGCCTTAGCCCAATTTCCAGGGGGCGCGTTTGTTACCTCGTAGAGTCCGTAAGCAATCTTCGGCGAAAAACTGATCGCGCGATTTCCAGGGATGGTCCAAGGCGTTGTCGTCCAGATGACCACAGATGACATCTCGGAAGCGAGCTGGCTCCGTTCAATATCCAGTGGATCAACCTTTGACCCAATACGAATGGCGGGCAATATCGGAAACTTCACAAACACCGTATCGCTCTGATAATCCGCATACTCCACTTCCGCCTCGGCCAGCGCGGTCTTCTCGACCACGCTCCACATCACGGGCTTGCTCCCCCGATACAGCAGCCCGTTCATGGCGAACTTCATCAGCTCCGCCGCGATGAAGCTCTCGGCCTCATGCGTCATGGTCATATACGGGTGCCACCAGTCGCCCTCGACGCCCAGGCGCATGAATTCGCCGCGCTGCACGTTCAGCCAGTGTTCGGCGAAC
>JANLQJ010000166.1:0-3925 GCA_031367715.1 Hyphomicrobiaceae bacterium | reverse complement strand
GCGGCTGACGCGTCGCCTCAGCCGCCACCCGACATCACTTCAAATGCCTTTTCTACCATTGCCGCCGCCGGACCCGTCACATTGAGAACTGCTGGCACGTCATGCTCGCTCTTGCAGATCAAATTCGGGCTGCTGACATCCCGGTGCCGTGTGTGTAGGTCGGCAGTACCTCAACGGTTTTGCTGGCTGAGCAATTCGATGGCGTCACCGAAATCCGGCCCGGCAACGCTGTATTCTGCGACCTCACTCAGGTCACACTGGGTGCAGCAACCCGTGATGATCTTGCTCTATCGATTATCGCGACCGTGGTGAGCGTGAATGACCGTTTTGCGATCATCGATGCGGGTTCCAAGATGCTCAGCAGCGACCGGGGTGCGCATGGTTCAGCCCGCATGACCGGAATTGGCAGGGCGCAGTCTTTGATCGAACCGTGGCACGATTTTCCTGTCGCCAGCTTGTCGGAAGAACATGGTTTGGTCGAGCACGGCGGCCACCCTCTCGCGATCGGTCAGCGGCTCCGAATCTGGCCAAATCATGCCTGCGCGGTCGCCAATCTCGCTCGCTCATGATTCTGAACGCGCGGGGGATGCTTGAAGCTTGGCCCGTCGATGCCGGCCTGTGCGTAAGCATAACACCGTCAACAATTCAGGCACACATGATGGCACTGGGCCAACGAGAGTGTTCTTGTCCAGTCGGATTACGATTTCGAAATTTCTTACTATTTCAAAATGTTATTGCCCCTTGCGCGGAAGAGATTGACAGTAGTTCTGGAGATGTAGACACAAGAAATTGGTGACTGAGCGTCACCCAATACTGCAGCGCATGAAAACTACGGCCTACAACCCCAGCTGCTGGTAGCGCAAAAAAGCACAGATGGTCTGATCAGCTGTGTCTAGCAGCAGCAGGTTTTGGCCCACCTCGAAAAAAGAACCTAAGCGGTCTCGGATGGCAAGTTGCCATTCTAGCTTAAGCCAGCCGCACAGCGAGTTTATTGCGGTGCACACACTGATCGTCGTCGTACCCTGCAGTTTTGCAACACAAGTGTTGAGCTCCGGCACTTCGTCAGCAGTGGGTCATCTTGAGACCATCCGGTCGCACTTCGCAAGCATGGCCGCTCGTCCCTTAGACCCTCGGCAGCGGACACAGAAAGGCTGCCAGCGAAAACTGGGTGCTCGTGGTCGCACGCACCCCGGGCGGCAGTCGATGCCCGGTCTTTTGATTTGCCATGGGTCCCGTCTTGGCGACACTGACGTCAGTGGTCTACCCACGGAGGGTCCTATGCGATCGTTCGCTGCCTTACTACTTGTTGCCATCCTATTCCCCGCAAGCACTCAACTCGCTTTCGCCCAGAGGGTGGTGCTGCCCGGCGAAGGCGCAGGCGTTGGCGGAGTCTTAGGTGCCGGCGCCGTAGGAACGATCCAACTGCCGAGCCAAACCCCGAGCCTAAAGCTCGATCCAGGTGTTTCTCCGTTTCCGAGTCAGTCGTTTTCACCGCCGGTCCAGGAACAATCCAAATCGATCGTTGCCCCGGCAGAGGCGCCAGCGGAGACTGCTGCTGTCCCGTCACCGGCAATGCCGGCCCGCACGCCGTTGATGTCGGCGATCGCTCGGACGGCTGACGGCGGCCAATGCGAGCTGACCGACGCCGAGCGGGCGCCCTGCTCAGGTCCCGACTGCCATCTGTCGTGTGCTGCGGGAGGGTGCGGAGAGCAGGAGAGCACTTCGTGCGAATTCGTGCTCGATTGCGCGGCCGAGTTGACGGTGGAAATCACTAGCGACGACCACCAATGTGAGGACTCTTCGATCGAGATCAGCACGCTCGACACACACGACGGCGAGGTCAAGGTCCAGATCGTGCGCCTGCCTACGGGCACGAGTTGCAAGCCGCCGCCTTGCGTACGTTGACGGCTGACCCCAGACTTGACACGTGGGGTCTCGGTTCAGCGCACCCAACTCGCCGCCGCCGACTTTTCGTTCTTCGTGGCGATTTCCGCTATTCCCCGGATCGCGCCGCCCGCTAGCGTCGGGTTCACCAACGCTCATGTTGAGGGTTTCGGATGACGGCCCATCACGATGGTCGTTACGCGCGCCGGGGCCGTCGTTCGAAAGCCTTCAGGGAAGGAACCCGCGTGAGGGACGACGTGAGCGTGCTGCAGGCGCTATGGGGATTTTGCGGGTCGGGTCGGTTCTGGTGATGCTGGCTGGGGTGCCGCGAGGCCATAAGACCACAGCGCGATAGGGTGGGTCGACTGTTCAGCGGGGGCTTGGCACGAGACGTCAGAGGCTGGCAGCGGCACTGCGGCGTGGTCCATTGCAAGCATAGGGCGCACTGGTCCGTTGCCGGGCAACGATCCAGCCTCATGCGCGATGGCCGTCCAGCATCCATTGGGATTGATCATGACGTGTCGATCCTGATGGCCACCGGTCTTGGTGACGCCTGATGGCGCGGGGGCTGACCTGCCTCGAAAATCTCGATGACGTGCATCGGGCCGCCGCAACACGGACAGGTTCTGACAGGCGCGAGCGCAGCTTCATTGGCATCGGCGGCGGTCGCCACCTCGGGCCCTGCCAGCAACTCGCGCGCCCTGGCGAGATTGCCAGCCTTGGCGCCGCTGGCCAGAAACCCGTAGTGGCGGATGCGGTGGAAGCCTTTGGGCAGCACATGCATGAGGAAGCGGCGAATGAACTCGCCTGTGGCCAGCGTCATGGTCTTGTAGCGTTCCGGCCCCTCGATCCGATAGTTCTTGAACCTGAAGGTGACCGTGTCGGCACCGGCGGCGATCAGGCGCCGGTTCGAGATCGCCACACGGTGCGTGTAGCGCGAGAGATAGGCGAGCACCGCTTCAAGTCCGCCGAACGGCTTCTTGGCATAGACCAACCATTCAACCTTGCGCAGCGGCTTGAGCATGGCGGCAAAGGCAATCGGTTCGGCCAAGGCCTCGTGGTTGCCAAAGAACATCAGTTGGCCAGCCGAATGAGCCTCGGTCAGCATCGAGAGAAACAGCCGGCGGAACAGGCGCGAGAGCACGCGCACGGGCAGAAAGAAGCTCGACCGGCAGGCGATCCATCGTGTTCCGTCTGCCGACAATCCACCCCCCGGCACGATCATGTGCACATGCGGATGATGTGTCATCGCCGAGCCCCAGGTGTGGAGCACGACGGTGATGCCGATGCGGGCACCCAGATGCTTGGGATCGGCCGCGATCTTGATCGTAGCCTCGGCTGCCGCCTTGAACAAGAGATCGTGGATCGCCTGCGCCTCGGCAGCATCTGACGGCGGATACAGCCGCCGCTCGAGTTCGGGGTCATCGAGCCCCTCCGGTAGCGGCCAGCTGAGCCCGGCAATAGCAGCGCGCTGCACGTAGTCGCTGACCGCCGTCCGGCCGATCCCGGTCGCCTCGCTGACCTTGCGCCGGCTCATCCCCATGGTGTGCGTCAGCCGCAACACATCGCGAATCTTCTTCATCGACACTCTCTCGGGTGGCATCGGTCATCCCCTAATTGCAAGGGTCACCGATCCGCTGATTCGACTGTCGACGGGGCCGCTGTTTACGCCGTCTTCACCTGCTGTCCGCCATCACCATTTGCCTGTCCGCCTTGCACCAGAATCGGTGGCCGCGTTGCGGCAGATTCCGCACTTGGTTTGCACGGCGTCGACGAGGATGAACTTTAGCAGTCGATGGATTGGCTGCTCGAGCGCCAGGGAAAAATCGAGAAGCGACATTTGAAAGAGGGTGGATTGGTTCTGTTCGATCTGACGTCGAGCTATTTCGAGGGCGTTACTTGCCCACTCGCCAAGCGCGGCTATAGTCGCGACCGCAAGCCCGATACGCTGCAAGTGAACTATGGCCTCTTGACCGATGAGCGCGGTTGACCGGTTTCTGTCTCGGTATTCGACGGCAATACCGGCGACCCGAAAACACTG
>JANLQJ010000140.1:0-2724 GCA_031367715.1 Hyphomicrobiaceae bacterium | reverse complement strand
GACATTGATTGAGCAAAAGTAGCCACATCGAACCAAACTGCCGGCCATCTCCCGGAGCCGGCAGGGGTGGTTTTTCGCGGCTCGCAAGTACGACACTCCCCAGCACACAGAAGATCCTGCATCGTCTCGCGAGTTCACATCACGAGGCCAGAAGTAAATGTCACGACCATCCAGATCACCGTTTCTTACTGTAACCGAAGCCGCCGACTATCTCCGCCTCAAGCCGCATACCCTCGACAACATGCGCTGGCGCGGCACCGGTCCCAGGTTCCGCAAGCATGGCGGCCGCATCTTTTACCACCGGGATGACGTCAAAGACTGGTCCGAAACCAACCGGCGCAAGTTGTCGTCGGGTCTGAAGACATGACCGGCGCCAGGACGCTGATTTTCGGCTCGCTCGGGGTCGTCCTGATTGGAGCATCTGCTGGACCTGTTCAACCGGCGCTGGTCTGGAACCTATCCGCAAGCGTCCCAATCGGTCTCTATGTGATCGACGCGGGCGCTCCGAAGCTCGACGACTACGTGCTGATACGACTGCCGCCACCTGTGGCCGAATTTGCCAGCAAGCGCGGCTACTTGCCGAGCGGCATAGCCCTATTGAAAAAGGTCAGTGCGGCCCAAACTGATCGCGTCTGTCGCATCGGACAGCAAATCCTCATCAACGGCATTGCGAGAGCGCGCGCGGCGGCGACGGATTTGAGTGGCCGGCCGATGCCCGTCTGGACCGGCTGCCGGCATCTCAAAGCCGGCGATGTGTTCCTTCTCGGCGGCGGTCCCGATAGCTTTGACAGCCGCTATTTCGGTCCGGTGTCGTCTGGCGACGTCGTCGGACGCGCAACGACGCTCGTAACGTGGCTGTTCGTCCGCCACGGCATTTGATGACCGTTGCCGTCAACTTCAGCTCGACCTCCATGGCGCAGCTGACGCTGCGTATCTATCTGAACAAGATAAACAATCGCCTCCGGTGGCGTTAATTCTCAAGGCGAGTCAATGCGACTCCTGACGTCAAGACCATCACATCCTTTTTGATCCCACAGCGCTTGGGCGGGTCACAGCCAACGACCAATTGTCGTTCGCTGTGCCGGGCTCTATCGCTCCGGCGAAGTGGCCTACGCGACCGAGCCGCCGGCGAAGAACCGGCGTCTCGGCCCATGCGGGTTACGATCCCTTCCGCGGGAGACCGTTGTGAGCGCACGGCGTCCCGCTCAGGCGAACCGGTCGGAGGTCATTGTCAGTCGGACGTGGCTTGCCCAATCTGCGTCAAAGCCAATGGGTCCTTTTATTGCCGTACGTCCGACTTGAATTGTTTATGCCCCTCGTTCGGAGCACCTTGCAGGCGGCATCTCCATCCTGCGGCTGCAGGCGCGGTCGCTCGCCGCCGCTCTCCCTCCACACGGACGCCAAAGCCTGGCTCACGAGACGGGCGCCGTGAAACTTGTCTGATCGGCGGCTCGAGACCGAAGCGGACCTCACCTGCCCCAGCAATCGATCATGCAGGCCTGCCCGGGTTGCGCGCCATGCCGTTCCTTTCGTTGTCCGCGAAGGACACCCCGCCTTGACATGCGCGAAGGTGCGGCAAGCGGCGCCTTCGAGACAACCCGGCGAAGAGCCGGGTCCTCCACTGCGTTGCGGCCCTTCGGGTGTCTCAGTCGCCGCCTGCCGCTTTTAGAGCGCACCGGCGGGGATGGTCCTGCGCCGGAACAAGCAAGGAGTTGCACCATGGCTACCATCGGTTCCGTCACCAAGCGCGTCGACGGCCGCTACGACGGCGAGATCCGGACCCTTTCGGTCCGCGCCAGCATCGCTATCGTTCCGGTCACGGAGAAGGCCTCGCCGAGCCAGCCAGACTATCGCGTCCTTTCGGAAGGCATCGAGATCGGCGCCGGCTGGATCCGCACCGGCCAGATCTCCGGCAAGGAGTATGTCGCCCTTTCGATCGCAGCCCCGGAACTCGGGACCAAGACGCTCTACGCCAATCTCGGCCGGGCCGCCGGCCAGACCGACCCCGACGTCTTCGCCCTGATCTGGAACCCGCAAGACTGACGTCAACAACCCTCGCGCCGCTTCGGTGGCGCGGGGGAATTTTGCTGTTCGCCATTTCAATACGCCATCTCCCCAACCCATCCGCTCCTCACGCTGGCGGCGCGCTTATCGTCCATCGAGCGGAGCTCGGAGCGCTTATCTCCTGGCTGCTTGGCAGAGTTGTAATTCTGGCACGCTTTGCTGTGGCGGATTTATTCGGACCGATGGCTGGCTGGAGGATTTTGCATGGCTCTAGCGGTTGTTTTCACCCTTGCCTTGCCTGTCTGCGTTGCCAAGGTAGAAGGCCAGGTTGACGGGTTTCAAGACGGGCCGGAGCGACGTGTTTTCAATCCGGCTCCTCGTCATGATCAGTTGGCGGACAAAGGCATTCCCGGGATGTTTCAAGGCAGTATTTTGGACAACAGGATAAAACAACACCTCCGCTTTGGCGTCAGAGCCCGCAACGGCGGGCCGATCGAGGACGTCCCTGAAATGGCCGTGACGTCACTGCTCCAGATTGCTGAATGAATTCAACGCGATTCTTGACGCCATCTTGTCGTTTTGCGGCCTGCGCCTATCTCGCCAGGGTACCCACAGCATCGAGGTACCCGCCATGGCAGACAACGACATCGCACCCAGGCCCGGCCGCATCCGCGACAGCAGCCGGTCGCGGCAGCCGAGCCTGAAGCAGCAGATCTTCCG
>JANLQJ010000135.1:0-3362 GCA_031367715.1 Hyphomicrobiaceae bacterium | reverse complement strand
TCGACCCGACAAGGCAAGAATCAGTGTTCGCGCCGGAAGGCAACAGCTTAATTTAGGTGGTGCAGACCACTAGGGCGGCCGTCCCGGGGACAGCCAACCAACGTAAAACAGAAATGCAAGAAGCAGAAAGGCCCCCTCGAGGGGGCCTTTCTGCTTCAACCAACCCAGCCCTCACTGGCTCCCTTTTGCTCCGGCCCGCTGGTCCCCATTCGCTCCGGCGTTGACATCCCGAGTCAGGGTGCAGAGTTCGGTCACCCGCAACCCATGCCGAAAGCAGATCAAGATCATGGTGGCATCGCGCAGGCCATAGCGTCGCTCGGCTGACTTCGCGACTGTCATCAATCGTTCGACTTCCTTGCAGGTGAGATATTCGCGCGGCCGGCGATCGGCATTGAGCCCCCGCTTTGGCGGTACTGTCTCATAACCGAGAGTTGGCGGGGTCTTCTTCGACATCGATTTGGTGAGGGTTTTCATGGAGTGTCCGTTGGCTACTGTCCCATAAAGAGGCATTTATGGGACAGTTTCAGGATACCATATCCGCTGCCGATTTCGTCGGAATCTGCAACAATTTGTCCGGCTTGTACCGTTTCAGCCGCTGCCTCTCGGCCGCCCCGACGATGCAAACTCAGAAGCTAACGCCGCGTTCGGATGCAACGAGAAAATCGATCCGGCGTACCAGTTGTATCGACGATGGCTGCCGAGTTGCCCCGATTTGGTGAACGCGATACGCCGTTGACTGAAGACAGTACTCATGCTTGGCGCACAGAAGCGAAACGGCAGACCGTTGCCGATCCGCCGTTGGTTGCTGAACAGTGTTGCGTCCGTATAGCCTACATGACGAAGTCGTTCACGGTGAGGGCATGCATATCGACGTGATCAAGTGTCAGGCTATTGCCGCCCCCCAGATCTATGACGGCGTTGCCGCCGACTTCGCTGATGTGCGTCAGTAGATCCTGCAGGTTCGTTACATGGAGGCCGGATAAATGGATGTCGATTTTGTCGCCGCTGACGCCAGTGACTCCGAAGTCGGTGATGTGATCTCGACCACCTTTGGCGCCCGTAACAAAGAGGTCATGGCCGGCGCCGCCGGTAAGGGTATCGTTGCCGGCGCCGCCTGCAAGTGAGTCTGCGCCCGCGCCGCCATTCAAGCTGTCGGCGCCAACTCCACCTTCCTCCTTGTCGTTGCCAGCGCCACCGTTCAACGAGTCGGCACCCGCGCCACCCATCAGCGTATCGGCACCCGCGCCGCCAATTTCGCTGTCGTTGCCAGCACCTCCGTCCAACTTGTCATTGCCGGCGCCGCCATCTTCCTTGTCGTTGCCGTCGCCACCACTTAGGGAATCGGCACCCGCGCCGCCGTTCAGCGAGTCCGTGCCCGTAGCACCAGTCAGCGTGTCGTTGCCGGCGCCACCTTCAATGGTATCATCGCCAGCGCCGCCGTCTTCGTTGTCGTTACCGTCGCCGCCGTTCATTGTATCGTTGCCGTCACCGCCGCCGATGTTGTCATCGCCACTGCCGCCGCTGACTGTGTCGTCGCCGCTGCCACCCGTCAGGGTGTCATTGCTGGTTGAATTGCTGTCGTCGAGCGTGACGGCATCGCCGCTTGCGCTGTCGTCCATCGAATCGCGAGCGAATGAAGTGTTCTGACTGCTACGCATGACATTGATGATCCCTGGGGTTGCCTCAAAATGGACTGTACGCGCGATAGATTGGCGTTGGCTTAATGCGATTGATCGAATTAGCCTCAGTGTAACCGTAGGCCGAACCCCGCATGGTTTGGGCGCGCGCCGGTGGCCGGGGCGGTGATATGTTGCTGTCTGTGATGGCGAGGGCGAACCATGGACGACTTCGCTTAGGCAGAGTGCCCGCCGCGATGCTGGGGCCGCCGTTCGACCAGCCGGCCGGTCAGGCAGCGATCGCCACCGCTTCGGCAGTCTGAGTCGCGGCCCAGTTCCACGGCAGCAGTTCGGCCAGACGCGACCTGGGCCAGCCCCCTTGGCCATGTGGTCGATGATGTCGGCCAGATACGCCTGCGGTGAGCGCCTCGTCGCGCGTGGATCTCTGGCCATGCTTGACGCGGCCCGGCGCCCGCGTCGGTCGCCGAATACCGAGACAGGGCCCTTTCATCGGATTATAGTATTTTCAGGTAGGCGTTCTCATCCGGCATCGGGAAGCCTGCAGCCGGGCGGCTGCATCTTGTGGCATGTTGTCGAGTGCATCGAGATGTACTCAGGGGGAGGCCTCTAAACGAACGCGGGGCGAGCCTGTGGAGGGATTGCTGGTGCGGTACGCGTTGGCGGCCTGCGTGGCCACAGCAGTGGCCGTGCTGCCGTTCGGCAGCGGCAGAAAGGCACGTGGCCCTCGTGATCGGCAATGGCGGCTTCAGGAACGCGCCCACTCTCGTCACTCCAGCCAATGACGCAACCGATTTGGCGGCAGCCTTTGGCAAGCTCGGTTTCGCCGTAATTCTCGGCACCGATCTCGATGCATCCGCTATGTATGCCAAAGTCGTCAAATTCCGGGCCGCTCTGGCCGATGCCAAGTTTGTGGCGGTGGTACTATGCCGGCCTTGATGGCTCAATTGCCGGACGGGAGTATCTCGTGCCCGTCGACGCAACGCTCGGCAGTTGGCTGGCTTTGCGGCAGGAGTTGATTCATCTCAGCGATATCATCAGCAGCATCGAGCAAGGCTCAGGCGCCAGATTGGTTCTGAACGATGCCGTCCGGCCCATCCGGCCGCTCACCCAACTCGAGCTCAACATGGAAGCTCGACCGAGTTGGCCGCAACCCCGCCGTTTCGTCAATACGATCCACGACCTGATGCCCTGGGCCTACGCCGCCAAGCGTGCATGAGCCGGCGTCAACTTGGGGCGGATGGCCTGCTTACGATCAACGGGCGCACCGCCCCTGGCAACCTCCTCGCCCACACGTCACCACTGGGCTGGTCACATATCAGCCTGACCGGCGACTACCTCTGGGATCAGGCGGCCACCGCCGTTGATGGGTTCAAGGTAACTGCTCACCCCATGCGCCGTGAGGCCGCGCTGGAGGCGGGGCTGGCGGCGAGGGCTTCGCTGATGGCCGCGAAGGCAAGATAAACCGCTGATTAACAACGACGTCAGACCCGGTTCAGTCGGGCATCTGTAAAACGGATGGTTTCGACGGTTGTTCAACGGAGGTTAACATGAATCGCTTGATCTCGACCCTCTTTCTCTGCGCCTTGGTCTTCGGCGGCAGCGCGGACGCCTTTGCCGGCAGCAAGGTCATCATCGACCAGAACGGCAGCTTCAACGGCGTTGCCGCGCAACAGCAGGGCGACGACAATTTCATCCGCGTCTATCAACAGCATCGCAACAACGGCG
>JANLQJ010000103.1:0-24628 GCA_031367715.1 Hyphomicrobiaceae bacterium | reverse complement strand
GTTGCTTCGAGTTCCGCGACGCGGGTCTCGAGGTCGGCGCAGCAGTCGCCACCGAGGTCGGCGGCGCGGGCGGCGGTCGGCAGCGTCAGGCTGCCAAGCATCAGGCCGGCAGCAGCTGCCAGAGCCAGAGTGCTGGTCGTCTTGGAAAGTCCCCCAGTCATATCGATCTCCACGTGAAGTGCTTTTGGGTTCTTCTGGTTCGCGCCTCATGGCGCCTCCCACGTAGGCTTCGACCCTGAGCACATAGCCGCGCTCACCGCCGGAACCGGACGCTACGCACACCACCGAACTGGAACTGAATTTCTTGGCCGGACCTGTAGAAGCGTACTGCTGTATCCTGATGGGCGACCGGCCCAGAACTTCCGTAAAGACGAAAGCAGATACATGCGGCTCAAACAGCGACTCAACTCGTCTGAACCAAGTTGTAGTTGATTGGAAATTGGTTCGTCAAAGTCGCTGTGGGCTTTGGCTGGGGGAAACCATTGACCTTGTTGCGTAATTGTCACGAGCCGATGCGCAAAAGCCCGGAAATCCGCCTCGGGAGGGAAATGGCGGTGCGACCGCTGCGGCGGCGGTTTGGCGGCGGGAGGGGCTGCGAGAGCGGCGTTTTTGGGCAAAAAACGACGAATCGCTAACGAATCACCGGGTTGGAGTCGGTGTCAGGACCTTGTTGCGCTTGGACCGAACCGGCAGTTTGGCGGCAGTCGGGCCTAAGCAACAAGTGCCTGACACCCAGTAGGCTGGACGTATGATCGACGTCTGACGAAGGAACTGGGTGTCAGGCACTTGCGAGCCGCAAGTTCCTGACACCGGAAATCTCGCCTCTTTGCGAGGGGAGAGGAGAGCGCGTCTCGCAGGCGCCCTCTTTGGCGCCAAGAGCCACGCGGTCGGTGAGGGGCAGCAGCTTGCTCCGAAACCTCTCGCCACCGGTAAGGAGCAAGCGGCTGCCCCTCATCCGGCCCTGTATCCTCGCGCGTTGCGCTCGGGGGCCACCTTCTCCCCCTGAAAAAAGGGGGAGAAGGAAGAAAGGCCGCGAATCGCTAACGAATCACCGGGGTGGGGACATGATGTTCATCGGTGGCGAAGCGATCTGGCGAGGCTAATACTGTGCAGACTATGCCGCCGATGAACTTCGTGTCCCCGCTCTGCCGATCACTCGATAGCGCACGGCAGAGCGGGGACACGAAGTTCAGGTTCGGCTTCGGGCCTTTGACGACCTCGACCGGCTGAGCGCTGCCGAACATGAACATCATGTCCCCAGCGCACAGCAAAAGGCCGCCGCCCGATTGGACAGCGGCCTGAACAGTACTAGCTAAAACTACGGGGCTAGAACTGCAGCACCATTCCCGCCAGCACCGCATCAAAATGCTGCTTTGGCACCACGTCTGCGGGCGTGGCCACCACCTGGCCCGAGGTCAGCACCAGATTGCCGCCGGCGAGGGCCGTCTCCAGCTCGCTGTGGCGGTAGCCCATATAGAGTGACGAGCCGATGCTATCGATGTCCTGCACCACGCCGGCGCCCCAGACGTGGGCGGCGGTGTTGTTGGCCAGCACGCCAAAGCTGCGGTCGTATTCGCCATAGAGGTTGGTTTCGCCCAGGCTGCTGACGTTGCGGCGCCAGCCGGCCTTGCCGTACCAGTTGGTGGCCGGGCCGCGCAGGTCGATGGCCGAATAGGCGCGCGACCAGCCCAGCGTGCCGTAGAGGCCCGAGCGGCTTTCATAGAGCGAACCGGACATGGCGAGCTTCTTCAGGGTGGCGTGGTCCGTGTCGGTCAGGCCCGTGCCGACCGACTGGCTGCCGTCGGCGTCCGAGCGGTGCGAGACGTCGTAGCCGATACCAGCCTTGGCGCTCCAGGACTCGTGGGTGCGGGAGAAATACAGCGCCACTGCGTGGGTGTCGTCGCCGCCGGCCGAGGCCGCCAGCTGGAAGCCGCCCAGTTCGGGCGAGTAGTAGGCGACGCGCGGCACCTGACCGTCGCTCAGCTCCTGCTGCAGGCCGCCCCAGGTGAGGTCCGCCAGGTTGCCGTTGACGTCGCGCAGGTGGAAGCCGGCATTCCAGGCTCCAGGGTTCATGTTGCTGATCCAGGTCGAGGAGCCGCCCAGGTCCTGGTACCAGGCGCCGTCGGCTGCGCTGTCCTGCAGGCCCAGCTGCAACTTGCCGAAGCTCTTGGAGTCGAGGAACACATAGGTGTCGCGGATATCGACGTTGCTGGTCTTGGGAGCGTGGTCGATCTGGCTGACGTCGCCCAACTTGTTGCCCCAGGGCCGGAGGCTCATGGAGTAGCCCGCCGTCAGGCCGTCGCGGATCTTGCCGGCGCCGCTCAAGTTGACGCGCGTCTGGCTGGTGCTGTTGTTGACGACATAGAGGTTGTTGTTGCTGTCGAACATCGCGGGATCGCGCTCGTCATGGCCGCTAAAGCCGTCCGACCACCAGACCACGCCGGCGTTGACCCAGCCCGAAATCTTCATCGAGATCTTGCGGTTGCCGGTTTTCGCCGTGGTCGATTCCAGCGTCGCCACGCGCTCTTCCAGGTCCGAGCAGCAATCGCCGCCGAGATCGGCAGCACGCGCCATATGGGCCGGAGCCGCAATGCTCAGCCCGGTCGCCAGCACCAGCGAGATCGCGCCGGTTCTGGCCAAGAGTTCCACCTTAAACATGTCCACAATCCATCCATCTGGTTGACGATCCGGGCGATGACGCGATGGCGCGACGCCCCATACGGGGCCCCGGCGCTGGCGACGCCGCCAAACGCCGGGGATCCGAACGCAGGAACACAACTGAGAACTGAGACGCACTGGAACACTGAGCCCCATGAGCAGCGGGGTCTCATGGGCCCATTAAGCTCCCGAGGGCTTAAGGCGGGGTAAAAATTCGAATCATTTCGGGGCGGCGGATGAGCTATTTTTGGATTTGGCAAGTGGCTATCGGACCATGTCCTGGCGCTTCGAGGCTGGCATGCGCCCCGCCGCCAGGATTGCTGCGCTGCACCATCGAATCCGGATTGACCTCCGCCCCGCGACCTGAGTAATTGCTCATCGTCTGGAGCAAAAGCTCAAGCATCCCCTAGGGAGGAAACTAAATGACACTGCGTAAGGCATTTCTTGCCTCGTGCGCGCTGCTCGCATTGGGCGGGTTCGCACAGGCCGCCGACACCAAGCTGACCATCGCCACCGTGAACAACGGCGACATGGTCCGTATGCAGAAGCTGACCGCCGACTTTACCGCCGCCAATCCCGGCATCTCGCTCGAGTGGGTCACCCTCGAAGAGAACGACCTGCGTCAGAAGGTTACCAAGGACATTTCCACCAAGGGTGGCGCCTTCGACGTTCTGACCATCGGCATGTACGAGGCGCCGATCTGGGGCGCCAAGGGCTGGCTGGTCGAGCTGAATGGCCTGGATGATCCCAAGGACTTCCTGCCCGCCAACACCAATGGTCTATCGGCCAATGGCAAGCTCTACGCCGCGCCGTTCTACGGCGAGAGCTCGATGATCATGTACCGCAAGGACCTGATGGACAAGGCCGGCCTCAAGATGGCCGACGGCCCGAACTGGACCGACGTGCGCGCGGCCGCCAAGGCCATGACCGACCGCGCCACCGGCGTGAACGGCATCTGCCTGCGCGGCAAGGCCGGCTGGGGCGAGAACATGGCCTTCCTGACGGCCATGTCCAACGCCTTCGGTGCTCGCTGGTTCGACGAGAAGTGGCATCCGCAGTTCGACCAGCCCGAGTGGAAGAACACGATCAACTTCTACATCGACATGATGAAGGAGTCGGGCCCGGCCGGCGCTTCGGGCAATGGCTTCTCGGAGAACCTTGCCCTGATGCAATCCGGCAAGTGCGGCATGTGGATCGACGCCACGGTCGCGGCTTCGTTCGTGAGCGATCCCAAGGCCAGCCAAGTCGCCGACAAGATGGCCTACGCCCTGGCGCCCGATATGGGCATGGGCAAGCGCTCCAACTGGCTGTGGGCTTGGGCGCTCGCCATCCCCGCCGGTACTCAGAAGGCTGACGCCGCTCAGAAGTTCGTAAGCTGGGCGACGTCGAAGCACTACACGGAACTGGTCGCTTCCAAGGAGGGCTGGGCCAACGTTCCTCCGGGCACGCGCACCTCGCTGTACGCCAATCCGGAGTACATGAAGGTACCGTTCGCCAAGATGACCTTGGACTCGATGAACATGGCTGACCCGGCCAACGCCACCGTGAAGCCGAAGCCGGCTGTCGGCGTGCAGTTCGTCGCCATCCCGGAGTTTGCGGGCATCGCCACCAAGACCGGCGAGTTGTTCTCGGCAGCGCTGGCAGGCCAGATGAGCGTCGACGACGCGCTGGCTCAGGCTCAGGCCTACACAACCGACGCCATGACCAAGGCCGGCTACATCAAGTAGTCTGGTAGAACCACGGCCCTCTCCGCCTCGCGCGGGGAGGGCTGACTTGTACAATACCGCGAATTCACGCCTCCCGGAATTCGGCGCGCCTTTCTTCCTTGCGCGTCGAATATCCGGGATCTTTACCTGCTGCGGGAACGACGGCTGCAACGGCTTGCCCTGTTTCCAAGGGGGGAGGCGCCAGTCGTGTGTAAGCCGCGACACGTAAAGGTCCCGGATATCTGCCGCGCGAAGATGCGCGTCAGATTCCGGGAAGCGAGCGGAAACTAAAGCAACGTCGAGAAGCGCCAACCCAAGCGTCAGGCCCCATGGCTACCCGTCAGGCTCAGGTTGTCGGAAAATGGGCGCTGGCGCCCGCCGTGGCCGTTTTGGCCGCCTGGTCGTTTGTGCCGCTGGCGCTGACCCTCTACTTTGCCTTCCTGCGCTACAATCTACAGGACCCGGACAATACCGGTTGGGCAGGTTTCGCAAACTTCTACTACTTCATGAAAGATCCCTATTTCCTCAAGGATCTCTTCAACACGATTGCACTCGTTGCGGGCGTGATCGTCACCACCGTGGTTGGTGGCGTGGCCCTGGCCCTGCTGCTCGACCAGCCGTTCTGGGGCCGTGGCATCGTTCGGCTGCTGATGATCTCACCGTTCTTCATCATGCCAACCGTGTCCTCGCTGGTCTGGAAGAACCTGATCCTGCATCCGGTGTTTGGCCTGTCGGCCGGCATACAGACCTACTTTGGCGTCCATCAGCCTTTCGACTGGTTCGCGCGCGTGCCTTTGTTCTCGGTCGGGCTGATCGTGGCCTGGCAATGGCTGCCCTATGCGGCGCTGATCCTGCTGACGGCCCTGCAATCGCTCGATGAAGAGCAGAAGGACGCCTCGGAGATGGATGGGGCCGACGCCATCAGCTACTTCCGCTACATCGTGCTGCCGCATCTGGCGCGCCCGATCACGGTTGTCATCCTGATCGAGACGATCTTTTTGCTGAACATCTTTGCTGAGATCAAAGTCACGTCCACGGGCGGCTTGGCCGGCAACCTCACCTATCTGGTGTTCTCGGAGCTGAACGACGCCACCGACGTGGGCACGGCTGCAGCTGGCGGTCTAATTGCAGTCGTTATCGCCAACATCGTCTCGGCCTTCCTGGTGCGCATCGTCGGCCGAAATCTG
Source organism: Hyphomicrobiaceae bacterium (assembly GCA_031367715.1). Lineage (GTDB taxonomy): Bacteria > Pseudomonadota > Alphaproteobacteria > Rhizobiales > Hyphomicrobiaceae > JANYHF01. Next base: position 19,077 of record JANLQJ010000103.1, on the reverse strand, counting down.
GAGGCCTGAACTCATGGCGCGCAGACAATCTGTTCAACGGACTGCAACGCTCACGGTCGTCGCCTGGGTGATCGGCCTGCTGCTGTTTTTCCCGATTTTCTGGACTGCGGTCGCCGCCTTCAAGACCGAGTCCGACGCCTACACCCTGCCGCAGAATTTCCTCACCACACCCTGGACGCTGGAAAACTTCGGCATCGTGCAGGAGCGCTCCGACTACTTCCGTTATGTGTTCAACACCACCGTCATCGTCGTGCTGTCGACGCTGCTCGGACTGCTGTTCGCCATCCCGGCGGCCTGGTCGATGGCCTTCGCGCCGACCCAAGCGGCCAGCAGCAAGTTGAGCGGCTGGACCTGGCTCGGAATCATTACGGCGTGCTCGGCCATCTGCTTCATCGTGCTCTATCTGAACAACTGGAAAACCAGCAACGCCGTGGTCGGCTTCGTCCTGCTGCTGCTGTTCGTCCTGCCCGCCAGTATCTGGGTCTGGACCCGGCGCACCACCGACACGCTCTTGTGGATGCTCTCGACCAAGATGATGCCGCCGGCTGGCGCGCTGATCCCGATCTATCTGATCTTCAACCGCAACGGCCTGATCTTCAAGGACTGGGGCAACGGCATCAATCTCACCAGCTACAGCATCATCGACAGTTTCTGGGGCATGGTGCCGCTGATGATGCTGCTCAACCTGCCCATCATCATCTGGATGCTGTTCACCTACTTCAAGGAGATTCCGGTCGGCATCCTGGAAGCGGCGCGCATGGACGGCGCGGGCTTGTGGAGCGAGCTGACGCGCGTGCTCACCCCGATGGCGCTGCCCGGCATTGCGTCCACCTGCCTGCTCAACTTCATCCTGGCCTGGAACGAGGCTTTCTGGTCCTTGAACCTCACCAACAAGGCGGCCGCCCCGCTCAGTTTCTTCATCTCGGAATACTCCAGCCCCGAGGGGCAGTTCTGGGCCAAGCTTTCGGCAGCCTCCATCATGGCCATCGCGCCGATCCTGGTGCTGGGCTGGTTCTCGCAGCGCCAGCTGGTTCGTGGACTGACGTTTGGAGCGGTGAAATGAGTGAAGTAGGGACTAGGGACTAGAACATAGGCGTGAGTCGCGAAGATGAAATGATTCAGATAGGGCACAGTGACAATTCTTGCACCGTATCACTAGTCCCTAGTCCCTCGTCTCTAGTCCCTTCTGGAAAGCACGCCCCATGGCCAGCATCACCCTCGAAAACGTCGTCAAGAAGTTCGGCGAGCACCACGTCATCCATGGGGTTGATCTCAAGATCGCCGAGGGCGACTTTGTCGTCTTCGTCGGACCGTCCGGCTGCGGAAAGTCGACGCTGCTGCGCCTGATCGCCGGCCTGGAGGACTGCAGCTCGGGCAAGATCATTATCGATGGCGAGGACGTGACGGACGCCGCGCCGGCCAAGCGCGGCCTGGCCATGGTGTTCCAGTCCTATGCGCTCTACCCGCATATGTCCGTGTACAACAACATCGCCTTTCCGTTGAAGATGGCCAAGATGGACAAGGCCGCCATAGACAAGAAGGTCACCGACGCCGCCCGCACGCTGAACCTCACCGACTATCTCTCCCGCCGCCCTGGCCAGCTCTCGGGCGGCCAGCGCCAACGCGTCGCCATCGGCCGCGCCATCGTGCGCAACCCGCGCGCCTTTCTGTTCGACGAACCGCTGTCGAACCTCGATGCTGCGTTGCGCGTGGGCATGCGGCTCGAGATCAGCGAACTGCACCACACCCTGAAAACCACCATGGTCTACGTCACCCACGACCAGGTCGAGGCCATGACGCTGGCTGACAAGATCGTGGTGCTGAACGCCGGCCGCATCGAGCAGGTCGGCTCGCCACTGGAGTTGTATAAGACGCCGGCGAACCAGTTCGTCGCCGGCTTCATCGGCTCACCGAAGATGAACTTCATCACCGGCGCTCCGGCCGCCAATCGCCAAGCCGAAACCATCGGTGTGCGTCCCGAACACATTGCGATTTCCAGGGATAAGGGGGAATGGGCCGGCACCGTCGGCGTCGCCGAGCACCTCGGCTCCGACACCTTCCTGCACATCCAGGCGGCGGCCCTCGGCACCCTGACGGTGCGTGCGCCGGGCGATATCGCCGTGGCCTACGGCGACCGAATTTTCCTGACGCCGGACGCGTCCCGCATCCACCGCTTCGACGCCCAGGGAGCAGCACTCAAATGAATCGACTTGAGGGCAAATCCGCTTTTATCACCGGCGCTGCTCGCGGCATCGGCGCGGCCTTCGCGGCCGCCTACGTGCGCGAAGGCGCAACGGTCGCCATCGGCGATATCGATATGGTGCGCGCCGAAGCGACTGCCAAGCAGATTGGCCCTTCCGCCTACGCCGTGAAACTCGATGTGACCAGCCAGGCCTCGATCGACGCGGCCATCGCCGCCGTCGAAAAACGCGCGGGCTGGCTCGACATTCTGGTCAACAATGCCGCCCTGTTCGACATGGCCCCCATCGTCGAGATCACACGCGCGAGTTACGACAAGCTGTTCGCCATCAATGTGGCGGGTACGCTGTTTACGCTGCAGGCGGCGGCCAAGTCCATGATCGCCCACCAGCGCAAGGGCAAAATCATCAACATGGCGAGCCAGGCGGGCCGGCGCGGCGAGGCGCTGGTCGGCGTCTATTGCGCCACCAAGGCCACCGTCATCAGCCTCACCCAATCGGCCGGCCTCGACCTCATCAAGCACGGCATCAACGTCAACGCCATCGCCCCCGGCGTGGTTGATGGCGAGCACTGGGATGGCGTCGACGCCATGTTCGCCAAATACGAAAACCGTCCCAAGGGCGAGAAGAAACGGCTGGTCGCGGCCGCCGTCCCGTTCGGGCGCATGGGGACGGCCGAGGACCTGGTCGGCATGGCAATTTTTCTGGCCTCGCAGGAGAGCAACTACATCGTCGCCCAGACCTACAATGTCGATGGCGGCAACTGGATGAGCTGAACTGGGGGTCAACCCCTTCGCGCCGACAAGGAGGATTTTTATATGTATCTTGAAAAACTGAGACTGGATAAGAAGATCGCCGTTGTCACCGGCGCGGGGCAGGGCATCGGTGCGGCCATCGCGCACGCGCTCGGCGAGGCAGGCGCCACTGTCGTGGTTGCGGACATGATGGCGGAACGCGTCGCCGAAAGCGTTGCAGCGCTCAAAAAACTCAAGATCGACGTGCACGGCGTGACCCTCGACGTCACCAAGTCAGCCGAGGTCGACAAGGTCTGTGCGCAAGTGATCAAGGACCACGGACGCGTGGACATTCTCGTCAACAATGCCGGCGTCGCCAGAAGCAACGTCAAGGCCGAGGACACTTCGGACGCGCATTGGCGCCACCACATGGATGTGAACGTGGACGGATTGTTCTGGTGTTGCCGCGCGTTCGGCAAGCAGATGCTGAAACAGGGCAAAGGCTCGATCGTCAATATTGGCTCGATGTCCGGCTTCATCGTCAACAAGCCGCAGGAGCAATCATTCTACAACGCCTCCAAGGCCGCCGTGCATCATCTGACGCGTTCGCTGGCCGCCGAATGGGCGTCGCGTGGCGTGCGCGTCAACGCCGTCGCGCCGACCTATATCGAAACGCCGCTGACCAAGTTCGGCATGACCGAGAGCCCGGAGATGTATAAGACCTGGCTGGACATGACGCCGATGGGCCGCGTCGGCCAGCCCGACGAAATCGCCTCGGTGGTGCATTTCCTGGCCAGCGATGCGGCCAGCCTGATGACCGGCTCGATCGTGCTGGCCGATGGTGGCTATTGCTGCTGGTAGCGGGATATCGGACTAGAGGTGATGGCACGGCAAAAGCTGCTGATCTTCGACTGCGACGGCGTTCTGGTCGATAGCGAGCCATTGTCCATCCGGGTTCTGATGGAGACCATGCATGATCTCGGTGTGCCGATGACGGCCGCCGAGTGTTACCATCACTTCCTTGGCCGCAGCCTCTCCAGCATGAAGACGACGCTCAGCGACGCCTATGGTCGCACCCTGACAGACCATCAGCTGGCCGCCATGCGCGAGCGGCTCTATACGTTGTATCGGGCCGAGCTGAAGCCGATTGTCGGGATCGCGAGGGCGCTCGATGCCATTGACCTGCCCTGTTGCGTCGCTTCATCCAGCCTGCCCGACCGCATCAAATTGTCGCTTGGGCTGACTGGGCTGACGCACTATTTCGGCGCGCACGTCTTCAGTGCCACCATGGTCGCCAACGGCAAGCCGGCGCCGGACCTGTTCCTGCTCGCCTCTCAACGCATGAGCGAAGCGCCCGAGAACTGCATCGTCATCGAGGACAGCCCCGCCGGCATCGAGGCCGCGCACCGGGCCGGGATGCGCGCGCTAGCCTTTGTCGGCGGTTCGCACTCCGGCCCAGCGGGCCTGCGCGAAACCGTTGCAGCCATGCATCCTTACTGTATCTTCGAGCGCATGGAAGACCTTCCCGCACTGATCGAAACCCTCCCAATGGGCTGATGCTATGGCGACTGAGAGTCTCGTATTGGGCGTCGACGTGGGCACCGGCAGCGCCAGGGCCGGTGTATTTTCGACCGACGGCCGCCTGTTAGGCCGCGGCGAACATCCGATCGCCATGCACCAGCCCAAGCCCGACCATGCCGAACACGACTCAGAGAACATCTGGAGCGCTGTGAGCAAATCGGTGCGCGCCGCACTTGGCAACGCCAAAGCTGCGCCCGAAGCCATCGCCGGCATCAGTTTCGACGCCACCTGCTCGCTGGTCGTGCGTGACCGACAAGCCGCCCCGCTCGGCATCTCGACGACGGGCGACAATCGCTGGGACACGATCGTCTGGCTTGACCATCGCGCCATTGCCGAAGCCGACGAATGCACCGCCACCCGGCACAAGGTGCTCGACTTCATCGGCGGCGTCATGTCGCCAGAGATGGAAACGCCCAAGCTGATGTGGCTGAAGCGCCATTACCCGGACCGTTGGGCGCGCGCGGGTTACTTCTTCGATCTCGCCGACTATCTGACCTGGCGCGCCTCGGGCAGCCTAGAGCGATCGCAATGCACGTTGGCGGCCAAATGGACCTATCTTGGCCATGGCAACGAGACGTGGCGGGACGACTACCTCGAACAGATCGGCATCGGCGACATGCGCGAGCGCGGCCGGCTGCCGGAGCGGGCCAGCCCGATTGGCAAATGCCTCGGACCGCTGACCGATGCGGCCGCCCGCGAACTGGGTTTGACAACGGCGACACAAGTCGGCGTCGGCCTGATCGATGCCCATGCCGGCGCGCTCGGCGTGCTCGGCGGCTATGCCGGCGACAGCGCCGAGATCGGCCGCCATCTGGCGCTGATCGCAGGCACCTCCAGCTGCATCATGGCGCTATCGGCCCAAGCAAAACCAGTGCCCGGCATCTGGGGCCCGTATTTCGGCGCCGTGCTACCCGAGCTGTGGCTGAACGAGGGCGGACAATCGGCCACCGGAGCGTTGCTCGATCATATCATCCGCACCCACACGGCCGGGCAGACCGCCGATACCGCCATGCACCGCCGGATCGTGGCGCGGGTGATGGAGTTGCGGCAAGCCGAGGGCCTGGACCTGGCCGGGCGGCTGCATGTGTTGCCCGATTTCCACGGCAACCGCTCGCCGATCGCCGATGCGCACGCCGTCGGTGTGATCAGCGGCCTGACGCTGGATGCCTCGTTCGATAGTTTGTGCAAGTTGTACTGGCGGACCTGCGTCGCCATCGCACTTGGTGTGCGGCATGTGCTCAACGCCATGAATGCCAAGGGCTATGTGATCGATACGCTGCATGTCACCGGCGGGCACACGAAAAATCCTCTGCTGATGGAGCTTTATGCCGATGCGACGGGCTCAACGGTGATCGAGCCGGCGGCCGAGGATGCCGTGCTGCTGGGCACCGGCATGGTGGCGGCGACGGCGGCGGGCGCGTTCGGTTCGCTGGCCGAGGCTGCCAAGGCCATGCAGCGCGGCGGCCGTTCGCGCAAACCCGATACGCGCGCACGGGCGAGGTTCGACAAGGATTACGCGGCCTTCCTGGCGATGCACAGGCACCGCCAGGAGCTGGACCGGCTTGCGCCGTAGGGCAATGTCGACCCGGTGTCGCGGCGTTGGGGCGCACTGCGGTGCGCCCCTACGCCGCCAAGCCTGACTGCAGCCTTGTCGTGACGAGAGAGCGCCCTACGCAGCGGCGCGCGGATCGGGGCCGTACACGTTCGGGCCAACTTGACCTTCCAGGACGCCGAGCGAAATCAAGCTCCAGAACGGAACGATGTTCATCGGGATGATCCACCAGCCCGAGAAACCACGGTCATGGCAGCGCTTGACTTGCGTCGCCAGGCCCATCCAGAGGGCTGCAAGGTAACCAACGGCGATCGTCGCAATCGAGGCCGTGTTGGTGACGGTTTTGACATCGGGCGCATTCATAGTCTCGGCCGTGACCGCCGTGCCATCGGCGTTGAGCATCGCGATGGGAGCCCCGAACAACAGGTAGGCAAGTCCCACGCAAACAGCCAGGGCGAGCAACGAACACAACACGCCCAACCAGAAGCCACCGCGGCCGGTACGTCCATAAAAAGAAAATAGCAAGTTCATCCGAGTTCCCCTCATCTATGGCGGACACCGAACCGCCGTCTGATTCGCTGCGCAAGGCCTGATGCTAGTCCACCCAAGGTCCGCAGCTCAAGCAAACTCCATGATGACGCTGTCCACCGGCAGGCTGTCGCCCGGCTTGGCGCGGATCGTTTTTATGACGCCATCGCGCTCGGCCTTGAGGATGTTCTCCATTTTCATGGCTTCCACCACGGCCAGCGCGTCGCCTGCCTTTACTTCCTGGCCGGCCTCGACTTGCACGGCTTTCAACAGGCCGGGCATTGGGCAAAGCAGGAATTTTGACAGATCGGGGCCAACCTTGACCGGCATCATGCGGGCCAGTTCCGCCTCGCGTTCGGTAAAGACACGCGCCTGACAGCTGAGGCCCCGGAAGGCAAGCTGCACACCATTGGCGATCGGCCGCACCTGGACCGCGACCGGCTCGCCCGCCACCAGCCCGGTCCAGACCGGCTCGCCCGGCCACCATGGACTTTCCACCGCCAGCCTGCGCCGCACATTGCCGTCGGCCTCCAGGAAACTGACCGTGATCGGCTGCGTGATGTCACCCTCGACATGCACGCGCACCTCGTCGCGGTCGAGCAGGACCACGCGGCTTTGGGCAAAGCGCACCTTCCCGCCGTTCATCTGCTGTGTGATCTGGCGGCGCCGCGAGTTGGTGAGATGATCGATGGCGGTGGCAACGGCCGCCAGCGTTTCGCGCTCCTTGCCGGAAACTGGCCGCGGCTTGAAGCCGCCCGGAAATTCCTCGCGGATGAAGGCGGTCGAGAGCTTGCCGTCACGCCAGCGCGGCATTTGCATCAGGGCAGTCAGGAACGGGATATTGTGCGCGATGCCGTCGATTGTGAAGCTGTCGAGCGCGCGCGCCATGCCGTCGATGGCCGCGATGCGGGTCGGGCCATGCGTGCAAAGCTTAGCGATCATCGGATCGTAGTAGGTCGACACCTCGGAGCCTTCGGTGACGCCGGTATCATTGCGGATGGTGATGCCGTCGACTACGCCCTCGCGCGGCGGTCGGTAACGCACCAGCCGTCCGATCGAGGGCAGGAAATTGCGATACGGATCTTCCGCATAGACACGAGATTCGATGGCCCAGCCCTTGATCTTCACATCGGCTTGGCGCAGCGCGAGTTTCTCACCTGCCGCTGAACGGATCATCTGTTCGACAAGATCAATCCCAGTGACCAGCTCCGTCACAGGATGCTCGACCTGCAGCCGGGTGTTCATTTCCAGAAAGTAGAAACTCTTGTCCTGCCCGGCCACGAACTCAACCGTACCCGCAGAATCATAGCCAACGGCCTTGGCCAGGCTGACCGCCTGCTCGCCCATGCCACTGCGTGTCTTGGCATCGAGCAGCGGCGACGGCGCCTCCTCGACCACCTTCTGATTGCGGCGCTGGATCGAACATTCGCGTTCGCCCAGATAGATGACATTGCCGTGCTTATCACCCAGCACCTGGATCTCGATGTGCCGCGGGCTCTCGATGAACTTCTCGATCAGGATGCGGTCGTCGCCGAACGAGGCCTTGGCCTCTGAGCGCGCCAGGCCAAACCCTTCTTCAGCTTCCCTAGCAGAATAGGCCACCCGCATGCCCTTGCCGCCGCCGCCCGCCGACGCCTTGATCATGACCGGATAGCCGATCTCGGCTGCGACCCTTACGGCCTCGCGCGCGTCCGCGATCTCGCCCATGTGCCCGGGGACAGTAGAAACCTTGGCCTTGGCCGCCGCCTTCTTACTCTCGAGCTTGTCGCCCATGGCCGCGATCGCTTTGGCATTGGGGCCGATGAAAACGATGCCTGCTTGGTCAAGCGCAAGCGGAAAATCAGCGCGCTCGGACAGGAAGCCGTAGCCCGGATGCACCGCCTCGGCGCCGGTCTGGCGGCAGGCGGCTATGATCCGCTCAATGACGAGATAGGATTGCACCGCCGGTGCCGGCCCGATGGCAACGCGCTCGTCGGCCATCTCCACATGCAGCGCGTCGCGATCGGCCTCGGAATAGACAGCGACCGTCCTGATACCGAGGCGCCGTGCCGTCTTGATGATGCGGCAGGCGATTTCACCGCGATTCGCAATAAGGATTTTCTTGAACATTCTGAACTCTTTGCCCGTTCAACTGCCGGCGGGCGGGTCAGCTGGCGCATGCACCGGCAAGCCGAGGCGATCCAGCAGGTTGTATTCGATGGCAACAATGACCAGCGCCAAGACGATTGCCGCCAGGACGCTGGTGATCATGACTACGCGCAAAAGCTTGGGCGCCGCCGGTGCCGAGGCCGGCGTGCCGGGGACCCGAATGCCGGCGTCGTGCTGCGAGCGTCCGGCAAACGGCAGCACCGTGAACAGCAGCGTCCACCAGATGACGAAATAAATCGCGATCGCGAAAACAACGCTCATGCCTGTTCCAACTCCACTAGCGTGCCGGCGAAATCCTTGGGGTGCAGGAACAGCACCGGTTTGCCATGCGCACCGATCCTGGGTTGCCCGTCGCCGAGCACGCGCGCGCCGGCCGCCAGAAGCTTGTCGCGCGCAGCGATGATATCGGTCACCTCGTAACAGATATGGTGCATGCCGCCATCCGGGTTGCGTTCAAGAAACCTTGCAATTGGCGAGGCGGCACCCAAAGGTTCCAGCAATTCGATCTTGGTATTGGGCAGGCGGATGAACACGGTGGTCACACCGTGCTCTGGCTGCGCCGCCGCCGCCGATACTTCCGCACCCAGAGTATCGCGATAGATCGCACTTGCCCTGGCCAGATCAGGCACAGCAATCGCGATATGGTTGAGCCGTCCGATCACGTTACAAAACCGTCAGCAGCACTCTGATGATGGGTTTCTTGCCCCAGGCCTCGTTGACTGCTGATCTGGCGGCCCGATTGACGGCTTCGCGCACCCGCTCAGGATCCTTGCGCTTGCCGCGCGGAATGCTGGAGAGCGCGCTCTCCACCGCATCGAGCACCAGCCCTTCCATCGAGCTTGATGAGCCGACCTCCTCCGGGATGCCATCGAGGACGATCTCGGGATCAGCGGCCAATTCGCCGTCGCGCTCCATCACGATCGAGATGCACACCAGGCCGACATAGGACAGCTTGCGCCGGTCGCGCACCGAGCCCTCTTGGGCCGAGATGATGAGATTGCCGTCGCGGAAGACCCGGCCGACCGGCACTTCGTCGATCACTCGAACCTCGCCAGGACCCAGCCGCACCATTTTGCCATTGCGCACTTGCACGACCTTCGGCACGCCCTTGCCAAGTGCAAATCGCCCCTGTTCCTCAAGATGGCGCGCCTCGCCATGCATCGGGATCAGTACCCTGGGGCGGCTCCAGGCATACATCTGCTCCAGCTCGCCGCGCCGCGGATGGCCGGTGACATGCACCAGTGCATCGCTGTCGGTGATGACGCGCACGCCCTGATCGGCGAGGCCATTCAGCACGCGGCCGATACCTTCTTCGTTGCCCGGGATGGGCCGCGAGGAAAAGATCACGGTATCGCCGCGCGCCAGCGTCACCATCGGGTGTTCCTTCAAGGCCACGCGCGCCAACGCCGCCCTGGGTTCGCCCTGACTGCCGGTCAGGATGGCGCAAATCTTGTTGCGTGGAATACTCGAGAACGCATCCTGATCGTGGAACTTCAGTTTGCGGCTGAGATAGCCGGTGTCCTGCGCCACCTGCACAACGCGGTGCAGCGCCCGTCCCGCGATCACCAACTCGCGGCCGCAGGCCATGGCTGCCTCGGCGACGCACTTCACGCGCCCCACATTAGAAGCAAAGGTGGTAACCGCGACGCACTGCTCGGCCTCGGCAATGAGCTTGGCGATGGTCGAACCGACTTCGCTCTCGGACGGCGAGATGCCGGCCCGGAGCGCATTGGTGCTGTCGCAGATCAGCACATCGACGCCTTCATCGCCGAGCGCGCGGATACGCTTTTCATCGGTCGGCTCGCCGAGCACGGGGGTTGGATCGATCTTCCAATCGGCGGTATGCAGCACCAGCCCGGCCGGTGTGCGGATGGCGAGCGCGTTCGATTCCGGAATGGAATGGGCGACATTCACCAGCTCGATATCGAACGGGCCAATAGTCAGGCGCCCCCTCAGCGGCACCTCGCGGATCGGCAACTTCATGCCCGGCCGCTCTTCGCTGAGCTTGGCCTTCAGCAGGCCCGCCGTGAAGGGCGTGGCATAGATCGGGCACTTGACGTCAGGCCACAGATCGATGATGGCGCCGAGATGGTCCTCGTGTCCGTGCGTCAGAATGATGCCGTCGAGCTGGGCCTTTTGCTCAACGATGTAGCTGAGGTCCGGCATGATGACATCGACCCCCGGTTCCAGATCGCCTGGGAAGGTGATGCCGAGATCGACTATCAGCCAGCGGCGATTGTCCGACGGACCATAACCATAGAGATAGCAATTCATGCCTATCTCGCCGATGCCACCTAGCGGCACGAATACCAGTTCCGGCTCTGTCGAACCCTTCGCCTTGCGGGCTGCCATACCATCTCCAAAATCTCTAGGGGGTGTCTGCCGGCCGTAAAACACCAATATGTACGTCACCAAAAGTGATGCGCCGCCGTCGCCCACCCGGCAACTCGAGCAGCATGGCGCCATCAGTATCGAGACCGCGGAAGCGGCCAGCAATTACGTCCTGCCCGGTCTTCACCGAAACCTCGGCTCCGATCCCGACCGCGCGTTGCTGCCAACTTTGGCAGATCGCGGAAAATCCGTCACCTTCGGACCATACAGCGAGCCAAGCAGTAAAGGCAGCCGAAAGCTGCTGCCAAGCCTGGCGCGGAGTTGCCGTTACGCCCAGCGCGGCCAATGAGGTCGCTCGCCGGTCAGGCAAGTCTGGATGATGCGCGAGATTGACGCCGATGCCAACCACGACGTTGTGGGCGCTGCCACCAGGGGCAAGCTGGCTCTCGATCAGGATACCGGAGATTTTGGCGCTATCGACCAGAACGTCGTTGGGCCATTTGAGCGCTACCGACAGGGCGGGCGCCAGGCCGCTGATAGTATCGTGCACCGCGACGCCGGCGACCAGTGCGAGTTGCGCCAGCACCATGGGGGGTCGATTCAGGGTCAACAGCAAAGAATTGTAGAGATTGCCGGGCGGCGAGGTCCAGGTTCGTCCGCTGCGGCCACGGCCGCCGGTTTGCTCGCGGGCCGCGATCCATAACGGGCCGGTGTGCCCGGCGTTGGCCCGTTGCATCGCCACTTCGTTGGTGGAGCTAACGCTTTCGAGCCATTCAAGGCCGGCAGGTTCCATCTCAGAACAGCGAATGGGCGGCTCGGATCGCGGCGTCGACCAGGGGTGCCGGATAGAGCGAGAACAGAATGACGAAGGCGGCTGCAATGCCGAGCACCAGGCGGACTATGCCGGGCATCGGCTCGAACTTTTCAGCCGGCTCATCCATGAACATGATCTTGATGATGCGCAGATAATAATAAGCGCCGATCACGCTGGTCAGCACACCGATGACGGCCAGCGGATACATGCCGGCCCGGATGGCGGGCAGGAACACGAACCACTTGGCCCAGAAGCCGGCCAGTGGCGGGATGCCGGCGAGCGAGAACATCAGGGCGGCCAGCAGCGCAGCCAGTGGCAAGTTGGTTTTTCCCAGGCCAGCCAGCTGGCTGATCTCCTCGACATATTGACCGTTGCGGCGCATAGCCAGAATGCAGGCGAAGCTACCGAGCGTCATGGCAACATAGATCGCCAAATAGATCAGCACGCCCTGCACGCCGTCTTGCGTGCCGGCGGCCAGCCCGACCAGTGCAAAGCCGCCATTGGCGATCGACGAGTAGGCCATCAGCCGCTTGATGTTGTTTTGGCCGATGGCCGCGACCGCTCCCAGGAACATCGAGGCGATGGCCATGAATGTGATGATCAGCTGCCACTGGCTGGTGATGGCCGGGAAGGCGCTGACCAGCACGCGGATCAATAGCGCGAAGGCGGCAACCTTGGGCGCGGCGGCAAAGAATGCCGTCACCGGGGTCGGCGCGCCCTGATAGACGTCGGGCACCCACATGTGGAACGGCACGGCGGAAACCTTGAAGGCGAGGCCGGCCAGCAGGAACACCAGACCGAACAGCAGGCCGACATTGGGCGCGCCCGCTGCCATCAAATGCGTAGCCTGCGCGATGTCGCCAAAATGCGTCGAACCGGTAAAGCCGTAGAGCAAGGATGCTCCGTATAGCAGCATGCCTGACGACAGCGCGCCGAGCACGAAGTATTTCAGGCCCGCTTCGCTGGAGCGCACATCATCGCGGCGGATGGCGGCGCAGACATACAGAGCCAGCGACTGCATCTCAAGGCCGAGATAGAGCGAAATCAGATCGCCGGCCGAGATCATCATGAACATGCCGGCGCACGACAGCAGCACCAGGATCGGATATTCGAACCGCATAGCCCCGATATCGCGGAAATAGGCGAAAGAGAGCAGCAACGCGCCCGCCGCGCCGATCAGAACCAGCATTTTCATGAAGCGAGCAAACGCGTCGTTGATCCATGCGCCCTCGAAGGCGCTGTCGAAAGCGCCGGGATGGTTGTAGGCCCGGAACGCGATCAGGAATCCGACGAACGCGAGGCCGAGGATCGACAGCCAGCCGACCGAAACGCCGCGCTCGTCATGATGGAAGACGCCATACATCAGTAGCAGCACGGCCGAGAGCACGAGCATGAGCTCGGGTTTCAGCGGGCCATGGACAAGGTCGAGGAAGGTCGTCAGCATAGAGAAGTGACCTCTGAAACCAATGAGCAATAGCCCACGCTTCCCGGAATTCGGCGCACCTTTTTCTTGCGCGTCGAATATCCGGGATCGTTACCTGCCGGGGGAGACGGCGGCCTGACCGCAGGTCCTGTTTCCACCTGTGCCGCACCAGTTGGGCTGGAGCCGCACCCGGTAAAGGTCCCGGATATCTGCCGCGCGAAGTGGCGCGTCAAATTCCGGGAAGCGGTGCGTGCAGCTCTGTCTGACAATCTCATGGCGCGATGGCCACGAGTCGATGGGCGGCGGCTTCGGCGATGCGGATGCCGGCCTGGGAATCGGCGATCAGTTTCTGCACTGAAGCCGCCGTCGGATCGATCAGCGGCGAGGGATAGAAGCCAAAGAAAATGGTCAGGATCACGAGCGGCGCCAGGATGGCGATCTCGCGCGGCGAGAGATCGACGATATCCTTCAGGCTGGCCTTGGTCAGCGCACCGAAGATGACGCGCCGGTACAGCAGCAGCGCATAGCACGCCGACAAGATGACGCCGAAGGTGGCAAAGAACGCCACCGTAGTGTTGACCTTGAAGGCGCCCAGCAGCGTCAGGAACTCGCCGATGAAACCGCTCGTCCCTGGCAAGCCGACATTGGCCAGCGTGAACACCATGAAGGTGACGGCATAGAGCGGCATGCGCGCGACCAGGCCGCCATAGGCAGCAATCTCGCGCGTGTGGATGCGGTCGTAGATGACGCCGACGCACAAGAAGAGTGCGGAGGATACCAGCCCGTGCGACAGCATCTGGAAGATGCCGCCCTCAATGCCCTGGGTGGTCAGCGTGAACACGCCCATGGTGACGTAGCCCATGTGGGCGACCGACGAATAGGCGATCAGCTTCTTCATATCCTGCTGGGCCAGTGCGACCAGCGAGGTATAGATGATGGCGATGCACGAGAGCGTGAAGACGAACGGTGCGTAGTGCACGGACGCGGCCGGGAACATCGGCAGCGAGAAGCGCAAAAATCCGTAGCCGCCCATTTTAAGGAGAATGCCGGCGAGGATCACGGATCCGGCGGTGGGTGCTTCGACGTGAGCGTCCGGCAGCCAGGTGTGGACCGGCCACATCGGCATCTTCACCGCGAACGAGGCAAAGAAAGCCAGCCACAGCCAGTTTTGCATTGAGGCAGGGAAAGTCCCGGGCTTGAGCAGCGCAACGATATCCGTGCTGCCGGCGTGGAAGTACATCGCCATCAATGCCAGCAGCATCAGCACCGAGCCGGCCAGCGTATAGAGGAAGAATTTGAAGCTGGCATAGACTCGGCGCTTGCCACCCCAGACGCCGATGATCAGGAACATCGGGATCAGGCCACCCTCGAAGAACAGGTAGAACAGGACCAGGTCGAGGGCCGTGAACACGCCGACCATCAACGTTTCCAGGATGAGGAACGCGATCATGTATTCTTTTACGCGCGTCGTGATCGAGTCCCAGGAGGCGAGAATGCACAGCGGCATCAGGAAGGTCGTCAGGATCACGAACAGCATGGAAATGCCGTCGATGCCCATCTTGTAGCTGATGCCATTGCCGACCCAGGGATGCTCTTCGACGAACTGGAAGCCGCCGATCTTGGAATCGAAGTTGATCCAGATGTTCAGCGAAACGGCAAAGGTGATCAGCGTGGTCCACAGCGCGATCCAGCGCGCATTACGTTGCGCGGGACCATCGTCGCCGCGCGCCATCAGCATGATCAGCGCAGCGCCGAACAGCGGCAGGAAGGTGATGAGACTGAGCCAGGGCGTACCGCCCAAGGTTGTTGCGGTCATGGTTATGCGCCCTTCCGGAATAGGAAGTTGAGCGCTTCCTGCAGATTGATGCGGTAGCCGGGCGGCAGCGCGAACACGGTGGCGATCAGCGTCACGCCGATCAGCATGACGAAGGCGTACTGATAGACAAAGCCGCTCTGCAGCTTGACCGCGTCCTTCATGATGACCTGCACGGTGCGAGCCAGACCATCGGGGCCGAGGCCATCGATGATGGCGCCATCACCCTTCTTCCACAACTGCCGGCCGATCCAGTGGGCGGGACGCACGAAGACGTAGTGATAGAGTTCGTCGAAGTACCACTTATTCAGGAGGAACAAGTAGACATCATGAATGACCGGCAGATTAGCAACTTGTGCAGGCAGTGCGGGCGCCGCGATGTAGCAGAGCCAGGACAGGGCAAAGCCCAACAGCATGGCGATGGTCGGCGCCCAGCCAACCCAGGCCGGGACACGCTCCATGGCCTCGCGGATATGATTGCCCGGCGCGTTGACCAGCGCCGTCTTCCAGAACTCGCCGTAGCCTTCGCCGATGAAAAAGCCGTGGAACAACGCACCCGCAGCCACCGCACCGATGGCCAGCACGACCAGCGGCAGCAGCATCACCCACGGGCTCTCATGGGCGTGATCGAAGGTTTCGTGGTCGGCGCGCGTGGAACCGTGGAAGGTCATGAACATCAGGCGCCAGGAATAGAACGAGGTCATGAAGGCGGCGGCGATCAGCAGATAGAAGGCGTAATCGCCAACCTTACTGTGCGCCGCGAAGGTCGCCTCGATGATGGCGTCCTTCGAAAAAAATCCGGCCATACCGCCGATGCCCGGAATGCCGACGCCGGTCAGCGCCAGCGTGCCGATCAACATCAGCGCCCAGGTCCACGGGATTTTTCCCGACAGCCCACCCATCTTGCGCATGTCCTGCTCGTGATGCATGGCATGGATGACCGAGCCGGCGCCTAGGAACAGCAACGCCTTGAAAAATGCGTGCGTGAACAGATGAAAGATGCCCGCGCCATAGGCGCCGACGCCGCAGGCCGCGAACATGTAGCCAAGCTGCGAGCAGGTCGAATAGGCGATGACGCGCTTGATGTCGTTCTGCACCAGGCCGACCGTGGCGGCGAAAAAAGCCGTGGTCGCCCCAACCAGCGTCACGTAGTAGAGCGCGGTTGGCGATTGCTCGAACAGCGGCGACAGGCGCGCGACCATGAACACGCTGGCGGTCACCATGGTGGCGGCGTGGATCAGCGCAGAGACCGGGGTCGGGCCCTCCATGGCGTCGGGCAGCCAAGTGTGTAGGAGGAACTGCGCAGACTTGCCCATGGCGCCCATGAACAGCAGCAGGCAGAGCACCGTCAGCGTATCGAAATTGCCACCGAGAAACTCTATGCGCTGTCCGACAACGGTCTTCGCCGCCGCAAACACGGTGTCGAAATCGACCGAGCGGAACACCGCAAAGATGCCGAAGATGCCGAGCGCGAAGCCGAAATCGCCGACGCGGTTGACGATGAAGGCTTTCATGGCCGCTGCGTTGGCAGCGGGCTTTTCGTACCAGAAGCCGATCAGCAGATAGGACATCAGGCCGACGCCCTCCCAACCGAAGAACATCTGCAGGAAGGTGTCGGAGGTGACCAGCGCCAGCATGGCGAAGGTGAAGAGGCTGAGGTACGCGAAAAACCGCGGCCGGTGCGGGTCCTCGTGCATGTAGCCGATGGAGTAGATGTGCACGAGGCACGAGACGGTGTTGACCACCACCAGCATGACGGCGGTGAGCGGATCGACGCGGATCGACCAGTTGACATCGAGATCGCCCGAGGTCAGCCAATGCAGGATCGGGATCTTGATGGTGGTCGCTTCATGCGCCAGCGCGATGTCGCGAAAGGCGATCCAAGAGAGGACGGCGGCCACCACCATGAAGGCGCAGGTGACCAGCTCGGACGGTCGCGGTCCGAGGATACGGCCGAACAGGCCCGCGATGAGCGCGCCGAGTAGCGGCAGGAAGAGAATGGCTTGGTACATTATTTGTCGCCCGACTTGTTCGTGGGTTGGATAGCGTCGCTGGTATGATTTCTCGCTCGCCGCATTTGAGGTACGACGGCCGCTGAAACTCCAAGGCTCATGAAATAACTCACCAACAGAATAGGTACAGAGAAGAATAGAACAACGAAGTTGATCGTACCGAGCAAGCTTTGAATGCCTCCATCAGGCACCAACAAGAAATACACCCCGATCACCACCGCCAGAAAGAAGTGCGCCCAAAGTCGCCGCATCCAAGCGTCGAGAATTCCCGCGACCACGCCGACCGTGAACGGCATGACACTAGCGTAGATGAGGCGCGCATCGACTTCGATCACGTCTCTCAACCCTTTTTTCCGCGCGCTTGCATCATCTCGACCACGAGTTCGGCCACCACGCGGGGCAAGGCATCGACCTTTCGCGGTAGCTCATTTAATTCGCTCATATCGCGGGTCAACTTCGCGATCCGGCTGTCCATGAGCCGGAACTCCATCCGCAGCAGGTCGGGTATGTTCGCCAAATCGACGTCATGTCCGCTCGTCTTAGCCTTCATCGCCGCGAGTTCTTTCTCGAGAACAGCAACGCGCTCTTCCAAATCTGCCATCGCCCTACCCCTTCATCATATTGATGTCCTCAACCGCGATCGAGCCGCGGTTGCGGTAGTAGACGACCAGGATGGCGAGGCCAATGGCGGCTTCGGCGGCGGCGACCGTCAGCACGATGAGCGCAAACACCTGGCCGGTGAGATCGCCCAGATGCGCCGAGAACGCGACCAGGTTCAGGTTCACGGCGAGCAGCATCAGCTCGACCGACATCAGGATGACGATGACGTTCTTGCGATTGAGGAATATGCCGATCACGCCAATGGTGAACAGCACCGCGGCGACGGAGAGGTAGCTGGAGAGGCCGATGGTCATGTGTCTAATTCCTAAGTCCGCCGGCTCCAATGCGCCGTTCAGCCGTTTTGCCGTGCACATCGTCAGTAACTTTTAGAGCCCAATTGTCTCGTAGAGGGCGGCACCGTACACCCCAAGCAGACCCAAGATGATCGCGACTATCCAGGTCGCAATCAAACCGAAATGAAATCGGCGCATGATCCAAAAAGTAGCCAGCGCTACGGCAGCGAAGATTGCCAACGCCGTAACAATGACAGTAGTGCTCATAGTTTCGCCCTTTCAACCGGAACAGCAAACTCCCCGCTCTTGACTTTCACCATCGCCACCGCGGTTTTTGGCCCGCGCGCGACCTGGGCGCCGATGTCCTGGCGGCGGACGCCCGGCTTGTGGCGCAGCGTCAGCACGATGGCGCCGATCATGGCGATCAGCAGGATGATGCCGGCGGCTTCGAAGAAGTAGACGTACTTCGTATACAGAACCAACCCCAACGCCTCGGTGTTGGTGACGGCGCTGCCGGCTGCCGGGACGGGCGAGGCGACGCGCGCAGCGATGCCAGGATTGAGGCCCCACGAGCCGATGAAGCCGACCAGTTCGGCCAGCAGCACCGCGCCGACTAGCAGCCCGGCCGGCGCGTTCTTCATGTAGCCGGCCTTCAGCTCGGCGAAGTCGACGTCGAGCATCATGACCACGAACAGGAACAGGACGGCCACCGCGCCGACATAGACGATGATCAGCAGCATGGCCAGGAACTCGGCCCCCGCCAGCACGAACAGCCCCGCCGCGTTGAAGAAGCACAGGATCAGGAACAGCACGGAATGCACCGGGTTCTTGGCCCAGATGACCATCACGGCCGAGAGCAGGAGCACGCCGGAGAAGGCGAGGAAGAAGAATTCGGTGAGGGTCATAGGCTGGAGGATCCCTTGATGCGGGACTCGGGGAGGCGGGACTCGGGACTCGGGACTCGGGACTCGGAGTAGGTCGAGGCAGCGGTCGCATTTCGATCCGAGTCCGAAAAACGGGACTCGGGACTCGGGACTCGGGACTCGGAGG
>JANLQJ010000095.1:0-5589 GCA_031367715.1 Hyphomicrobiaceae bacterium | reverse complement strand
CGACAACGTCAAGGCGCGCATCGCCGAGATCGCCAAGAGCCTGCCGAGCGGCACCGAAATCCTCACCGTCTACGACCGCTCCGACCTGATCAACCGGGCCATCGGGACGTTGAAACAGACGCTGATGGAGGAGAGCATCATCGTCGCGCTGGTCTGCATGGTGTTCCTGATGCACTTCCGCAGCGCGCTGGTCGCCATCCTGACGCTGCCGCTGGGCATCCTGATCGCCTACATCCTGATGTACCTGCTCGGGCTCTCTTCCAACATCATGAGTTTGGGCGGCATCGCCATCGCCATCGGCGCCATGGTAGATGCGGCCATTGTCATGATCGAGAACGCGCATAAACGGCTGGAGCACGCCCCGCCCGGCAAACCGCGCACGGAGGTGCTGATCGAGGCGGCGATGGAGGTCGGCCCGGCGCTGTTCTTCTCGCTGCTGATCATCACGGTATCGTTCCTGCCTATCTTCGCGCTGGAAGCCCAGGAGGGCCGGCTGTTCCACCCGCTCGCCTTCACCAAGTCGTTTTCCATGGCGGCGGCGGCGCTGCTGTCGGTGACGCTGGTGCCGGCGCTCATGATTCTGTTCGTGCGTGGACGTATTGTCCCGGAGCAGAAGAACCCGCTGAACCGGCTGCTGATCTGGCTGTACCGGCCGATCATCAAGGGCGTGCTGATAGCCCGTTGGTTCACCATCGCCGCCGCTATGCTGGTGCTCGGCGTCAGCGTCTGGCCCGCCATGCAGCTAGGCTCGGAATTCATGCCAACCCTGAATGAGGGCACGCTGTTCTATATGCCGGTGACCCTGCCCGGCCTGTCGATCACCAAGGCGGCCGAACTTCTTCAGACCCAGGACAAAATCATAAAATCGTTCCCCGAGGTCGCCTCGGTGTGGGGCAAGGCCGGGCGTGCGGGAACGGCCACCGATCCCGCGCCGACCGAGATGACCGAGACCATCATCAACCTGAAACCCGAGGCCGAGTGGCGGCCCGGCATGACCACCGACAAACTGGTCGCCGAAATGGACAAATCCCTGCAGTTTCCGGGCGTTTCCAACGCCTGGACGCAGCCGATAAAAGCCCGCATCGACATGCTGGCGACCGGCATCCGCACGCCCGTCGGCGTCAAGGTTTTCGGGACGGATCTCAAACAGATGGAAGATACGGCGCGCCAGATCGAGGCCGTGCTGCGAAAGGTGCCTGGCACGTCGAGCGCTTTCGCCGAGCGCATCAACGGCGGCAACTATCTGGAGATCACGCCTGACCGCGCGCAACTGGCCCGCTACGGCCTGATGGTCGGCGACGTGCAGCGCGTCATCGCCTCGGCATTGGGCGCCGAAACCATCACCACGACGGTCGAGGGCCGCGAGCGCTACGCCGTGAACCTGCGCTATCCGCGCGCCATCCGCAGTGATCCGCAGGCCATTGCGCACGATGTGCAGGTGCCGATGGCCAACGGCGCCTCGATCCCGCTCGGCGAAGTGGCCAAAATCGAGCTGACACAAGGACCGTCGTCGATCCGCACCGAGAATGCTCAGCTGGCGGCCTATATTTTTGTCGATGTGCGCGACCGCGATCTGGTCGGCTATGTCGAGGACGCCAAACGCGCGGTCGCGGCGGGCGTGAATTTTCCGCAAGGCACCTATGTCACCTGGAGCGGCCAGTTCGAGTTCTACGAGCGTGCAAAACAACGGCTGACGCTGGTGGTGCCGTTGACGCTGGGGATCATCTTCCTGCTGCTCTATCTCAATTTCGGCCGGTTGACCGAAACGCTGATTGTCATGCTGTCACTGCCGTTCTCGCTGGTCGGCGGTTTGTGGTTCTTGTGGTGGCTTGGCTTCAATCTGTCGGTCGCCGTGGCCGTCGGCTTCATCGCACTGGCGGGTGTGGCGGCGGAAACCGGCGTCATCATGCTGATCTATCTCGATGCGGCGCTGAATGAGCAGCGCGCCTTGGCTACGCAAGAAGGCCGGCCGTTCACCGCCGCCGATCTCACCGCCGCCATCATGGAGGGCGCCGTAAACCGGGTGCGCCCCAAAATGATGACCGTGGTCGCCATCATGGCGGGGCTGTTGCCGATCCTGTGGTCGACGGGCACGGGATCGGAAGTCATGCAGCGCATCGCCGTGCCGATGATCGGCGGCATGGTGTCCTCGACGGTGCTGACGCTGGTCGTAATTCCGGCGATCTATGCAGTCATCAAGTCCATGGAATTGCTGCCACGGCGCGCCCGTGCCGAGCTTGCGGTAGGGTTGCCTACGGTCCCAGCCGAATGAACAGGCGTCACGGCAAGAGCGCCCGTGCGTTTGCATCGTGAACGGAAGTTCTGGGATCTCCCGGATCAGGTGCGATCTGATTCGGGATGCCTGCTGGAAAGTTCGTCAATGAACGGCGATGCGACCCGGCGGGATGCAACAGCCCCACTCAACGCCGTGACTGCGAACGAGTTCCTACTTGTCTCGCCACGTGCAGCGCAAACACAGGGATCGCGATCCATTGCAGTAAGGGCGACAATCCAGTGTTGATGAAGGGAACGACCGGCATCAGGGGCGAGTACGCCCAACTCGCCCTGATGACGATGTTAAGCCACTCGCTGAAGATTGTGTAGGCGATGCCAATGATCAGTACAACGAGCAGGACTGGCCTGTGGCGCTCGCTGGGCCAAGCCTTGGTTCCAACGCTGATTATAGCAACTGCTAGCGCCGTGAGCGCGATCAGTATGTCTCCCGCCGTGCAATGTAGAACCGCGAAGGCCAGTTGTCCGGTGCTCGCCGTCGTCCAGATGGTATAGAGCGGCAGCTGGAGCGTTTCCCAGATGAGATTGGCGATAGCCGTCACGCCGAGGTACGCCCTCAGTGCGGCTAGCCAGTCCGCGTTCGTTGATTCCGGGTGAGATGTCATTGGCAATTTCGCAGGGTCAACTTAAGAAGACGAGGTCGCCGATCACGTCCAGCTGTGCGTTTGCCCCTTGCACGCTCACCGAAACCTCCCGATTCAATGGATCATTTACACCGGCACAGTTGCGGTCAGCCTCCGCCGGCCAATTCATCGAGTATCGGGCATTCCGGGCGATCGTCGCCATGGCATCGTTCGGCGAGTTCGGCCAACGCATCACGTATTGCCACCATCTGATTGATCTTGGCATTGAGCGCGCCGACATGCCGAAGCGCCAAGCGTTTGACTTCTTGGCTGGCGCGATCGCGATCGCGATAAAGCTCGAGCAGTACCGCGACGTCGCTCAAGGAGAACCCCAGGCCGCGCGCCTGTTGGATGAAACGCAACCTGCTTACGTCCGCCTCATCATAGACCCGATAGCTGTTTGCGAGTCGGCCGGCCGGGCCGATCAGACCTATGGATTCGTAGTAGCGTATTGTCTTGGGCGGCATTCCCGAACGCTCCGCCACATCGCCGATTTTCAGCATGGCATTAGTTCCCACTTGCCGCCGCACGCCAGCGGCGCAGCAACAAAGCGTTGGAGACGACGCTCACTGACGAAAACGCCATGGCGCCCCCGGCGATCATAGGGCTGAGCAAGCCAGACGCAGCGAGCGGCATCCCGATCACATTATAGAAGAAGGCCCAGAAGAGGCCTTGCCTGATTTTATTATAGGTCGCCCGGCTGATCGCGATAGCGTCGGCAATCAGCAACGGGTCGCCCCGCATCAACGTGATGCCGGCCGTCTCCATGGCGACATCGGCGCCAGTACCCATGGCTATACCGACATCCGCCGCTGCGAGGGCGGGCGCATCGTTGACGCCGTCACCGACCATGCCAACGTGGCGCCCCTCTGCTTGCAGCCGACGCACTTCATCCGCCTTCTCGCCGGGCAGCACGCCGGCCTTGACGTTGTGGATGCCAACCTGCGCGGCCACGGCGGCGGCGGTGCGCTCATTGTCGCCGGTGAGCAATAATGTCTCAATGCCCATTTTGTGAAGCTTCTGTACAGCAGCCTTGGCGCTGGCCTTTACCGGGTCCGCAACGGCGATCAGACCAAGCAGACCGAGCGGGGCCTCGATCGCGGCGACCCACATGACTGTGCGCCCCCGTTCCTCGAGGCCTTGCGCGGCCGGATCGAACTGGCCAAAGTCGATGCCGTGATCGGCCATCAGCCGGCGGTTGCCGATGGCGATTCTACGCCCGCCCACGCGGGCGGTCAGGCCTTTGCCGGTAATGCTCTCGAAGTCTTCGAGGAGCGGCAATTGCGCGCCCTTCGCGCGTGCCAAGACCGCACGGGCGAGTGGATGCTCGCTGCCAGTTTGTGCAGCGGCGGCCAACGCCATCAGGTCGTCTTCGCCAATCCCATTCGCGATGACGTCGGTCACCTCCGGCTTGCCTTCGGTGAGCGTGCCCGTCTTGTCGAGTACAATCGTGTTCAGCCGATGCGCCAGTTCCAAAGCTTCGGCATCGCGAATGAGGATTCCGGCCTTGGCCGCCGCGCCGGTGCCGACCATCAACGCGGTTGGCGTCGCCAGACCAAGCGAACAGGGGCAAGCGATGACCATGACGGACACCGCGCTGATGATCCCGACTGTGAGATTTCCGGCGATCAGCCACCAGCCGAGGAAAACGACTACCGCAAACACTACGACAATCGGCACGAAAATACCGGCGACACGATCAACCAGTCTTTGTACGGGCGCCTTTTTCGTTTGGGCGTTTTCGACCAGCGCAATGATGCGCGCCAGCGTCGATTGTTCGCCGACCGCCGTCGTCGTAACGCGCAGCAGTCCGGCTCCATTGATCGAACCGCCCGTGACCTTGTCGCCGGCGTTCTTGGCGACCGGCAGGCTTTCGCCCGTCAGCAGGCTTTCATCGACGTCGCTGCGCCCAGTCAGCACCAGTCCGTCAACAGGCAAACGCTCGCCTGGGCGGACAACGACAACGTCCATCACCGCTACCGCCGCAACCGGCAGTTCGATTTCCGCGCCATCGCGCTCGACGCGTGCCTTTTCGGGGCGCAGGGACATGAGTGCGCGAATTGCGGCAGTCGTCGAACGCTTGGCGCGCGTCTCAAGCCATTTGCCGAGCATGACCAGGGCTATTACGACGGCGCCAGCCTCGAAATATGTCTGCCCTGATGGTGCACCGGCAAAGAGGACATAGACACTGTAAAAATAGGCCGTCGATGTGCCCAGAGCGACTAAAAGGTCCATATTGCCGCTGCGGGCGCGCAATGCCTTCCAGGCGCCGATATAGAAGCGCCCGCCGAGAACGAATTGCACTGGCGTCGCCAACAGAAAGGCGATCTCACCCGGCACTATGACGCCAAGCATCGGCGCCATAAGCGGGGCACTCAGCGCGGCGGCAACGATGACGAGCCCTGTTTCGCGCTTGAGCCGCGCCTCGTCGGCCGTCGCAAGCTGGCGGTCGCGCTCGGCGTCGCCGGTCAGGAGTTCGGCATCGTAGCCGGCTTTGTAAACGGCGGCGATCAGGTCGGCGGGGCGCAGCACACCGGCCATGCCCCGCACGGACGCTTTCTCGGTCGCCAGATTGACATCGGCTTGTGTGACGCCCGGCACGCTTCGAAGCGCCTTTTCGACGCGGCCCGCGCAGGTGGCGCAGGTCATGCCGGAAATCGCGAGGTCGCGTTGC
>JANLQJ010000069.1:0-26990 GCA_031367715.1 Hyphomicrobiaceae bacterium | reverse complement strand
GATCGTCGGATGGCAGGGGCGGCGTGACGGTGAGAAAGTAGCGGACGAACAGCGCCAGCGTTTCTGTGGCCACGGCCACATCACGCTCGATGGTCTTGATGAGCGTGCCGAGTTCGTCGAGCCGGCGCGCCAGGACATCATTGATGCCAGGCACCTGCTGGGGGCTGAGACTGACTCGCAGAGCCTCCTCAACAAGCGCGGACTTGGCGCCATTCTGCTCGCGGGCCGTGTCATCGAGTTTACGCGCCAGGTTTCGCGACAGATAGAGCGTAAAGCGCCGTTTGCTCATGACCGGGATGCTCCCGAATGAGTTGGTGGCTGGGGGCTTGCGAGGTCGGCCCGTCTGACGGATAGGCAATATGTGTGCATCGGATCACTCCTGGTCCCAGGGCCATGGTTGGCGGCGACGGGATCAGTGTGTGATCAGCGGCAGTGCAATGTGAATGGGGTATCGCGGGGAAAGGTGGGACGGTTGAGGAAAACAGGGGAAGAATTGGGATTTCTGTCTTTTCCGGTTGATCGAATGCCGTGAGCAGCGTGGTCAGATGCAGACGACGTCCGCGTTATCAAACGAGAAATTTTTGATACATCGGCTGCGCGCGAAGTGTCAGCCATCAATCCGGTCGAGCGAGCTGCGCTTACCTAAGACCTAACAAAACGTTAGTTTCTTCCCATTGAAATTCGGGGCGATTTTTCACCGCCTCAGTAACGATTCGTTTTCAAGCATTGCCGCTATGCCATTCCTGGTCAGACCCTGTTAATATCTTGCGGTCAGATTGACCCCACAATCGCTTGCTTGCCGATGACATCTGATCAGATTTTGGGGTGTAGCGTTGTAGCGTTGCGCAACTTTGTATATTGTGGAGTTCGATGATGTCGTTTTTTAACCATTTCGCGCGGGACGAATCGGGAGCTTCCGCTATCGAGTATGCGGTCGTTGCAGCGGTTGTATGTGTCGGAATCGTTGTCGCGTTGCAAAACATGGGTTCAGAGTTGAACAATTCGCTTCAGTCGAGCGCCAATCAACTGCAGTCTGCCAACGCCGAGTAGTCTCCGCGCGCGCCGGCTCTGATTCCCCCCTGATCGCAACATGTTAGCTGCGTCAGTTCAGACGGGCGCGGGCGGAGTTTTTCAGCCGGGAAGCCGGAAGAAAAGCGGGCGCCACGGGCGAAACGGGCGCTCACGACAATAGCTTGTGGAGTTGTCACCAGCCTACAAACATGATGATCTCTGCGTTACGATCCTTGTCATTGGCTTTGGCAGAAACTGATCCTTCCAGAACCCTCGGAGCCTTCACAGGGTAAACATCGCCGATGATCTTCTGAAGGAACGTTGCTCTGAGGAAAGGCAGATCGGCGTTGTGAACGGCGCTGTCGATTTGCACTTCACCGGTGTCTACGCCATATTTGTCTGCTCCCAGACGCTTCAGGTAACTGATCTTGTGGTATTCGTGGCCAGTCTCAAGCGTGCCTTGGTAAGGTATTGCGTCGGCGCTGCCGCGTACATACATGTCATAGTCGACTTTGCCATCCAGCTTTTTCAGAACGTCACCAATGAAGGCATTGAGCGAATTGCGAAACTCTTCGCCAGAGCGGTCGATGGTGTAACGTCCCTTTTGAAAATAGTACCGGATGCCGGAGGCAGCGTTTTTGATGTCGACCACATAGTATTTACCGGCCCGTTCGCCAACCAGATCCCTGCCGGGGTAGGCTGATACGTCATAGTTGGGCGTCTCAAGCCTGGTGGACATCTTGTCACGTAAATCAGTCAAGCCCTTTATATCGACAGGAGACGCGCCGGATACTGCGGTTGGGGGCGGAGCGGCGGCCACCGTCGCAACGGGATATTTGAGCTCAGCAAGTTGGGCAAGTTCGCTGGCGACCCAGCGTGTCTTGTCGTCGTCGGTCGCAGACGCGGCCGGTGCGACGTGCGGTTCGATTGTCTTGAAGCCGGCATTGGCTAATTGCTGCTCTGTGCGCGCCAGCTCTTCCGACAGATTGGTTAGGCGCTCGCGGCCCAACTTGGAAGCGGCGAGTAAGTCTGAGGAGGATTTGACATTGGCGGTCGTCAAATCCTGTTTGGCAGTCGTGAGTTTCGCGATGTCGGCTTTGGCCGATTCGAGCAGGGAGCGAAGCATCGGACTCTCGTCGATTGGCGGATGCGATTGGAGTCCTGGCCATAGGACCAGATACCCGTAGGACATCATGCAGAGGCCCGCTAGTCCTGCAAAGAACACTCGCCAGCCTGACGCTCCATCGGCAACAGCGTTCAAAGCTACCGCCAGGAGAAACAGAGCGATCAGGCCACAGCCAGCCAGATATAGATACGGCATTTAGTCCCCCGCACAAACCAGTAGAGCCACCACTTTCCACCGTGTTTCGTACTCAGTCGGTCTGTCTTTCGCCAGAGGAGTTGATGCCGCAGATCAGAGCCGGCGGAAGCTGCCCTATGACCGATCCGCAATGTATCAAAAGGTCTCTTCTCGCCGTCCCTCGTCATTCAAGGCCATCGGACGCGAGGCATCCAATTCTTCAAGCGGAGAAGCGTTTGAGTCCTTTCAAGTCACCACGGCATCGCAGACGCCGACCGTCATAAGCCACTTTCACGCACCAGGATCCTGAGGACGCGGCGCCAGGCGCTGGAGAAGAAACTCTCGGCAACGCCGTGCACGACGACTATCCCTCGGATGCGCGCAACGGGTATTGGCCCCGAACCGTGCACGGCCATAGCGACAAGAAATTGCGCGGTGGACGGGATGAGTTTCTGATGGACATCTGCGTGGGCTTCGATCTTGCCGCCGTTGCTGCTTGCTAGTTCTGCCAGATCGATTTGCGCTGCGCCCGTGATGGCAAGCTCCGTGACAGTGACATCGAAGGCCTCCGCCAGCATGTTGTCGGGCACGAACCGCCCGGTCTGCTGCGGCTTCAGACGCCAAAGATCGTCTTCGGCCGCATATCCCAATACACGGCCGCCACGCGATCCGTCGAGGAGGGCGATTTGCTCCTTCGGTCCGATCCATTGGCCGACGTGCAGCGCCGGATTGACTTCGACCAGTGTCCCAGACCGTGGGGCCCTCACATCGAGTTCGGCGGTTTGGCGCGCGAGACCGTCAAGTTTCGCCCGTACAGACGCGCGCTCGCCCTCCAGTACTTGGCGCTGGCTAAGGTCCTCAAGATCCGCAGACTGACGGTCAAGCCGCATCTCGACCGCGCTCAACTGAGCCAGCGCAATCGCTCGCTCGTGCGCCAGATCGGGTTGCTCAAGCCGTAGCAGCAGATCGCTAGCCGCCACCGTTTGCGCCGCCACAGCTGGGATCGCCACAATGCGTCCCGCGCGCGGTGGGAAGACGCGCGTGATGGCGTCGCCCTCCAGGATCGCGGGGATGCGTACGTCGGACGACCAGGGGACGATTGCCAGGGCGCAGACGACGCCAAGCGCTCCGAGGGGTATCAGAAAACGCCAATGGCTCACAATCCGCCTCCGCAGTTGCCACCAGACCAAAGCCTCGCCAGCGAGCGGCCGGCCGATGAAATAGACGATCTCGAACAGGAACAGCACCACGCCCAGCACTTTGAAGAAATGCCCGTAGACCAATACTGCGATGCCAGTGAACAACACCAGCCGGTACGCCCAGATGCTATAGGCATAAGCGATCAGCACGGCCCGCAATCGTGACGGCATCGGCTCCGGGCATGCCGCCTGCAAGCCAAACAACACCTCCCGCATCCACCAGCGGCCGAGCGCGAAGGCGCGTGTCTGCAAGTTGGGGACGCGCAGCAGATCGGCCAGAATGTAGTAGCCATCGAACCGCATGAAGGGGTTGAGATTGATGGCGAGGCTCATGACCCAGCTGGTGGTGGCGATCAGGAATGCGGTATGGCGCGCCATCCCATCGGCAAGAAACACCCACGCTACCGTCGCAAGGCACGCGAGCCCGAGTTCGACCGCAATGCCGGCCAGATCGATGGCGAGACGTTCGCGCCGATCGCTCAGCCGCCAGGCGTCGGTGACGTCCGTATAGAGAAGAGGCGCCATCATCATGAAGGCCAGCCCCATGCTCGGCACGCGGCAGCCGTAGCGCAGGGCGGTGTAGGCATGGCCAAGTTCGTGCAGTCCTTTTACCGCAAAGAGAACCACTGCGATCTCGGTGAGGCCGGAGATTGAGGCCAGATCGCGCGCTTCGGCCGCGAATCTGTCCCACTCGCGCGAAGCCAGATAGAGGCCGACGAGACCCAGCGCAAGGACCAGTCGCTGTAGCAGCGGACGGAAGAATGGTGCGACCAGACCGGACGTCAAACGCAGGAACGGCTCCGGCGACACCAGCGGAATTTTGACGAAAAGATAGTTGTGCATCAGCCACATGATGGGGCTGTGGTGACGGTTATGCGCCAGTGCCGCCTGCCGGCGCCAAGCCGAGCCAGCTCCCCCGTCCGTCAGCTGATGATTATCCAGAAACGAGGTGAGCCGATCAATCTCGGCGCGATCCACTGGCGTTCCCAGCACTTGGCCGGCATGGTCGCACAGCGCAGACGCCGTGGCGTGCCACTTCCAGAGCGAGAGCACAACAAACGTGGGCTGGTCGATCTGGATATAGCGATGACGCAAGGGGTCGTAGATCAGCCAGTCGCCGTTAGTCGCTGTACCGCGCTGCAGTTCGAGGTCTTCGCGTAGTGTCGCCAATCGATCGCCGGGCGCAGAAGGCGGTATTGCAGCGGCCACGCCGCTCACAGCCCGGTCCATTGCCGCAGCGAGGCGATGGGGCGGCGGAACAGGAAGTACGCCAAGGGCACGCTTTCGCCCACGAGTTGCGCAGTTCCGCGTGTGCCCAGGCGGGGATGCTGTGCGTCAGAAGCATCCAGGCTTGCAACGACACGGAACGCGAGCGTTCCACTGTCTTGTGGGCGGGCCTGATAATCCGCATGAACCACATGGGCCGCAACCGCATGCAGCGGATCGGAATCCAGGAACGCTCTCACGCTGGCGCCTGGCTTCAGGATCATCGCATCGCCGACCGGCACATCAATATGCAGCTCCACCGCATCAGGATCGGCCAGCTCCAGCACCTTTTCGCCGACCGAGACCGGCTTGCCGATCAGATCGCGCTTGTCGCCGACAATGACGATGCCGGATTGATCGGCGCGCAAGGTCGCGCGCGCCAGCAGATCGGCGGCATAGTCCCGCTCGGCCATCTTCACCGCGAGTTCGGCGCGGTCGATGGCCATCTCGTGGCGGCCGGCGGGATCGGTCACGGCCAACAGGCTGGATTTCTTGGAGCGTGCCTGCGCGACATCGACGTCGCGCTCGGCAATGGCCAGCCGGTTCTTCAACGCAATGTCGTTGAACTTGATCAGCACGCGTCCCGGCTCTACAGGTGCGTTGGCCTCGACAGGAATG
This sequence comes from Hyphomicrobiaceae bacterium, assembly GCA_031367715.1. Lineage (GTDB taxonomy): Bacteria > Pseudomonadota > Alphaproteobacteria > Rhizobiales > Hyphomicrobiaceae > JANYHF01. Next base: position 21,596 of record JANLQJ010000069.1, on the reverse strand, counting down.
GCCTCGATAACGCCGTCGAGTGGAGCGGTGACCACCACCTGATTGCGCGGCGCCAGAACGAGCGGAGCCAAAGTCGTCATAGGCACTGGTATCGCGCCCAAGGCAATGGCCAGCACCAGCAAGGCGAGGGTCAGCCGCTTCGGCGCCACGGAGGTCAGCGACATCGCCGAACGCGATGTGGCCAGCCAATACCAGGCCTGCGAGAAAGTTAGGCCCAGCCGCTCGATGATCGCGCGGTCATTGGCCGTCCACGGATCGCCGCGCGTCATGAGTGCGCCGGCGACCGCGCTCCCGCTGCGGTATTTGATCGGGAACCACATCACATGCGGCAACGGATAGCTGTGCGCCGTCGTATCATCAGCAGCCGAATAGGCCGCAAACTTGAAGTCGCGCACGGCCTCGAGCCCCGCTTGTGCCGCGAGCCGGGAGACGGTGCGCTCGACGCATTGCACCAGTGGCACCGTACGATCGACGACCGGCAACCCCGTCACCGCTTGCACAGTCATCGATCCGTTAGCGGTTTTTATCAGCACGAACGTCTGTTGCGCACGCGTCACTTTGCGCGCCTCGTTTGCGATCAGGATGGCGAGATCGGCGAGGCTGGCCGCCGAACGCGCCTCGCCTTCGATGCGCAACAATTCCACCAATGCCACCGGTGGTTCAGCGGCAGGGGCCGAGGGTGGCGCACCTACGACCGCGCTCGTTTGGGCCAGTTTGGGTGCCTTATCGGTCCGGGCCATGCCGCTATCCGCCTGTCCGTTCGAAGTGGCCGGTTCCGCTCATTCCGGCGAGCACGCCCTTGGCCGCGCCTTGGAACCTGGCGATGACCTTGATGGTCTGGCTGATCGGATCGACGGCCGCGCCGATGCGGTCGACGACGGCGGCTTCCTGGCCTTGGGTCTCCTCAACCTCGAAAGTGAACGGCGTTCCTGGTTTCAGCCAAGGCGTCCATTTCGAGGGCACGATCAGATCGATCTCCAAGCTGCCGTCGCCTTGCAGGCCGAGGAAGGGTTTGCCCGGCGTCGGGATCTCATGCTCGTGCAGAGAAATCTCAAGCACGCTGCCGTCGAACGGGGCGATCACGGAACATTCGTCGATCCGTGCGCGCAGCACGTCGGCCTCGGCGGCTGCCTTGGCGACGCGCACTTCGGAAATCTCCAAGTCGTGCTTGCCGGCGGCCTGTACTTTCTGCAGCACACGGAAATTGTCGAGATTGAGCGACATCTCCTGCTTTTGGGCCTCTGCAGACGCCAATTCCGCGCGCTGTTTGCGGCAATCGAACTCGACCAGCGTGTCACCCTTGTGAAAGCGCTCACCTTCGCGAAGCGCGACTCGGAAGGCGCGAGCCTGCAGATCGGTCGAGATCATTGCGATGTTCACGGCACGGACAATACCGCGCGTGGGCTCCAGGCCGCTGTCGCCGGCCTTGCTGGCCGGTGCCGCGAAAGGCACGGCCGCTACGGCCAGCGCCGCGATGGCGTAGGCGGTGACGCTAGCGGGACGCCAGAGTGATCTTGTGTTGGCCACCAAAGTCCCCTCGCTCAATCCAGAGTTCTTTCAGTTCGTGCGCGAGGTCGGCCACCGCCATGCCCTTGTCGATGCGACCCGTGTACGGATCAAGACCGACCGAGGCGAACACATTGGCATAGGCGTTCTGCGAAGATGCAAATGCGATGTCGCGCTGCGCCTCGGCCACCAAAGTGTTCAGCTCTTCGCGGATCAGCGTCTGCTCGCTGATGCGATCCGCGGCGGCTTCCTTGCGCATTTGCGTCAGCAAGCGTGATTGCACATCGAAATAGTCGCGCGCCGTTTTCAGTTCGTGGGCGGTGTTGACATAGCGGATGCGGCTGACGTGCACCTGCGTCATCACTGCCATGGTGAGTGCCAGCGCGCGCGCATTCAGCAGCTTGTCCTGCCCTTCGATCACATCCTCCTTGGCCGGATACTGGAACAGCTTGATAACATTCCAACTCGCCTTGGCACCCCAGCTGATCCACTGGTTGTTGTCGAGGTACTTGTTGCTGTCGAAATTGTCACCGCGATAGATCTGAATGCCGGGCAGCAGTTCGGCAAGCGCGGCGCCGGCCTCGAGATCGTTGATGCGGCGCTGGTAGATGATGTCGCGCAGCTCCGGCCGGTTCATGAGGGCGACCGCCATCATCTCATGCGGATCGCTGTCCAGTGCCGGCGGTCGCGTATTGATCTCCGAGCCTGCGAGAGCGTAGTCCGTGCCCGGGCCAAGATTCATCAAGGCGGCCAGCTGCGTCTTGGCAACACTCAGTTCACGCTGCAATTTCTGTGCTGCACGGACGATTTCGATCAGTTCGCGCTGGTAGGTGAGCGCCGCCGTCGGCGAATCAGCCTCGCTCTTGAGCAGTGTGCGCGAATTGGCCAGCGCCGTTTTGGTGCGCTCTTCGAGGGCTGCCAGCTTCTTGATCATGCGGTCGGAGCTGACGGCGCGCCAATAGGCTGTGCGCGTATCTTCGATGATGCGCTGCACCACTTTGCGCTTGGCTTCCTCGGCCATCAGCACCTTGTCAGCCGACTGCTGAGCGCGGATGTAGGAGAGGCCGAAGTCCAGAATGTTCCAACTAAAAGTGATGTCGGCGGTTGTGTTCTCCAATTCCTGCGAGGTGGTACGCGGTGCGTGCTCGACACCAGTGATGAGATCGCGGTCGCCGGTCGAGAGGTAGTTGTTGCGCGCCGCGTAACCGGAATTGGCGACGGCCGAGGGCAGCATGTTGTAATGTGCGAGGTTGAGTTCGGCGCCGCGCAGTGATTTCTGCATGATCTCGACCTTGAAATCGAGATTGTATTTCAGCGCGCGCGCCATCGCTTCGTAAAGCGTGACCGGGCCACCAATTGGCTCCTGGTTGGCGGTGACGCGCGACAAGTTCTTGTCGGAGATTTCCTGCAGCTGCGGATAGGTCAGCGGTTCGGGCAGTACGGAGCATCCGGTCAGCGCGAGGCAAAGCGCCAGGGCCGGCACGACAGTCGTGGATTTGCAAACCGGCATGATGATCCCGCCACTGTAAGATGGAAACCAAATCCTGGAACGCAACGGCACTTGATGATCGGCACTCAGGATATCGCTACTTCTTGCGCTTGCGTGGCAAGTCCGGACTGGCCTTCGAACCCTCCCAAGGCCAGACCCAGTCGCCACTCTGCCAGGGATCGGTCCAGGCGTTGGAACTGCCGGCCGCCTTTCCGGCCTTGCGCGCCAGCAAGGCGTCGTGGCGCGCGCGCTTGGCGTCGTCGCGGGCCTTGACAGCCTCTGCCTTAAGTCGTGCCGCCTCCAGTTTTGCCGCACGCTGAGCTTCTAGCGCGGCGAGCTGCGCTTCCTTCTTGGCGATCGCGACTTCGGCTGCGTGTTGCCGGGCGTCCTCGGCTTTGGCGCGCAGTTCCTCGTCTTTCAGGCGCTTGGCCTCATCGGCGGCGGCCTTGGCCTCTTGCTTGATGCGCAACGCTTCGGCGGCGGCGGCACGAAGTGTTTCGGCTTTCTCCTGGGCTGCGGCGACCTTGGCAAGGCGGATCTCCTCCCTTGCCTGCGCGATCTCGGCGTCCTTGACAGCCTGGGCCTCGGCAGCGACGCGGGCAATCTCCGCCTGGCGCAGGCGCTCGGCCTCGGCCGCCTTACGACGCGCTTGCTCTTTCTCTTTCTCGATCTCCATCAGATATTTGCCACGATCGGACAAAGCGATGCGATCAGCCATGCGCTCCTTCAGAACGTTCGCCAGCGTGCGTACACTCAATGTCATGTCGACGTCCTTGGGCTGCAGATCGAGCCCCATGGAGGCGATGATGTTGGCAGAGGCGTTTTCCAAATCGGCTGTGGTGACGTCGCGCTCGACCTCGGCCACCAGTAGGTTCATCTCTTCTCGGATTAACGTCTGCTCGCCGATGGTTCCGGCGGCCGCCTCGGCGCGCAACTTGTCCACCAGATCAGACTGGACCTGGGCGTAGTCGCGCGCCGACGCCAATTCATCCGTAATGTGACGATAGCGCGTGCGACTGACGAACACCTGGGTCATCACGACCATGGTGGTGGCCAGTGCGCGTTGATCAAGCGTGGCGCCCTCGGCGGCAATCCAACTCTGGCGCTCGGGCAGTTGGGCCAGCTTGACCAGATTGCCGCCGATGGCCGCCCCCCAACCCAGCCAATTGTTGTTGAGCAGGAAGTGGTTGTCGTTGAAGGCGTCCAGTCCATAGTCCTTGATGCTGGGGATCAGTTCCAGGATCGCGGCGGTGGCCTCGCCCTCGGTGATGCGCTTCTCGTACGCCACTTCGCGGATCTCGGGGCGGTTGAAGATCGCCTCGGCCACCATGTCCTTGGCGCTCAAGTCGATGACAGCGGGCGCCGTCTGCGGGTCTTTGTCGGCAACAAAAAACTTCGTGCCGGGGGCCACATTCATCAGCGTGGCCAGCTGCGCTTTGGCGAGATTGAGCTCGTGTTGCAAGCTTTCGGCGCTGCGCTGGATCTGTACCAACTCGCGCTCGTTGGCCAGCGCCGTGAGCGGAGCATCTGCCCCCTGCTGCTGCACTTGATGCAGTCCGGCAATGGCATGACGCACACGCTCGTTCAGCTGCGCCAGCTTGCGTGACATACGGTCGGCGCTGACCGCGCGCCAATAGGCTGTGCGCGTATCTTCGACGATCCGCTCGATGACCTTACGCTTCATTTCCTGCTGGATGAGGTACTTATCGGCGGCCTGCTTGGCGCGGACATAGGAGAGCGCGAAGTCCAGCATGTCCCAGCTGGTTGTGACGTCGCCAGATTGATAGTAGCGCGGTTCGGACGTGGTATTGGGGCTGAATTCGATGCCGGTAGGAATATCTAGCGAACTGGTCACCAGATCGTTGTTGCGCTCGCTGAAACCGGCCTGGGCGACCAGCCTGGGCAGCATGTCGGCCTTGGCCTGCTGGATCTCGGCGTCGCGCAAGGCGCCGAGCCGCATCTCCAGCCGGTAGTCGAGGTTGTATTTGATCGCGCGAGCCAGGGCCTCATGCAGCGTCACGGCGCTGGTGATCGGCTCCTGCATTTCGGTGGTGCGCAACGCATTGGTCGTCCCGGTCGCGAGAACCTCTTTTAGGCTCAGCTGCGGATATTGGAACGAGCAGCCAGCCAGCGCCAGGCAAGCGGTCGAGCAGCAGAGGACGGCATAGATCCGGAGCGGGCGCATGGTTGCCTGGGCGTTGTCGAAGGAAAAAATCACAACGCTGGCGGTTCAATCAGTTAGCGCCCTACCAAAGCTGTGGAAGGGTTTGCTTATCGACTGGACCGGAACATCAACACGGCACTCGCCTCCTACAAGCGATTCGATTCTTATGCACAGAATTTATTTTGATATGATGGCGTTAATAAATTGACCAGCCGGACGCTGAGTATCCGATTCGTCATGAATCAGTCTGGGCTTGGCGGTTTTTCCATGTATTTCATTATTTTAACTCCGCGCCAGGCCAAGCGACGGATTATTATAGTGACCAAAATGCCTCAAAATGTAACGATCGGGTGAGGCTTCATTAACAGGTTGGTGCGAAGGTTCCTCGTCCCTAGACAAAGTCCGCGTGGGCGGCACTTACGGGGAATTACGGAGCTTTGCAACGATGACTCTCTTGACACCGAACGCAACTTTGACGAACAAGGCTGCGGTGCTTGATGTTGCGACGGCTCCTTCCCTGCGACTGGTCTACCGCGTGCTTGAGCCGCGCATGGTGTTCGACGGCGCGTTGCTCGCCACGGTCGATGCGGCGGCCGATCACGCTGCGCCTCACAGTGATGCTCAGCACCCGGATGCGGCCGCGCTGGCACATTCGACGCTCGTGGATGCGTTGCACGCCCTCCCGCCTGCTGCTCCGGTGGAATCCGTTGTCTTCATCGACTCGCGCGTGCAGGATTACCAGCGCATCGTCGCGGACTTGGCTCCCGGTTCCAAAGTCGTGCTGCTCACAACAGAATCTGGCGGCCTGGAGCAGATCGCGGCCTATCTGAACGGCCACACCTACGTCGATTCCATCCACATCCTCTCCCACGGCGCCTCAGGCATGCTGCAGCTGGGCAGTGATGTTCTGACCAGCGACAGTCTGTCCACCCATACCGAAGCGCTCGCCGGTATCGGTCATGCCCTGCGCAAGGGCGGCGACATTCTGATCTACGGTTGCGATGTGGCCGAGGGGAGCGCCGGCGACAAATTTATCTCCACGATCGCCAAGCTGACTGGGGACGATATCGCCGCGTCGACCAACTTGACCGGCGCGGCCAGCCGCCTCGGCGACTGGGTGTTGGAGAAGCACACGGGCACCATCGAGGCGATGTCTATCCAGGCGCGCGATTGGGACGGCACGCTGGCGGTCTTCTCGATCAATGCGGCGACGGCTCCGGTGCTCACGACCGGCACCCATGTCGGCGGCCCCCTGAACGGCGATACCGCAACCTACAAAAATGTCGGCACCGCAGTCATCGGCGGCGTCACTGTCAACATCAACCTGGTCGGAACGATCACGAGTTCGACCGTCGGCGACACCATCGGCTGGGGCAACGGCACTGGGCCGACCGGCAACAATACCGCAGCCATGACCATGGGCGGCGGCGCGGACGGTGGCCAGGTGACCGTCCATTGGGCGCTCTATGTGGCCGGAACGACACCAGCGAACTCGACGCCGTTCTTTGCAGATATCAAGATCGCCATCGGCGACATTGATGGCACGGGCGCCGCGCCCAATGGGGCCAATCCGCCTCCCTATCTGCTGGAGTCGGTCTCTGCCAGCCAGACAGGCCTCTTGACCTATTCCGTCGCCAATCCGACCGACTTGGTGGTCACGTCGACCGCCGGATTCATTCGCGCCGATGGCACCATTAGCGAAAACGGCACAGCACCGTCGATCATTCAGTACTCCTGGCTGAACAGCTCGAACTGGGACATCACCTATTTTACAGCGCCGGGCGCATCTGGACGGCAGTTCCAGAACGATGGTAGCGGCACCTACACGATCCCAGGCGCAGTCACCGTCGGCAGCTTGCTGGATCTGGACGGCAACAACTCGACGGCGACCGGCTTCAACTATCAGAACACGTTTGTCGAGAATGGCGCCGGCGTGCCGGTGGTCGATACAGACGCTACGATCAGGAACATCGACGGCTCGGCGTTGAGCCCGACCGCGACGTTCACGGCGGCCACAATCGTGCTAACGAACGCACAGGCAACGGATCAACTGCTGGTAGGCACCCTGCCGGCCGGCATATCCTTCACCGTCAGCCCGCTGACCGGCGGCAAGATCACCGTAACGCTGAGCGGTACCGATACCGCGGCCAACTACTTGAGCGCGATGCAAGCCATCACCTTCAAGAACACGTCGGACACGCCGGTCACCACTGACCGAGTCTTGAACATCTCGATCGCCAACGGCACGACGTTGAGCAATCCAACCACCTCGACCATTCATGTCACGGCCGTGAACGATGCTCCCGTCGTCGCCAATCCTGGCGCTCAGACGACGTTGGAGGACACTTCGGTTGTCTTTTCGGCGGCCAAGGGCACCGCGATCACGGTCAGCGACGTGGATGCGGGCGCGGCGGGCCTGGAGACCGTCATGCTTTCGGTCGCCCACGGAACGTTGACACTCGGCAGCGTGACGGGCCTGACCGGCCTGACCGGCAACGGTACGGGCACGATTTCGTTCACTGGCACGGTCGCTCAGGTGAACACCGCCATGAACGGCCTCACCTATCTCAACACGCCAGACTACAACAGCACAGGGACGGGCACGGCTGGGCCGGACACGCTGACCATTTCGGTCAAGGACGACGGCAAGGACTCTGGTGTCCTGGCTTCGAATGGTCCGCAGATCGGTAGCGGGTCGGTCGATATCAACATCACGGCCGTCGCCGACATCACCAACGACGCGGTAAGCACGCCGGAAGACACGCCGCTCACGTTCAATGCCGTCACTGGCACACTCGGCGCTACGGTCGATAGCTTCGAGAATCCGACACATCCGGTTACGTCGGTAACCCAGGGCGCCAACGGCACGGTCACATTCCTAGCCAGTGGAGCAATAACCTATACGCCCAATACCAACTTTAACGGACCCGACAGCTTCACCTACACGGTCACCTCGGGCGGCGTCACGGAAACCGCTACAGTCAACGTCACCGTCACCGCCGTCAACGATGCGCCGGTCACATCCGCGACAGCCGCGCAGACCGTGTCCGAAGACACTACCTTGATGTTCTCGGCGGCCAACTCCAATTTGCTCTCGATTTCCGACATCGATGCGGGCGCCACTGGCTTGGAAACCGTAACGCTAACAGTCACCAAGGGCACGATCAACCTCGGCTCGACCGTCGGCATCACCGGCCTGACAGGCAACGGCACCGCAACTGTCAGCTTCACCGGCACGCTCGCCCAGGTGAACGCTGCCATTGATGGCCTGACCTATCAGGGCAACACCAATGTCAACGGCAGCGACACGCTGACCATCACCGTCAAGGACGATGGCAAGGACAATGGCGTTGCGACCAGCAACGGTGCGCTCTCGGCGGTAGTGAAAACCGTCCCGATCACGATCCTGCCCGTGAACGACGCGCCGGCCGGTGCCGACAAGCTGGTCGTCATCAACGAAGATACACCGTACACATTCGCTGCGGCAGACTTCGGTTTCACCGACATCGACGCCAATAGCCTCCAATCCGTCATCATTGCCACGCTGCCGGCAGCTACCGACGGCGTGCTCAAAGTTGGCGGCGTCGCCGTCACGGCCGGGCAGGAGCTCACACTTGCCCAGCTTGCGACGCTTACCTTCACGCCGGCTACCAACCTCAACGGCGCCAACCTGGGCGGCTTCACGTTCCAAGTGCGCGACAACGGCGGCATCGCCAACGGCGGTGTCGATCTCGACCCGACGCCGAACGCCTTCAAGTTCAACATCGCACCTGTGAACGACGTCCCCGTCACATCGGGTCCCGCAACAACCCTGACGGTACTGGAAGACACCCCACTCGTCTTTTCCGCAGCGAACAACAATGCCCTCACTGTGTCCGACATCGACGCCGGTGCAAGCGGTCTGGAAACCGTCACGCTGACCGTCACCAAGGGCACTCTTAATCTAGGCTCGACAACCGGTTTGACCGGCATTTCTGGCAATGGCTCAAGCACAATCGTCTTCACGGGGACAGTCGCCCAGGTGAATGCGGCGATGGCCGGGCTCGCTTACCAAGGCAACGCCAATGCCAACGGCACGGACACGCTCACCATCAAGGCGACCGACGACGGCAAGGACAACGGCAACGTCACTTCAAACGGCGTTCTGTCGTCCACGCTCCGTACCGTGGCTATTGCCGTCAAGCCGGTCAACGATGCTCCGGTCACGGCTATTCCCACCGCCCAGACGGTTGCCGAAGATACTGCGCTTGTGTTCTCGTCCGGAAACACCAACGCTATCGTCATTTCCGACGTGGACGCCTCGACGACGGGCGTGGAAACCGTCACTTTGTCGGTGGCGCACGGGACGTTGACACTCGGCACCACGGCAGGCCTCACGGGTCTCAGTGGCAATAACTCGGGCACGATCATCTTCACCGGCACGCTCGCCCAGGTGAACGCAGCCATCGCCGGCTTGAAATATCAGGGCACGGCCAACTACAACGGCCCGGATCTGCTCACCATCCAGGTCAAGGATGACGGCACGGACAATGGCGTCGTGGCTTCCAACGGCGCGTTGTCTTCCATTATCCAGACCATCCCCATCACGGTGACACCGGTGAACGACCCGCCGGTCGCCAATACCGATACGGCGAGCACGAACGAAGACACGCCCATCACCATACCGGCCGCCACGCTGCTCGCCAACGACACCGATGTGGATGGCAATACACTTACCATCACGTCGGTACAGGCTCCTGTGAACGGGACCGTGACGCTGGATCTGTCCGGCAATCCCGTCTTCACGCCGAACCCGAACTATTTCGGCCCGGCCAGCTTCACCTATACGATTTCCGATGGCAATGGGGGAGTCTCGACCGCGACCGTCAACCTCACCATCGTGCCGGTGAACGATGCGCCGGTCGCTGCAAACGACGCCTACGGGACAGGCGAAAAGACCGTGCTGACCGTGCCGCTGGCGACCGGACTGCTCGCCAACGACACCGACATCGATACGGCGCATGCCGCGCTGACGGTTTCTCAGGTCAACGGCGTCGCCATGTCGCCGGGCGCGCCAATCGTGCTGCCGTCAGGCGCGATCCTGACGCCTAACGCCGATGGAACGTTCTCGTACGATCCCAACGGCGCCTTCAACAGTCTGGCCGCAGCTGCCACGACCACGGACAGCTTCAGCTACCAGGTCAGCGACGGCCAGGGGGGGCTTGCGACCGCCACGGCCACCATCACCATCACGGGCGTCAATGATGCGCCAGTGGCCAATCCGGACACCAATTCGACCAATCCGCACGTTCCGATCTCGGTCGGGGCTGCTGCGGGGCTTCTTGCCAACGATACCGACGCCGAGCACGACGTGCTCACCGTTTCCAAAGTGAACAATGTTGCCATCATCGGCAGCAGCGCAACTGTTGCCGGCACCAATGGCGGCACGTTCACCATCAACACAGATGGGTCGTATACATTCAATCCTGGCACGGCGTTCGATAGCCTGCCAATCGGCGCCAGCGCCACATCGAGCGTCAGCTACACCGTCAGCGACGGGCACGGCGGTTTCTCGACCACCACGTTGACAGTGTCGGTACCCTACACCAACCTTCCGCCTATCGTAGCCCAGCCGCTGCCGTTGCGGACCTCTCTTGACGGGGCGGCGGTTTCCATTCCTGTCACCGGCGTCTTCGCCGATCCCAACCCCAGCGATACGCTGACCATTACGGCCACTGGGCTACCATCCGGTTTGAACTACAATCCCGTCACCGGCGCCATCGAAGGCACGCTGGCGGCTGATGCCTCGCAGCATGCCGGGCCTTACACCATCACACTGTCTGCCAACGACGGGCATGGCGGCATTACGACGTCCACGTTCCAGCTCAACGTCGGCAATCCGCCCCCGGTCGCCGTCAACGACGTGAACTCCGTGATCGAACACGGCACGACCACGGGCGCGGTGCTCGCCAACGATCACGATGGCGGGGCCGACAGCGATCCTTTGAGCGTCACATTGATCAATGGCGCGACCTTCACGCCGGGTGGCACGATCACGCTGCCGTCGGGTGGCCAGTTGGTCATGACGGCGTCGGGCGCCTACAGCTACGATCCGCACGGCGCCTTCAACGGCCTCTCGGTCGGCCAGACTGCAACCGATACCTTCTCGTATCAGGTGGGCGACGGCCAGGGCGGCTTTGCGACGGCCACCGTCACCATCACGATCAACGGCCAGAACGAAGCGCCGGTCATCGTCGACCCGGCCAATCCGGGCACGTCCCCTGCCGATCCCAACCACATCGTACCGGCGCAAACGGGCCTGGACGGCACGGCCATTACGCCGCTCTCGGTGAAGGGCTTCTTTGCCGATCCCGACAAGGCCGACACGCTCACCTTGTCGGTCACAGGCGCACTGCCGCCCGGCGTCACCTTCAATGCCGCTGCCGGCATCTTCTCGGGCACGCCCACGTCGAATGCCTCGCAGGGCGGGCCGGCCAACAACGGCGTCTACAGCGTGTTGGTGGTGGCAAGCGACGGCAATGGCGGCACGGTCTCGACCACGGTTACCTTCACCATCGGCAATCCCGCCCCAGTCGCCCAGAACGACAGCGCCACGGTGCAGGAGCACGGCACGGTCTCGGGCAACGTGGTGGCCAACGATCACGACGGCGGCGGCGATACCGATCCGCTGGCCGTGACGCTGGTGAACGGCCAGACTTTGGCGCCGGGCAGCACGATCACGCTGCCGTCGGGCGCGCAGCTGGTCATGGCGGCAAACGGTACGTACACTTACAATCCCAATGGCGCCTTTGCTTCGTTGAGCGCCAGCCAGACGGCGACGGACAGTTTCACCTATCAGATCAGCGACGGCCAGGGGGGCGTGTCCACCGCCACGGCCACCATCGTCATCCAGGGCCAGAACGACGCCCCGGTCGCCAATCTCGACAACAACACGACCAATCCGCAGGTCGCGATCTCGGTGCTGGCGCCAGCTGGCGTGCTGGCCAACGACACCGACGCCGAGCACGATCTCCTCACCGTCACGGCCATCAATGGCACGGCCGGCAATGTCGGCGCGGCGGTGACTGGCTCGAATGGCGGCACGTTCAACATCGCTGCTGATGGATCGTACACGTTCGATCCGGGCCACGCCTTTGACAGTCTGCTGCCTGGCGCCTCGGCTTCGACCAGCGTCAGCTACACCATCAGCGATGGCCACGGCGGGTTCTCGACCACCACGCTGACCATCTCGGTCCCCTTCACCAACCTGCCGCCCGTGGTCAACCAGCCCATCGCAGCGCAAAACTCCTCTGACGGTAATCCCGTCTCGATCCCGCTCACCGGCGTGTTCGCCGATCCCAACCCCGGCGATGCGCTCACCATCACGGCCACCGGCCTGCCGCCGGGCCTGAGCTACAATCCGCTCACCGGCGCCATCGAAGGGACGCTCACGTCCGGCGCCTCGCAGCACAGCGGTCCTTATCTCGTCACGCTCACCGCCAAGGACCCTAGCGGCAGCACGGTCACATCGACGTTCAATTTCAATGTCGCCAACGTGCCGCCGGTGGCTGTCAACGACGTCAACACGGTCGCCGAGCACGGCACGGCTAGCGGCGCAGTGCTGGCCAATGATCACGATGGCGGCCTCGACCATGATACGCTGACGGTCTCGCAGATCAACAATCAGGCGTATACGCCTGGCGGAACCGTCACGCTGCCGTCCGGCGCCCTGCTGGTCATGCAGGCCAATGGCACGTACACTTATGATCCGAACAGCGCCTTCAATGGCCTCTCCGTCAACCAGACGGCCACCGACAGCTTCACCTATCAGGTCTCGGACGGCCAGGGTGGCTATGCATTGGCCACCGTCAGCATCACCATTACGGGCCAGAACGAAGCGCCGTTCATTGTCGATCCCGCACATCCCGGCACACCCATTGACCCGAATCATGTGGTCCCCGCGCAGACAGCGATCGACGGCACGGCTATTGTTCCGCTGACGGTCAAGAGCTTCTTTGCCGATCCGGACAAGGCCGATACGCTGACTTTGTTGCCGATCCCAGCGGCAGCGCTGCCGCCCGGCATCAGCTTCGATCCCGCCACCGGCACCTTCAGCGGAACGCCAACGGCCGCCGCCTCGCAAGGCGGCCCGGCAGGCAACGGCTTCTACAACGTCGTGGTCACGGCCAGTGACGGCAACGGCGGTTTCGCCTCAACCACGGTAACTTTCACCATCGGCAATGCAGCGCCAGTGGCCACGCCCGATAGCACTACTGTCGCCGAACATGCAACGACCGCTGGCAACGTTCTCGCCAACGACCACGACGGTGGCGGCGATACCGATCCATTGAGCGTCACGCAAATCAACGGCACGACCTTCACCGCCGGCAGTCCGATTGTGTTGCCATCGGGCGCGCTGCTGACGATGAATCCGAACGGTACCTACGTCTACGACCCGAACGGCGCCTTCGCCTCGCTGCAGGTCGGCCAGAGCGTGGCCGATACCTTCTCCTACCAGATCAGCGATGGCCAGGGCGGATTCTCGACCGCAACCGTCACGGTTGTGATCAGTGGGCAGAACGATAATCCAACGGCAAATCCCGATGTTAACACGGCGCTGCCGCAGACCTCGATTTCGGTGGTGGCCCCGCTTGGACTGCTCGCCAACGACACCGATCCCGAACACGACGTACTGACGGTATCGGCGGTCAATGGCGCACCGGCCATGGTCGGCGTGACCATCCCGGGATCGAATGGTGGCACGTTCACGATCCAGCCTGATGGGTCGTACACGTTCAATGCCGGGACCGACTTCGACAGTCTCCTGCCTGGCACCAAGGCAACCACCAGCATTACCTATACCGTCAGCGACGGACACGGCGGCACGTCGTCCACGACCCTCACCATCTCCGTTCCCTATGCGAATTTGCCGCCGGTCGTCAATCAGCCGGTTCCGGGACAGCAGTCGCTCGATGGCGATACGGTGTCGATCAGCCTCAACACCGTCTTCAAAGATCCTAATCCGGGCGATACGCTGACAATCACGACCTCGCCGCTGCCACTAGGACTCACCTACAATCCGGCCACAAACGCCATCGAGGGCACGCTCTCGGCCAGCGCCTCGCAGGGCGGGCCCTATGCGATCACACTGACAGCCAAGGACTCCGCCGGCAATGCGGTGTCCACGTCCTTCGACTACGCCGTCAGCAATCCTCCGCCAGCGGCAATGCCAGACAGCAAGGGCGTCCTAGAACATGGCACAACCACCGGCGCAGTGCTGGCCAACGACCACGACGGCGCGAACGATAGCGACCCGCTGTCCGTCACACAGATCAACGGGGCGGCGTTTGTTCCGGGCGGCGTAATCACCTTGCCCTCGGGCGCCCATCTGGTCATGGCGGCCAACGGCAACTACACTTACGATCCCAACGGCGCGTTCAACGGCCTGGCACTCAATCAGACCACGTCGGACAACTTTACCTACCAGATCTCCGACGGCCAGGGCGGTTTCTCCACGGCCACTGTCTCGATCGTCATCACGGGCCAGAACGAGGCGCCCGTGGTGGTCGATCCGGCCAATCCGGGCGTGCCAGCCGATCCAAACCACGTCATTCCCTCGCAGCCGGCCAACGATGGTAGCTCGATCGCGCCGCTCGACGTGCGCGCCTACTTCGCTGATCCCGACAATAGCGATGTGCTGAGCTATTCGGTTCCGGCCAGCGCGTTGCCTCCGGGCGTGATATTCGACGCCGCGACGGGCACCTTCTCGGGCACGCCGACATCGTCGGCATCGCAGGGCGGGACTAACCTTGACGGCACCTATCCGATCGTCGTCACCGCCATAGACAGCAACGGCGCGACCGTTACGACGACAGTGATCTTCCAGATCGCCAACCCGGCCCCGGTCGCCAGCAACGACAGCAACACTGTCCTTGAACACGGCACGACCACCGGTACCGTGCTCGGCAACGACCACGATGGCGGCGCCGACACCGATCCGCTCGCCGTCACCCAGGTGAACGGTGCGACCATCATGCCGGGTGCGGCCATTCCCCTGCCATCGGGCGCGCTGCTCACCATGGATGCGCTTGGCCAGTACACCTACAATCCCAACGGCGCATATCTCAGCCTGGGCGCTGGCCAGACTGCGACCGACAGTTTCACCTACCAGGTCAGCGACGGCCAGGGCGGCTTTGCCACCGCCACCGTGTTCGTCGTGGTCACCGGCCAGAACGACGCCCCCGTCGTGGTCGATCCCGCCCATCCCGGCGCTCCGCCCGCCGACCCGATGCATCTCGTGCCGGTCCAAAACGGCAGCGACGGCGCCGCCATTGCGCCACTCTCTGTCATCACCCTGTTCAAGGATCCCGACAATGGCGATTCACTAACCCTATCGGTTCCGACCACCGCATTGCCGCCCGGCATCAGCTTTGATCCTGCGACCGGGACATTCTCCGGCACGCCGACGGCTGCAGCCTCTCAAGGTGGCCCCAACGGCAACGGTGTTTACGCCGTCACCGTGACGGCCACCGACAGCCACGGCGCGACGGTCACCACCATTGTCACCTTCTCGATCGGCAACGTCCCGCCGGTTGCCACACCCGACTCCAATACCGTCCAGGAACACGGTACGACCAGCGGCGCGGTCCTTGCCAACGATCACGATGGCGGCGCCGACACCGATCCCCTCTCGGTCTCGCAGATAAATGGCGTGGCCTTCACACCAGGCGCCTCTCTCGCCCTGCCCTCGGGCGCCACGCTGGTCATGGCCGCCAATGGCACCTACAGCTATGATCCCAACGGCCAATTCAATGGCTTGGGTCTGGGCCAGACGGCCTCCGACAGCTTCACCTACCAGGTCAGCGACGGCAATGGCGGGTTTGCAACCGCGACCGTGACCATCACCATCGTTGGCCAGAACGACGCCCCGCTGGTCGTCGATCCAACGACCGGCGCGCCAGTGGCGCCAGGCGCTGCCATTGTGCCGGCTCAGTCCGCGCAGGACGGCGCCGCCATTGCGCCACTGACTATCAGCGGCTTCTTTACAGACCCAGACAGCGGCGACATGCTCGCGCTCACGGTGCCCGCGAACGCGCTCCCGGCCGGCGTCACCTTCGATCCGGCCTCCGGAACCTTCTCCGGCACGCCAACTTCGTCGGCCTCTCAAGGGGGCCCCGCCAGCAACGGCATCTATCCCGTCGCGATCACGGCAACCGACAGCCATGGCTCCACCGTCACGACAATAGTCACCTTCACGATCGGCAATCCCCCGCCAGTCGCTGCGGCCGACATCCTGGCGTTACCCGCCGACCAGACCGGCGCCGGCACCGTTCTTGCCAATGACCATGACGGCGCCAGCGACAGCGATCCGCTGACGGTGACGGAGATCAATGGCGCGGCCATCAACGCGACCGGTCCAACCACCGTCAATCTGCCCTCGGGCGCAATTCTGACGATCAATCCGGATGGCACCTACAGCTACAATCCCAACGGCTTCGGCGCTACGCTTGGCCATGGTCAGCAAACAACCGACAGCTTTACTTATAAGGTCAGCGACGGCCAAGGCGGTTTCGATACGGCGTCGGTCACGATCACCGTGAACGCCGCCAATGCCGCCCCGGTCGTTGTCGATCCGGCCCATCCCGGCATGCCGCCAGCCGATCCCATGCACGTCGTACCGGTACAATCTGGCAGCGACGGCAGTGCAATCACACCCATTGGCATCGCCGCTTATTTCGCCGATCCCAATGCCGGTGACGTGCTGACGTTTTCGGTTCCAGCCGGCTCGCTGCCGGCAGGCCTCACCTTCGATCCGACGACCGGCACCTTCGCGGGCACGCCAGGAGCCGCGGCCTCGCAAAGTGGTCCGGCTGGCAACGGCACTTATCCCATCGTCGTCACCGCCAATGACGGATATGGCGGCATGACCTCGACGATCGTCACCATGGTGATCGCCAATGTTTCCCCGGTGGCTGCCAACGACAGCGTCTCCGTGCCGGTCCATGGCGCGGCAGGCGCCGGCAACGTGCTGGCCAACGACCATGATGGTGGCAGCGATAGCGACCCACTCCAAGTGTCTCAGGTCAACGGCCAGGCGTTGGTCCCCGGCGCAACCCTCTCGCTGCCTTCCGGCGCGCTACTGGTTATGAACGCCGACGGATCTTATACTTACGATCCGAACGGCACCCATCCGGGCCTCGGCTTCGGCCAGACCGCGACTGACAGCTTTAGCTATCAGGTGAGCGACGGAAACGGCGGCTTTGCCACAGCCACCGTCAACATCACCCTGACTGGCGTGAACGACTCGCCCGTGGTTGTCGATCCGGCCCAGCCCGGCACGCCGCCAATCGATCCGTTGCATATCGTGGCGACCCAGTCCGGTGCCGATGGATCACCGATCACGCCGCTCAATATGATGTCGTACTTCACCGATCCGAACACTGGCGACACACTTGTGTTGTCCGTGAACCCGCTGCAGCTGCCGGTTGGCATTGCGTTCGATGTGGCGACAGGCACGTTCTCGGGCACCGCTGACCCGTCAGCCTCGCAAGGCGGTCCGTCGGGCAACGGCGTCTATCCGATCGTGGTCTCTGCCAGCGATGGCCATGGTGGCACGGTCTCGACCATCGTTGTGTTCCAAATCGCCAATCCGGCCCCGGTCGCCAGCAACGACAGCAACACTGTCCTTGAACACGGCACGACCACTGGTGCCGTGCTCACCAACGACCATGATGGCGGCGCCGACACCGATCCGCTCGCCGTCACCCTGGTGAACGGAGCGACCTTCACGCCAGGTGCGGCCGTTGCGCTGCCATCGGGCGCGCTGCTCACCATGGATGCGCTTGGCCAGTACACCTATAATCCCAACGGCGCCTATCTCAGCCTGGGCGCTGGCCAGACTGCGACCGACAGTTTCACCTACCAGGTCAGCGACGGCCAGGGCGGCTTTGCCACCGCCACCGTGTTTGTCGTGGTGACCGGCCAGAACGACGCCCCCGTCGTAGTCGATCCCGCCCATCCCGGCGTTCCGCCCGCCGACCCGATGCATCTTGTGCCGGTCCAGAACGCCAGTGACGGCGCTCCCATCGTTCCCATCACCGTTGCACAGCTGTTCAAGGACCCCGATACTGGCGACCTTCTAACCCTTTCGGTCGACCCAACAGCTTTGCCCCCCGGCATCGCCTTCGATCCGGTCACCGGCACCTTCATTGGTGTCGCGGGGCCGGGCGCATCGGGCGGAGGACCGCTCGGCAATGGCGTCTACCCGATCGTCGTCACCGCCGACGACGGCCATGGCGGCACGGTCACGACGATTGTGACGTTTACGTTCACGAACGTAGCCCCGGTCGCCATCAACGATACCCTGACCGCCAACGAGCACGCGGTCTCGATCCCCGGAAATGTCCTCACCAACGACCATGATGGCGGTTTTGACACCGATCCGCTTGCTGTCACGCAAGTGAACGGCGCAGCCCTGGTCCCCGGCGGCACAATAGCGCTGCCGTCCGGCGCACTGCTAGTGATGAACGCCAATGGCAGCTACGACTACCAGCCCAATGGTGCCTTCCAGAGCCTGGCAGCCGGCGAGGCAGGGTCCGATGCGTTCACGTATCAAATCAGCGACGGTCAGGGCGGATTCGCCACCGCCCAGGTGACAATCACCGTGGTCGGAGAAAACGATCCGCCGGTTGTGATCGATCCCGCTCATCCTGGCACGCCGCCCGCCGATCCCCAGCACCTCATACCGACCGTGGCCGGTCAGGATGGCACGCCGATCGCTCCAGTCAGCGTCGGCGCGGTGTTCCACGATCCCGACGCCTCTGATAAGCTGGTGCTTTCGATCCCGGCCGGATCGCTACCGCCAGGCATCGTGTTCAATCCGGCGACGGGTGTGTTCTCTGGCGCGCCGACGGCCAGTGCGTCGCAAGGCGGCCCCCTGGGCGATGGCGTCTACCCGATTGTCGTGACGGCCAGCGACGGCCACGGCGGCACGGTGACCACCACCGTCACCTTTACCTTCTCGAATCCCGCCCCGGTTGCGGCCGACAACAAGGCCTATGCCAAGCCGGATTCGCCGGTCACCATCCCGGTGCTCAACAACGACCACGACGGTGGCTCGGACAGCGATCCCCTCACGGTCACTCAGGCCAGCAGCCCCGACGGAACGGTCACCGTCAATCCTGATGGCACGTTGACGTTCCAGCCCGCGTCCGGCTTCGTTGGCCTGGCCACCATCACCTATACGATCTCCGATGGCCAGGGCGGCTTCTCCACCGCCAAGGCGCTGGTACTGGTGGCCCCCGACATACACACAATGGCGCCAGCGCCGATCGTGCCGCCAACGACGCTCACCGGGCTCCCCTCCAACACGGGGATCACAGCCGATCCGGCTGTCGTGGCGGCGGTACACGATGCCGGCACCTTGAACAGCATTGCGGACGGCATCTCGGCCCAAGGCATCGTCGTGGCCACGGCCAACCAGATCGGCAATCTGGGCGGACTTAGCGGGCATACAGTGTCGTCGACCGTCGGCGGCGACATCACCGGGACGACGAAGACAATCTGGCAGTCGGGCTTCGCCACCGAGAGCCACAGCGCTCGGGCCACGATGCTCTGGCAGCCCGAGGGGCTCACCGGCTTCTCGCTCCGCTCGACTTTCGCGATGGACTCATCGACCGGTCGTGAAGCCCAAGTGGTGGTTGAAAGCCTTGTGCGCGACCGCTCACTCATACTGCGCCTCTCAAGCACCGAAGTGCTCGGGAAGGCCCATGTGGTCGACTACAGCGTCGAATTGGCGAACGGCCAGGCCCTGCCGCGCTGGCTTAGCTACAACGGCCAGCGCGTGGTCATGGGCGAACGGCCTGCGGACGTGGAGCGGATCGAGTTGCACATCACGGCAACGCTTAGCGACGGCAGCGTCATCGAGCGCGACGTGGTAGTTCAGACCAACTCAGGTGAGATCAAGCCGCTGACGCCCATGCGCCGCTCCGACGTGGTGCCGCTGTTCACCGATCAGCTCAGGCAGCATGCTGCCGTGCAACACAGTCACTCGCTGGAATTCTCAACGCTCCTGCGCGCTTTGACTGGATAGCAGTCCTTGACTGCACAAATCCGGACCTTACGCGTTATAGCCGGTGCCCATCTCTGCGAAAGTCGAAACGTCGTCACCGCCACGACGCGAACCCGTAACAGCTCTGGTAAGGTATGGAACACGGCGCTGACCTGGCTTCGGAGGTAGCGCTGCGGTCATACCAAGGCTCGATCCCAAGCTGTAACGCGGCTTTTGGCGTTCCGACCTAAATCCGCAGTCCGTCGAACTGTATCACCTGACCCAACGCCGTCTCGGCAGCCGTTGCCTCACCGGTATTCGGCTGGGTCGCGTCGTCCCGATTCGCTGCACGCCCCGCGAAGAGCGGTAGGTCGGCCGCTTTGTCGGGCTTCTTCTTCGTCCCTGGCTTGGCAAGGACGCGAGCCCGCAAGCGCTCCTCTTCGCCGGACTGCGTGACCATCTCGGACCAGACCTGCTCAAGTCGCGGGTCGGTCGTGCGTGTGCTGCCCGTCCAATCATCTGCGCGGGCGGGTGGGGCATCGGCGAAGGGGCCGGCGGCCAGCGTGGGCGCGGGAAGCCGCCGCGCCTGGAAATTGGCGTCTTCGAAATATTTCAATTTCTTGGCCCGGATCGGCGGCACCCCAGACACCAGCACCAGCGCGTCGTCCTTCGGCAACTGCAGCACCTCGCCGGGCGTCAGCAGCGGCCGCGGCGTATGGTGCTCCGAAATCGAGGTGTGCGAGAGCCAGGCGGCGCTGCGATTGCCGGACAGATTGCGCTGTTCGCGAAGTTGCGTGGCGGTGCCGAGCGCATCGGACAGCCGCTTGGCGGTGCGCTCGTCGTTGGGCGCGAAAGCAACGCGCACGTGGCAATTGTCGAGAATGGCATGGTTCGCCCCATAGGCCTTGTCGATCTGGTGCAGGGATTGGGCGACCAGGAAGGCGCGCACACCGTATCCGGCCAGGAACGCCAGCGCCGACTCGAAGAAATCGAGCCGCCCGAGAGCCGGAAACTCGTCGAGCATCAACAGCAACTTGTGCTTGCGGCGCTGGCCATCAACATGATCGAGGTGCTCGGTCAAGCGACGGCCAATCTGATTGAGGATCAGGCGCATGAGTGGCCTTGTGCGCGAAATGTCCGACGGCGGAACGACGAGATAGAGCGAGACCGGCCGTTCGGCGGCGACCAGATCGGCCACGCGCCAATCCGACCAGGATGTGTTGGCGGCGATGACGGGATCGCGGTAGAGGCCGAGAAAACTCATGGCCGTCGAGACGACGCCCGAGCGCTCGTTTTCCGATTTGTTGAGAAGCTCGCGAGCGGCGGAGGCGACCACCGGATGAACCTTCGGCGCGTCGACTGTGCCGAGATGATTGGTTGACAACATGATCTTGAGCGCGCGATCGATG
>JANLQJ010000060.1:0-43425 GCA_031367715.1 Hyphomicrobiaceae bacterium | reverse complement strand
ATGCCGGCGTCCACACCCAAGGGTTGAACCGCAGCCTCAAAACTGCGAGGCACGCCGGTCAACTGCCGATTCTAGGATGATACTGGTCTCGCCACCGAGCGTGCCCCGCACCAGTTGGACACTCCAGCCGCCGCGGCCGTTGTTGTCGTCGCGGTTGCGATTGTGGTTGGCGTCGAGGAAGACGTAGCCTGAAAGCGAGGCCGCGTTCGCATCGATGACGCCGAAATTGTAGTCGATGCCGGTGCTGCCGACGCTGCTGACGAGGATAGCGGAGATGGCGTCGGCGCCAGCCGTGCCGCCGAGGCTGCCGGCGGTGATCTTGCCGGGTGTGACCGTTGACGGCAGTGTTTCGGTGATCGTGTAGCCGGAACCGTCAGACAACGGCAGATCTGTCAGGCAATAGTGGCCCGGCGCGTTGGCCGACATGGTCAGTGTATCGGTCGTCACTGAGCGGGTCACGGGCTGGCCGTTGGCATCGTTGCCGCTCAGCGCGACTGCGATTGCCGGCACGCCGACTTCGCTGGCGCCCTTGAGGCCATTGTTGTCGAGATCGCTGTAGACAAACCCGCACAACTGCGCGCCGCGCTCACCGAAATTGTAGTCGCTGCTGATCTTGCCTGGCGGCAGATGGATTTTCGTGACCTTGTCGGGGCCAAGCGTGCCACTGGCGGAACCGAGGGCATCCTTGCCGTCGGCCCAGAGCGCGGGCTGGGTTTCGGTCAGGGTGTAACCAGCAGTGTCGCTCGGCTTCAGCCCCGGGAAGAAGTAGCTGCCGTCGGCGAGCGTGGTGGCCGTGATCAGAACGTCTGTACCGTTCTCGTTTTTGCCGGTGATGGTCAGCGTCACGCCGCCGATGCCCGGCTCGCCAGCATCCGGAGTGCCATTATTGTTGCTGTCGACATAGACCTTGCCGGCAAGGCCCTGACCGATTTCGCCAAAATTGTAGCCCGTGGCATCGATCTCCGGGCCGATCGGAATTTCCTTCACAACGTCGAAGAGAGGGTCATTGGTCGGTGTGCCGCCTTTATCGCCAACGGTATCCTTGCCATCCGCAAACAGCGCCGGTTGCGTCTCAGTCACGGTATAACCGGCGCTATCGCTCGGCGACAGGTCGTCGAACTTGTAGGTGCCATCCAAAAGTGTCGTTGTCGTCAGCGCGACGGTGTTGCCGTAGCTATCCTTGCCGCTCAGCTTGACTTCGGCGTCCTTGATGCCGGCCTCGCCTTCGTCCTGGATGCCGCTGTCGTTCAGATCGTCAAATACGCTGCCAGACAGGCTCGATTTCTTGATCGTCAGTGTCGAGAGGCACGTGTTGTTGGTGAGCGGCGTATCATTGCCCTCGGTCGCTGCGGTCGCCGTGTTCGACGCCGTGCCGCCCGCCGGATAACTGATGGCGCGCACGTGCGCTGTTATGTCGATGGATGTCGCCTTGAACACGAAGCCGAGCGAACAGTTGAAGCTCTTGGACCCTGTGCCTGGGGTGCAGGTGGTGCCAGCCGGAGCGGTGAGCCCGGTCGCGGCTGGCGTCAACTCGAAGCCGTCCGGCAGCGTGTCTGCCACGGTGGTTGCAGGAGCGGCACTCGAACCGATGTTGCTGATCGTGAAAGTCAGATCGAACGGCTCGCGGATATTGCGTGGACCGGGATCGGAAACCGCACACTTCAGGTCGGTGGCGGGCCGGCCGTGTTCGCCGAAATCATTCGCCGTCGAATAATCGGTGCTGGTGAGCTTGATGCCTGAGATGGAGTTAATAGTGGTCGTGAAATTGTCACTGGCAACCCCGCCACCTGGGGCGCCGGGATGAATCTTTCCCTCCGAAATGCCCGTGGGCTGTGTCTCGGTGACGGTGTAACCGGTAGCGCAGGCGGGCAGCCCCGCGAACAGGTAGTGGCCACTGTCATCGGTGCTGGTGCTGCGCGAAACGCCGCAGCCTGTCAGCGTGATGGTGACGACGCCGAAGCCTGCCTCACCGGTATCGCGGATGCCATCATCATTGAGGTCATTGAACACACTGCCGGCAATGCCAGCCGAACGCTCGCCGAAATCGTAACCCGCGCCCGCTACTGCCGATTTGAGCCCGATGGCGGTCACGTCGTTGGTACCGACGGTGCCAAGGGGCGTACCGGCCTGGACCGATCCGTCGAGGTAGTCAGCCGGCTGCGTTTCGCTCAGAACATAGGTGCCAGGAGCGAGATTGGTGAAGCTGTAGTTTCCCGCAGCATCGGTGGTGGTGGTTGCCGCCGGCACCGGCTGGCCGCGATAATCGGTACCCGTCAGCGTGAGCGTGACGCCCGCGATCGGCGGTTGTCCGGTCTTGGTCGCTCCGCCGCTGGTGTCGTAGTAGACCGTGCCGGCGAGTGATCCCGGCTTCAGTTCGCCGAAGTTGTATTTGCTCGCGGTATCGCCACTGGCCAGGCCAATGGCATCAATCACATTGCCGAAATCGGTTGCGGTCAATGGCGTGTTGTTGGACGTACCGGCAGCGTCCGTGGCACCAATGCCCGCAGCAGCCAAGCCAGGAAGATAGCCAGCCGCCTCGGTTTCCGCGAGCTTATATGTGCCCGGGCGCAGGCCCGTGAAGGAATAAGTGCCGCTGCCGTCCGTTTGGGTATTGGCGGTTACGGTGTGACCAAGATCGTCGGTACCGGTTAGGTCGATCCGCACCGAGACAATGCGTGTGGCCTCGGCGCCGTCCACGAGGCCATCATTGGACTGATCATGCCAAACCAAGCCGGCGATGCTGACGGTTTTGAGCTCGCCGAAATTGTAGCCTGTAATGTGCGTGTCCGGCGCCAGCGCGAGGTTTGCAAGCACATCGGTCGTGATGCTGTTGGCAACAACACTGCCGGAGATGTTGTCTTTACCATCAAGGTAGCTGACGGGCTGCGTCTCGGTGATGGTATAGCCATCGCTATCGCTCGGCGACAGGTCGTCGAACTTGTAGGTGCCATCCAAAAGTGTCGTTGCCGTCAGCGCGACGGTGTTGCCGTAACTATCCTTGCCGCTCAGCTTGACTTCGGCATCCTTGATGCCGGCCTCGCTCGTGCCGCTCTGCGTGCCGTCGTTGTTCTTGTCGTGGTAGACGGTGCCCGCGATCGAGGACACGATCACGGAGACATTGCCGGTTTTACTGTCATTGGCACTGATGAGATCGATCGACTCCGTCGCCACCGTCGCGCTGTTGTGGCCGGTGCCGCCGCTCGGATACGCTGTCATCTTGACCGGCAGCGTGATGGTGGCGATGCCATCCTTCGCCAGATAGCCGAGTGTGCAATTCAGCGTCGAACTGCCTCCAGCGACCGTACAGACGCCGGTGTCCGTCACTGGCGCGCCGGTGAACGCCATCCCAGCGGGCAGCGTGTCCGTGAGCGTCGTATTGGCGGCGGTGCCAGGTCCCTTGTTCTTGACCAGGATCCTCCAGCCAAAGGGCTGGTTCAGGCTGACCGTTCCAGGCGTCGCGGTTTTGGAGGTCACCTCGACATCGGCCAGGATGCGGGCCGTGGTTTTTTCCGCAGCGTGATTGTTGGCCGCCTTGGTCTCGTGTTCGTTCGAAACAACGTCGACCGTGTGGATGAAGGTTGTCCCCGACGCCAAGGGCTCTTCGTTGATCGAGTAGACCAGATAGCGCTTGGTGGTCACCCCCGCCGCCAGGTCGCCGATGGTGCATTTGATGTTGGAACTGTCGCCCGTTGTGACCGGAGCGCACTTTTGCGCCGGCGGGGCCGAGCAATCGCTGTCGGCGGTTGCTGACGCCAGATCGCACAGGAAGGTCAGCGAATGCCCAGCTGGCGCCGTGTAGCTGTCGTTGAAGGTTACGCCGGTGGAGTAGGACGGGCCATAATTGGTGACGTCGATCTGGTAGACAATCCGGTTCTCGGTCTGCGTGTTGTCGAAAGCGACCGGATCGCGCAGGTCAACGTCGTGGATCAGCAGATCAACCTCGGCACCGGTGATGCCGAGTGACGCGTCCTTGGCATCGTTGTCCGGGTCGCTCTGCGTCGTCGTGGTGGTGACAACGGCGTGATTGTCGAGATGCCGATCCGTGATGTTGGTGGCGTCGTAGTCCGGCCGGATCTTGATCGTTATCGAGCGTACCGCGCCCGCCGCCAAGGTACCGAAGTGGCAGAGCAGTTGGGGCGCCACATAATCATCACAGGTTCCGCCGTCAGACGCAGTGGCGCCGAGGAAGGTGAACGTGCCCGATGTGAGCAGATTTGTGAACGTGTCCGTAACATCGACGTTGTCAGCGGCCGACGGACCATTGTTGCGAATTGAGATGTTGTAGTTGGTCTCGACGCCCGCCTTGACCGGGTTGGGATTGGCCACCTTCTGGGTCAATTCGATATCCGTCACCGGATCGATGATGACATCAGCGCTGGCCTTGTTGTTGGTCCAGTCCGGATCACCCAGGTCTTGCGAATAGGCATAGGCGTTGTTGGTCCACGTACCGTCCGTCATCGGCCGTTTGACCTTGACGGTGACGATGGTGCTGGCCCCGACTGCGACCGTTCCGAGCGAGCAGACTAGCGTGTTGGTGCCGGTGCAGGTGCCGCCAGTACCCCAGGTGCCGGATACCGTGGTCGCCGGCCGGCCGAACGACGCCGCCGAATACATCGGAATCGGATCGGTGAGCACGACGTCGGTGGCATCGATACCGCCGAGATTGGTCACCGTGAGTGCGTAGGTGATCTCGCCGTTCAAAGGTGCAACCGTCAGATATGCCGGGACGGGCGTTACAACGGCCTTGGTCAGTTTGAGGTCAGCCATGCCGGCGGTAACAGTGACCGTGTGATCGGTGCAATCATTGCCCGGATCGATGTCGGTGGCATAGGCCGCATTGAACCCGGTGCAGACATGGCTGGCGACCGGACCGGACGTGGACTTCTTTGTCACCAACGTCATGACGGCGGTATCGGCGCCAACTGCCAGTAACCCTTCAAAGCTGCAGGTCAAGATCGTACCAACGGCCGAGCATGACCAGCCGTCGCCGCTGAACGAAACCAAGGTCTCATTGGCGGCAAGTTGGTAGGTCACAGGAATTGGGCCCGGACCCGCGCTCGGCCCGAGATTGTGCACCGAGATTTCGGAGGTGATGTCGGTGTCAACCGGCACCACCAGGACCGGCAGCGTGCCGCGGGTAAGGTGGATGGCGAGGTCGGGGCCATCCAGCTTCACGTTGAAGGTCACCGCGCCGCTGTTATTGCCGGAGATCGGGTCGGTGGTCGCCGACGTGATCTGCGCTGAATTGGTAGCGGACGACAGGAGAGTGTCTTTGATGTAGCCGTTGCTTGGCGCCGTCGCGGTGATCGTGATCGCCGGAGCGCTGCCGACAGCCAATGCCGGCCGGTCGCATTTGACTGCGTTCCCGCCGAGCGGCGTCACCAGGCAGGTCCAGCCGTCGCCCACGGCCGCCACGGCCGTGAAACCGTCGGGCACGGTGTCGGTGAGGGACAAGGTATCGGCGGGGAACGGGCCGAGATTGTCGACTTGCACCGTGAAGGTGACCGTGCTGCCGCCGATCACCGGATCGGCGCTGACGCTCTTGGTGACGGCGAGATCCGTGCCGGGCTTTACCACCACGCTGGCCGTCGCGTTGTTGTTGCTGCCGTTGCTGTCGAGGGTCTCCGACGAAATGGCGGCTAACGATGTCAGCGTGCCGTCGCTGATGTTGGAGGTGACCTTGCCGGTCCAGGTCAGCGTTACCGCCTGTTTGTTGGCGTCGATTGCGGCAGCAGAGGTACAAGTGAGCAACCCGGCGCTGGCCGAACAGTTCCAGCCACTGCCCAACGCCGACGTGTACTCGAGGCCCGGAGGCAGAGTGAATGTGAGTTGTGCCCCGGCCGCAGTGTAGAGGCCCAAATTTCTGATTGCCACGGTATAGCTGACCGTGCCGCCGCCAACGACCGGATTGGGGGTTGCAACGAAGCTCGTGATGGTCAGGTCCGCGGACTCCACCACGGTGGTTGGCAGCGGCTGGGAATTGTTGTCGGTATTGGCTTCGATACCACTGGTCCCGACCAGCGCAACCGGGCTGTTCGAGTTCGCGACACTGTAGACGCCAACCACTGTTGGCCGGACCAAGATATGGACGGCGGCCGGTCTGCCACCGACCAGCGTGCCAGCGAGCGTTCCAAAGCTGCAATTGACAGCGTTGCTGGGACCATTTGTGCAGGTTCCGGTATCTTGCGTGACCGAAACAAACGTGAATTGGCTCGGAAGAGTGACATTCAGTGTCGCGTTAGGCGCGGGCAGGTTGTTGCTGTTCTCGACCTGGATGTCCCAGATCAATGTGCCGTTCACGGGCACCGGATCGTGGATCGGCGGGGCGAATCCCTGCACGGTCTGGATCCAGCTCTTGACCTGCATGTCGATGCTGCCGGCCGCCAAGGCAGCATCCTGGCCGGCCATTGCACAAAACGTCAGCACACTGAATGTCAGAGTAACGAAGGCGCGGACAAACCCGAGGGTACGGCAGCAATGAGCAAGCATCATCGGCCCGGTAAAAAAAAGTGGATAACGGACGCCGACGTACTTTCTGATCACTGCCGGTGTAGTGATTCGGCGATGATTAAGAAAGGATTAATTGCTGTTTTAGTGTTCGGTAAGTAGAAGCAACGATACTTTCAGTTGTCAAAACACCCGGCATGTGCCCATCTTGCAATCAAGAGATGTATTAAAAAATAATTGCGCCTTCTGATTGCGCGCGGTGATCCGCTCCACACCGCGCCGCCAAACCGCAGCCGCAACTGGCTTCAAGGCAGTAATACCAGCCCACTTATGACATGCCCGTCTCTTCGAGATTGGCGCGGAACCTGCCGTCGATCAGCCCGACCGTCGGGAAATTCTGTACACCCGCGAAACCCATGCGCTTCAGGTCATCGAGGAAGCTATCGAACAGGCAGAATGGATCGGTGCCGTTGACGCCGGCCAGCACCAGCGTGTGCTTGACCACCGGCAGCACCTCGCGCGCCATCTCGACGACGATCTGGTTGGCATTGCCGTAGGCCATCAGCCCGGCCAGCGAGCAGCGCCCGGCCGTGCGCAGCCACGCCGACCGCACGCTGGCTGAGTTCGAATACCGCTTCAACCGCCGCTACGATCTGGCCGCCATGATCCCGACTCAGCCACGCGGCCGTCTGCTCACCGCCGATGCCGTACTGGCTGCTAAAGTTGGCCGAATGAGGTGGATAAGCAGGAATCCCGATGCAACCAAACCACAACCAAGCACCACTCGAACCAAAATTGCATCTCTAGCCACATTATGCTTAGTGTGTAGACTTCTCGACACATTCGGTATGGGTTCTGCGGTCAATCGGGAGAGGTGCATGCGAGGTGTTTCAAGACGCACAATGAACTTGCAACTGGCGACGGGCATGCTCGCCATCGCCATACTTGCGACCGTAAACATATCATCTGCCAACGCCCAGAACCGACCGGGCTGCGCCTGGGGCGCGCAATCGCTGTCGCGCAGCCTTGAGCCGACCGACGGCGCCAAGACACGAACCATCACCGTGTGCCCGGGCAAGCAGGCAACCATCTGCGTGGATGCCGACAAGGGGTTCTCGCTGCGGATCTCGATCGACGGACATGGCCAGGAAAATGTCGATGTCTCGCATCTGTGCCAGACCGTCAATGCCAGCGGTCAATGCCGGGAAGTGCCCATCGATGTGCTGAGCGAGAACTCGTACACCACGGGTTTCCAGATGTCCTGCCGCTGATCGGTCTGCTTGGGCCACCGTTAGACGAATGCGATCCGGCATGCTCTTATGCCGCGACAGGCCATTTGTTCACGGACCCATCCATGACCGCACTGCCCAACTCCGTCGCCGAGACGAAGAAAATGCTGCTCGGCGGCGGCTATGTCACAGACGAAGCGCTGGCGACCTCGGTGTTCCTGGCGCTCAAGTTGCAGCGCCCGCTATTCCTTGAGGGTGAGGCCGGCGTCGGCAAAACCGAGATTGCCAAGGTGCTGGCCGAGACGCTCGGGCGGCCGCTGGTGCGGTTGCAGTGCTATGAGGGGCTCGACATCTCCTCGGCGGTCTATGAGTGGAACTATGGCCGCCAGTTGCTGCACATCCGGGCCTCGGAGTCCGCGGGCGGCAAGCAGGACATCAAGGCCATCGAGCGCGACGTCTATTCGACCGAATTCCTGCTGAAGCGGCCGCTGTTGCAGGCGCTGGAACTGAGCAAGGATGGCAAGGCGCCGATCCTGCTGATCGACGAGTTGGACCGCGCAGACGAGCCGTTCGAGGCCTTCCTGCTGGAGTTGCTCTCGGACTATCAGGTGACTATTCCCGAGCTTGGCACCATCAAAGCCGCCGAGCCGCCGATCACCATCCTGACCTCCAACCGCACGCGCGAAGTGCACGATGCGGTGCGCCGGCGCTGCTTCTATCACTGGGTGGATTTCCCGAACCTGGAGCGCGAGCGCGCCATCCTGAAGCTGAAGGTGCCCGAGGCCGGCCCTGAGCTGACGCGGCAGCTGGTCGCGTTCGTGCAGTCGATCCGCCAGATGGATCTCTACAAGAATCCCGGCATCGCCGAGACCATCAACTGGGCGCAAGCGCTGACGACGCTGAATGTGGTGGCGCTCGATCCGGTGAGCGTGGATTCGACGCTCGGCACACTGCTGAAGTACCAGGACGATATATCGCGCATCCGCGGCAGCGAGGCGGCGCTGCTGCTGGAGAAGGTGAGGAGCGAGGCGCGCGTTGCCGCGATGGAGGCGGGAGCGGGGACATGATGTTCATCTTCACCTGGCAAGATGCAAAGCCGAGAAACGGCACGCGCGGGCGAAAATGAGCTTCGTGTCCACACCGTAGCGCTGCCATTCACAAGTTGCGACATGGTTGGCCATTGGCTCTTGCGCGCCGGACTGGTAAACTTCCTGTGATCGAACGATTCATCATCCGCCACGCTCGAAATTGTCAATCATGCCGCCGTTGCACCCTCGAATCGAATGGCCGACTGTCGCTGTCATCGTGGCGACCACCGGCGTCTGGATGCTGGCAACCTGGGCAGCCGGCCACGATGGCTATTGGCCGTTCCTGGCGCTTGCCACTTTGTGCGTGACGCTGCATTCGTCCTGCCAGCATGAGGTGCTGCACGGCCATCCGACCCGCAACCGCTTCCTCAACGAGGCGCTGGTGTTTCCAGCGGTCGGGCTGTTTTTTCCGTTCCGGCGCTTCCGGACGCTGCATCTGAAACACCACAACGACCCGAATCTGACCGACCCCTACGAGGACCCCGAGACCAATTACATGGCCAAGGCCGATTGGGACCGGCTACCCGCGCCCGTGCAGTGGGTGCGCGAGATCAACAACACGCTGCTTGGCCGTCTCGTCATCGGTCCGGCGATTGGCGTCCCCGGCTTCTGGCTGGCCGAGGCCAAGGTGATCGCGAGCGGCGACCGGCGGGTGCAGGTGGCCTGGCTGCTGCATGGGCTCGGCATCGCCATGGTGCTGTGGTGGGTCATGGCGGTTTGCGGGCTCGGCTTCTGGACTTATCTGTTCGGTGTCGCCTATCCCGGCTTCTCGCTGCTCAGCTTGCGAACCTTTATCGAGCATCGTGCCGAGCCGGAAGTGCCGCATCGTACCGGCATCATCGAGGACCCGAGCGGCGTGTTCGGGTTGTTGTTCCTGAACAACAATCTGCATGCTGCACATCACCGGCTGCCGACCACTCCGTGGTACCAGCTGCCGCGGCGCTACGCCGAGGCCAAGAGCGCCCTGCTGGCCGAAAACGGCGATTATGCATTCTCGAGCTATTGGCAGGTGGCACGGCGCTATATGTTCCGCACCAGGGCGGCCATGCCACATCCGTTCTTGCCTGGCAAGAATGGGCAGTAGTCCGCCCATCGCCGCGCTGGCCATGTATGATTGGCCGGAAGTCGCTTGGGCCAACGACGCGGTTTGGCGGTTCGTGCGCCAGCACCTGGTCACACACGGTGTCGATGCCCCCGCGGATTTGATCCGTGATCATCCCTATTATGCGCCCTGGCGTTTTCCGAACCTCTTGCTGGCGCAGACCTGCGGATATCCGTATGCGACTGAACTGCGGAGCCTGGTGCAACTGGTCGCCACGCCCGGCTATGCGGTCGACGGCTGCGCTGGCGGCAACTACTGCAGCATGGTCATCGCCGGCCGCGCTACCGGCATCTGCTCGCTAGCCGATCTCGGCCAGGCGACGGCGGCGATCAATTCGGAACATTCGCAGTCCGGCCATTGGGCCCTGCGCGCGGCCATCGCGTGCTCGCCAGGCGCCGTGCCGCCGCAACGCGCTTTGCTGTCGGGGGGGCATCGCGAATCGCTCGCCATGGTCGCGGCCGGCAAGGCCGACATCGCCGCCATGGATGCCGTCTGCTGGGCGCTGGCGCAGCGCCACGAGCCGGACGCCGTCGCAAAGCTGCGCATCATCGCCCGTGCCCCGATGGCGCCCGGCCTGCCATTGATCACTGCAGCATCTACGCCGCCGTCGGCGCTGGCTGCCTTGCGCTCAGGTCTGCAGGCGGCGCTGCTGCAGCCGAACCTTGCAGAGGCCCGGACAGCGTTGTTCCTGTCATCGATCGAGGTGCTGCCGAACGGCGCCTATGGCCGCATTCTCGAGTTGCGGGCGTTGGCTCTGAAGGTGCCTTTCCCCACCATCGAGATCGAATAATACCGGCTCTGCTGAGGTTTGACCGCTCTAATACCGGCCAACCTATCGTTTGACTCGTGCTCGCAAACGTAGGGGCGCACTGCTGTGCGCCCCTACCCAGTGGCAACCGATTGCCCAGGGGACCATGGGTCAACATTAATGAAGGTTGGCATTGGATCAGTTCGTCCCGTCATCAGGGCATAGAAGGCCCGGCCGGCACACCGCAACGAATTATGACAACCGGTCAGAATACCCGTTGGCGGGTATAAATCAGCGGCTCCGTGCCACTACCTCCCCGCAATGCGGATTTCGGCTGGGCGTTCGAGCAGTTGGGTGACGAACGCAAAGCGTTTTCGTAACCGTTCGCCGGTGAGCACGGCCAGGTCCTTGGGAATCGAGAGCACCAGCTTCTTGCCTTCCACACTCACCGGCGTGCGCCCGATAATGCCAGAGGCGCCGGCCGACAGCATATGCACCGCCCTGATGGCTGCACCCACCAGCAAGGCGCGCTTCTGCTCGGCCGGACTCAGCAGCTGCGCCAGCCGGCTATCGGGGCCAGCCAATCTGTCGTTGCCGATATGGCGGTGGCAGACCGCCAGCGCCACGAACACCCGCCCCGGATGATCGACACCGGCCAGCGAGGCGCGCGCGATCAGATCGACGCTCTGTTCGCCGCGATAGTCGGGATGAGCGCGCCAGCTGATGTCCGACATCAGGCAGGTGGCATGGCGTAGACGGCGCTGCTCGGGCGTTTCTTTTACAGCCGCCGCCTTGAATAACTGATCCGTCCACACACAAAGCTCATGGCCGTGCAGTGGCGAGCGCGAGCGCAACACCGCATAGTCCTCGCAATAGGCCAGCAGCGGATCGCGCGCGCGTTCCGCCTTGGGCAGCAGCGCATAGAGCAACCCCTCGCGGATGCCGTGCACCGAGAACACCACTTCCCTTGCGTCCAGCCGCTGCAGAATGTGCTTGAGCAGCAGCGCGCCGAGCGGAAGGACCTCACGCCGCGCGCTGGAGATACGCGCAAGATCCGTGTTGCGCAGCATGGCGCCCTTGGCGATCTGCTCGCAGAACTTTACCGCCTCGGCCGCTGCGATACTGTAGCCATGTGTGATGTGCAGCGGATATTGCGTCTCTTCCATATGCAGCTTGGCGAGGTTGCGCCAGGTACCGCCGACCGCATAGAACGAGCGCGCCAACCCGCGTTTCAGCCATGGCACGCCATCGAGATCGCCGGCGATCAGACCCTCGGCCTTGGCCAGATTGCCGCCACTGCGCTGTGCCAGCTTCAGGCCACCCAGCGGCAGCGTGATCGCCGCGCTCATGCCCATCGAGCCAACGTCCACCAATTCGAGGCTGCCGCCACCGAGGTCGCCGGCCAGGCCATCGGGCTGGTGGAATCCCGACTGGATGCCCATGGCGGCAAGCTCGGCCTCGCGCTGCCCCGATAGCAGCATGACCTTGGCGCCGCAGACTTTTTCCACCTCGGAGACAAACGCTGCACCGTTCTCGGCATCGCGCACCGCAGCCGTGGCGACCACCCAAGGCCGGCCGGCGCCGAGCTGATAGGAGAGGGCGCGAAAGCGGGCCAGCGCCTCCAGGGCGCGCGGCACGGCGTCGCCCGAAAGCTGCCCATCGAGTGCCACCGAGCGGCCGAGACCGCATAGCGCCTTTTCGTTGAACAGCGGCGTCGGGCTGCGGCTGGCACCCTCATAGACCACCAGGCGCACCGAGTTCGAACCAATGTCGATCACCGACACCGGCGTGCGCTCGTCCAGCCGTCCACGCGCGCGCGGCGGCACCAGCTGGTCTCGATTGTTACGCAGCAAGTCGGCGATGGTGCTCATGCCTCTTTTCTTCCGGCCCAGGCCACGCGCGGTGGGAAATGCTGCTTCAGGGCCTCGCCGCGCCCCGACAGGCTGGGGTTCTTCATGAAGTATTCGTGCGCGTTGAACGGTTCCTCGCCGGGCTGCGGCTCGATGCGCTCGGAGCTGCCGTCGGGCATGATGCGCCAGCTCTGCTGATTGTCGCGCAGGTTCGCCACCATGATCTGGTCCAGGATCTGCTCGTGCACGGTCGGATTGCGGATCGGCGTCATGGCCTCGACGCGCCGGTCGAGATTGCGCATCATCATGTCGGCTGAGGCGATATAGACCAGCGCCGCGCGCGACGGCAAGCCGTGACCGGCACCAAAACAATAGATGCGGCCGTGCTCCAGGAAGCGGCCGACCAGGCTCTTGACGCGGATGTTGTCGCTGAGGCCAGGCACACCTGGACGCAGCGAGCACATGCCGCGCACGATCAGATCGATCTGCACGCCGGCCCTGCTCGCCGCATAGAGGCCATCGATGATGCCGGGATCGACCAGCGCGTTCATCTTCATCCAGATGGCACCCGGCCGGCCGGCCTCGGCGTGGCCGATCTCTTCGCCGATCAGCTGCATGATGCGCTTGCGGATGCCATGCGGCGAGGCGGCCATCGCCACCAGTTGCTCAGGCTCGGCATAACCGGTAACGAAATTGAAGATGCGGCCGACATCGCGCCCGATCACCGGGTCGGCGGTGAAGAAGGAAATGTCGGTATAGTGTTTGGCCGTGGTCGGATGGTAGTTGCCGGTGCCGATGTGGCAGTAGGTGGCGATCTTGCCGCCCTCGCGCTTGACGATCAATCCCAGCTTGGCGTGGGTCTTCAGCTCAACGAAGCCATAGACCACATGCACGCCGGCTTCGGCCAGCATGCGCGCCCAGCTGATGTTAGCCAGTTCGTCGAAGCGCGCCTTGATCTCGACCACCGCCGTCACGGCCTTGCCCGCCTCCACGGCTTCCTTCAGCAGCTGCACCACGGGCGAATCGCGGCTGGTGCGATACAGCGTCCACTTGATGGCGATGACATTGGGATCGGCGACCGCCTGTTTCAGGAATTGCACCACCACATCGAAGGATTCGTAGGGGTGATGGACGACGAAGTCCTTCTGACGGACGGCGGCAAAGCAGTCGCCGTTCAGCGCCATCACGCGCTCGGGGAACCGCGGCACATAGGGCGTGAACGTTAGATCCGGTCGCTCCGGGACGATCAGTTCCTTGGTATCAGCAAGGCCAAGCAAGCCTTCCTGCTGGAAAATTTCCGTCGCGCCGACACCGAGCTGCTCGAACACGAAGCGCTGCAGGTTCTTGGGCATCGCGGTATCGATCTCAAGCCGGATCACCATGCCGGTCTTGCGCCGGTTCAGCGCCGCGTCCTCGACCTTGCGCTGCAAATCCTCGCCCTTGGGGCCAATCTCGAAATCGCTGTCGCGCAGGATGCGAAAGGCGCCGTGGCCGAGCGTCGAATAGCTTGGGAACAGCCTGGTCACGAACAGGCTGATGACCTGCTCGATGCGCACGAAGCGGATGGTCGGCACCTTGCCATTGCCGAGCGGGCCACCGAGATCGGCAAGGCGCATGAAACGCGCCGTCATGGGTGGGATCGGCAGCAGCGCATGCATGGTCCGGTTGTCCTCAGCATGCAGCAGGTCGAGGACGACGGTGAAGCCGAGCGACGGGATGAACGGGAACGGGTGCGCCGGATCGACGGCAATCGGCGTCAGGATCGGGAACAGCTCGTCCATGAAGCGCTGCTCGAGCGCGTCGTAGTCCTCTTCGGTCAGCTCTGACTCCTCGACAATCAGGATTCCTTCCTTGGCCATTTCGCCGCGCAGCGAATTCCACAGGTCCTGCTGGTCCTTGGTGAGCTTGGAGGCCACCTCGTTGATCTTGGCCAGTTGCTCGGCGGCGGTGAACCCTTCCTCGCTGAGCGTGGTATCGCCGGTATGCGAGCGCTCGAACAGGCTCGACACCCGCACCATGTAGAATTCGTCGAGATTGGAGCCCGAGATCGACAGGAAGCGCAACCGCTCCAGCAGCGGATGGCGGCGATTGTCGGCTTCCTCCAGCACCCGGTGATTGAACTGCAGCCAGCTCAGCTCCCGGTTGTAGAAGCGCTTGGGGTCGGCGAGCGGATCGCTGAGCAGATTGCCCTTGGTCTTGAGCGGGGCGACCGTATCGGAGGATTTGATCTTGCGTTGCATGAGGTCACCGGAAATCTGGCGCCCGACGAGCGCTCCCGCATGATGTTCTAGCAGAGTGACCAGGAGGTGAAAGGCACCTATTTTCTTCTCCCCGTCGTGACGGGGAGAAGAGACGTGTACCCTAGGCCTCCCCATCATCGGTCTTGCCGATGGCGGCGAGCGCCCTGCGGGCGACCTCGCGGGTGATGTCGCTGGGTTTGTCCCACAGCAGCTTGTCGATGGCTTCGACCACCGCCAGCGTCGCCGCCATCGAGCGATCGAGATGGCGCGCGAGGTAGGCGACCGCTGCCGGCGTCGCGGGCAACTGGCGATCGTGCAACAGCTTGACCAGCACCGAGCGCAGCAGGTCTTCGTCGGGCTCGCCGAGTTGCACCACCGGACAGGCGCGCAGACGCGAGCGCAGATCGGGCAGCATCACGGTCCAGTCGCCGGGCGCGGTGCGGCCCGTGATCAGCAGATGGCCGCCGTGCTCATGGGCCAGATTCATCAGGTGGAACAGCGCCCGTTCCGAACCGATACGGCGGTCGGCGTCCTCGATCACGATGCTGCGCTGCTCGGTCAAGGTGGTGCCGTCAGCAAGCTCGCCGGCACCGATCTGGTGCGCCGCAGCGGCCTGCCGCCAGACATTGGCCAGATGCGTTTTGCCGCTGCCTTCGGGCCCCACCAGCACCATCGAAGGATGCGGCCACCGCGGCCAGCTGTCGATGACCCGAACCGCCGCCGCATTGCTGGCGCTGACCATGAAATCCTCCAGTCCCGAGGCGGGCCGGTGCGGCAGATCGAACACCAGCTGGCGAGCCTGATTGGTCATGCGCCGCCGCCTTGGCCGGTGTGGCCCTGGATCGACTGCAGCCAGTTCCACAGATAGGCACCAGCCGAGGCTGCCGTGAGCGCAGCCGTGAGGTAGATCAGGAGCGTGCGCGGCAAATCCCAGCCAAGCCCGAAACCAGCGTCGGCAAGCACCAGCAGCGCCAGCGCGATCTGGGCCACGGTGTTGAACTTGCTGATCCTGAGCGGGCGCATTTTCACCCGCGGTCCAACGATCACCGAGAGCAGAATGGCCGACACAATCATGACATCGCGGCTGACCACCAGGATCACCAGCCAGGACGGCAACTGCAGGCGCAGACCGAGCGTGATGTAGGTGCTGACCAGCAGCAGTTTATCGGCCAACGGATCGAGATAGGCTCCCAGTTCGGTGGTCCAGCCATAGCGCTTGGCCAGAAAGCCATCGACGCCGTCGGTGACGCCGGCGACCAGCAACACCGCAAACGCGCCGCGCAACTCGTCCGAGACGATCAGCCAGATCGTCAGCGGCACGAGCAAGATACGCAGCAATGTCAGCAGGTTCGGGATGTACAAGGGGGGCGGTGACGGTTTGGTTGGGGTCCGGGAAACGGCTTTTTTCAAGTTGTGACACAAGACTGCAGCGTTTTAGGGATTGATAGAATAAAGAGTCCTTCCTGATCCCCACGCTAATCCTCGTCCGCAAGGGGCGAGGGCGAGGCGGGATGCGACATTGGCAAATGTCTCGCGCCAGGCCCTGCCTCAATTACCCACGCGCAGCACCAGCCGGCCGCCGGCATCGGCGAGTTGCAGACCCTCGCTGGCCAGCCGCTGCTGCAGCGCGTTGGCGCCGCCCGGATAGGCCACCGAAACCTCGGCACCGCGCGACGAGATGGCGCCGACCTGCAGATTTTGCGGCCCGGCAACCTGACCGAGCCGGCTGCGCATCTGCTGCCACTCCTGCAGACTGGCAAACTGCGCCGTCAGCCGGACCAGCTCGGGTGCAGCCGTGGAACCGGCGTTGGCTGAGGTCGACCAGCCGGTATCGGCGCCGCCTGCGCCGCCACCCGCGACGCCCTGGCCCATCTTCCAGCGTCCCTCAAGCACGCCCAGCGCCACCACACTGGCAAATTCCGCGGTATACGAAACGTCACCGTAGTAGAGCGTGTAGTTGCGCCGGAGCTCGATCGGGCCGGTCCAGTCCTCGCCGATCAGCGTCACCAGCAGCTTGGCGCCATCGGCCGACGGCGAGGCGATGGCCAGCAGCAGCTTGTCGGCGCTCGATTCGGACTGCACCACGCCGAGCTTGCTGCGCTCGCCCGCCGCCAGTTTCAAGAAGGTGTCATTGCTTGAGGATGGGCCAGGGACGGCGAGCTTGAGCGGCGTCAGGGCGTGGCCAAGGTCGAGCCCGATCCAGGCCTGGCGCCACAGCCGCTGCCCCTCGAGCTGCGACACCGCCCCGAGCTTGCCGCCGATTGGCGCGGCCGGCACGGCATAAACCGGAATGACCGTCAGCACCGGCGCCTGGCGGTCGAGATAGGGCAGGTTATTGCGCTGCAACAGTTGCTGCACGGCGCCGGCGCGAAAACCGAAATCGAGCGTCGCGACATATTCGGTCGGCGAATTCTGTTCCTTGCGGACCGAAACCGATTCGATCAGGTCCTCGATCGCCGCCTGCGGCAGATTTGGTAACCGGCGATAGGCCGTGACATCGACCAGCCGTTTCATCAGATAGCGGAACGCGCCCTTCTCGGCTTCCGCCATGCCTTGCGCCTTGGCGGCCACGGCATCGGCCGCGCTGGCATCGACCGGGTAGTTGCCAACCGTATAGGGCGAGGCTGCGAAGGCTGCCGGCGCAACCAAAGTTGCAGCCGCAAGCAGCAAGGTCACCGCAACCCAATACCGCGCCGAAGTGCCCGCCATCATTCCAGCTACCCATCTCAGGAAAATTTTGGACCCATCGGGCCGCTCCGTGACATTGCACCAAACCAACTGCCGGGGCACCGCCGGCTGCGTCAAGCGCGCTCACGCGCCAATCCATCGTGCCTGCCAGGCCGCGACCTTCGCTGACGGAGGTTGATCATTGCCGAACGCACTTTTCGACGGGTAAGACGACCGAATTGCGACCCTCGTCCGACAAGTTCAGCAAATTTTTAACGACCGTCTGGTAAAGCCATTGATTGAATTATCGAACCGGTAACTCCTCATGAGCATACGCAACTTGCGGCCAGGCCAATCGGTGCAACTGGCGACCGTCAATGCGGTCAGCGTCCCCCAGGACGCCGCCCGCAATCGGGCTGCGCAGTTTGCCCAGCACACCATGCGCGCGGGCGCCGATCCGCGCTTTTCGGGCTCGGTATCGCTGTTCGACCCGCGCGCGGCCGGGTTTCAGGACCCGATCCAGGTTACCGCCAGCGGCGGCGTTGGCAGCAAGCTCAAGATCGCCATTGCCACCGGCATGCACGAGCAAGTCGGCGTCGATCTGGTCGCCAACGTCGCCAATTTGCTGCTGGCGCATGGCGGCGAGCCGCTGTCGTTCCACTATTACCACTCCAGCGGCGCGGTCGATCCCGCCATCGCCGACCGGCTGCTGGCCGGCATCGCCGAGGGCTGCCGGCTCTCGGGCGTCGCCCTCTCAGGCGGCCATTCGGCCGAATTGCCGGGCGTATTCGAGGACGGCGAATACGACCTGGCCGGCTTTTGCACCGGCATGGTCGAGCGGCCGGCCTTGCTGCCACGCTTCGATATCTCGGAAGGCGACGGCCTGCTCGGGCTGGCGGCCAACGGCGCCCATGCGCACGGATTTACGCAGATCCGCCGCGTCGTGAGCAATGAAGGCCTGGGCTATCGCGACCCGGCGCCGTTCGCCCAAGGCCTGACGCTGGGCCAGGCGCTGCTGCAGCCGACGCGCGCCTACGCCATGCTGCTGCGCGCCGTCCTGCGCGATACCCAGGCGGTCAAATGCGTCATTCCGATCGGCGAAGGTGGCTTGCAGGGCAGCCTTGCACGCATTTTGCCGCCGGCGATGGCGGGGCGCGTCGATCTTACGAGCTGGCGGCTGCCGCAGATGTTCCAATGGCTACGGAGCGTCGCTGGCATGAGCGCGAACGATCTGCTGCAAACCTTCAATTGCGGCCTCGGCATGGTGCTGGTGGTCGACAAGTTGC
Organism: Hyphomicrobiaceae bacterium; assembly: GCA_031367715.1. Classification (GTDB taxonomy): domain Bacteria; phylum Pseudomonadota; class Alphaproteobacteria; order Rhizobiales; family Hyphomicrobiaceae; genus JANYHF01. Next base: position 24,768 of record JANLQJ010000060.1, on the reverse strand, counting down.
GCATGATCTCGGCCCTGAAGGTGCTGCGCGATATGGGCGAAAAGCCGCTCGCCATCGGCACGCTGGTGGCCCGCAATGGCGGCGATCCGGTGCGGTTCTCGGGCAATCTCTCCGGCTAAAACGGCGAAAGTATACGGGGACAGTATGCTAATTTCATTGGCGCCGGTGATCATCCAATCCTTGGGCGTAGAAAATCAGTATACTGTCCCCGTTTCACCCGCGATTTAACCTGCGTCGGCTGTTACTCTGGACTTAGCGCTTGGCCCGGTGTTACGTCCCGCCCATGACCGCACACATGCCCCAAAACTACTCGCTCGGCGAGACCGACAGCATCTGGCACAAGCTGACGCCGCTGCTCAAAGACCCCGTCAATCCGATGCAGACGCTGCTCAGGATGAGCGAGAAATACGGCGGGGCCCTCGCCTTCAACATGGGCAATGAGCGCCTGGTCTTCCTGGCCGAGCCGGAGCACTTCAAGCACGTGCTGGTGACCAAGGAAGCCAATTATATCAAGTACTTCGATGGCCTGGTGCCGATTTTCGGCAAGTCAATGATCACCATCGACGGCGCGCTGTGGCAGAAGATCCGCGTGCCGCAGCAGGCCGCCTTCCACCCCAATATGTTCGAGGAATACCTGCCCTATCTGCTGAAGAGCTTGCGCTCCAAGGCCGACCGCTGGGCGGGCTTGGCCAAGAGTGGCGAGACCATCGAGATGGTCGAGGAGACCTGGACGCTGGCCGCCGACATGGTGTGCCAGGCGCTGTTTGACCGCGAAATGCCGTTCAATCCGCATTTCGTGTTCGGCATGGTGAAAGCCTACACCAACGTCCTGAACCACAAGAGTATTCGGTCCCGAAAACAAGACGAGGGCGCGGACGCCGACGTCTCGGACGAGAAGGCCCACAAGGCCATGTACGAGTGGGGCGCGATCCCCGACAAGGTGGTGGGCGCAAACGACCTCGACCAGCGCACCAAAACGCTGCTGACCATGCTGAAACAAGCCGAAGCCGATCCCGCCTTCCCCGAGTTCGACCACCAGCAGGTGATCGACGAGATGAAGCAATATCTCTGGGCCGGCACCGAGACCACGGCTCTCACTTTGGCGTGGTGCCTGTATCTGCTTTCGCAAAATCCGGACGTGGCCGCAAAAGTGCGCGAGGAGGCCCAGCGCGTTTGCGGCGACGGCGAGCCGACCTGGGAACAAGCGGAAAAACTCACCTACATCCGCTGGGTGATCCAGGAGACCATGCGGCTTTATCCGCCGATCTGGGGCCTGATCCGGCGCTGCACGGTCGCGGACGAAGTTGGCGGCGTCAAGGTCAACCCCGGCGACGTGGTGGTGATGTGCGCCTATATCGCCCACCACTCGGAGAAATACTGGGAAGAGCCGGAGAAGTTCATCCCCGAGCGGTTCTCCCCGGAGCGAGCCAAGGCGCGGGCGAAATACAGCTATCTGCCGTTCGGCGGCGGCAAGCGGGCCTGCATCGGCGGCGCGCTCTCGCAGCTGGAAAACGGGCTGGCATTGGCGATGCTGTACCGGCGGTTCGAGCCGGAATACCTGGGGCCGGTGCCGGCGCGCATCAATCCGACGGTGACGCTGACACCGGCGAGCCTGCCGTTCCGTATTAGGGAGCGGGAGTAGCGGTGGCACCTTGCGCTTGATCGATGGCTAACTGGCAGCTATCCCGCCCTTGCCGCAATGTGATATCATCGACTTATGGGAACCACAGACATGCCTCAGGGCCGGATCAAGCGCGCCCCCAAAATCATGATGGGCAAGCCCGTGATCGCGGGTACGCGCATCACTGTTGAGCACATTCTGCGCTGCCTATCGGCCGGCGACAGCATCGAACATATTCTGGCGAACTATCCGCATCTGACAGGCGACGATATCCGCGCCGCCCAGGCCTATGCCGCCGACTATCTTGCCCATGAGGGCATCGCGGCGGCGGAATAGATTATGCCGACCTTCTTTGCAGATGAATGCGTTGCCCGCCTCATCGTCGAGGGGCTGCGTGCGCGGGGCTTCGACGTCATAGACGCCAAGGACGTGTGCCGCGGCAACGACGACGAACGCGTGCTATCGTTGGCGGCTGCTGCGGGAAGGATTGTGATTACCGACGATTTTGGCTTCGGCGAAATGACTGTACGGCGCGCCCAGCCGGCGTCCGGCGTGATCATCCTCTCGCTCTAGGCGCTGGCAGCCGGCGCGCGCGAACGGACCGCAGTCGAGCGCATCGCAAATCTGGGCGACACGGCGACCGGGCACCTCACGATCATCGAGCCAGGGCGCAGCCGCTCGCGCATTCTTGTTGGCGGGTAAACCCAGTTGGCTCGTCAACGACCCGGTGCCCGCGCGCCTGCCGTTCCGGATCAGGGAGCGGAAGGCGAGCGGGGGCAAGGTTGGGTCAAGCGTTTCGCGCGACTCAAAATCAGGCCGCATACTACGCTCGCATTCCAAGGACCCAATTGAGAGTCGGCGGGACCAATTGGTCGAACGCTGCTCCCAATCCCCCCTCACTCCCCCACATTCATCGCCCTGACCACCTTCAGCCGGGCCTGATACATCACCTGGATGCACGCCAGCTCCCTGCCGCAGCCGTTGCGCTGGCCGAGCCAGCCCTGCTGTTCGGCCCGGAACCGCTGCACATCGGCCTTGGTGCCGCCGACGGCCGCCGAGGTGATGTTGCTCACCGCCGTCTGGAATTCCTCGGTCAGCTGCTCATCCAGTTTGGAGAGCCTGAAATCGGAGCAGATGGTGCGCTCGGCCCCGTTCAGCGTGCCGCCGTGGCACCAGCTGGGCGCGTTCATCGCGAAATTGAAACCGCTGCCGCTGTCACCACTTGGTGCGGGAGCAGGCGGCGCATCGGCCAACCCCGAGCCGACCGGCGGCGCGGTGTCGAAGCCCTCCGGGCAATCCTTGTAGGTGCCCAGGACAGCGTCGCGCTTGGCGCAGAGCAGCCCGCCCCACATGTAGCATTTGGTGGCAAACGGGCCGTAGGCGATCTTGAACCAGGGGAAATTGCCGTCCAGATCCGCATTGACCGCCAGGAGTGTCACCGCGTCGCCTTCATTGAGGCTGTTCTGCTGCGCAAAGCCTTTGCCCGGACCGCTGCGCACCACGCCGCCCCAGGATCCGGCCGCGATGGGAAAATTGGCATAGCCTGCTTTCATGCCCGGCTCTCCATCTGCCGATACCGCGCTGTCGCCACCGAGGTTCTTGATGTAGGCCCGCGCCAGGTCGGAGTGAAATCCGTCGGGGTAGTTTTTCAGAAAGGCCTGCCAGGCATCGACGGTGCCAAGTTCCTTGGCGGCGTTGAATGCTTCGCTCTCGGCGGTTTCGGCATAGGCCGGGGCGATACCGAACGGGCCGACGGGGAACGGCATTGGTGCCAAGGCGGCCAAGCCGAAAGCAAGGGCGGCGAGGCCCATCCGCGTGGCAGACGTTGACAATTGCAACATAGACGATGTCCCAGGGATCCGCCGCTCCCTATGCGCGGCCGTTACCTGGCGATATACGTAGCCGATGCGCAAGTGATATTGCTCGTTTCGAGGATCGTCACTTACGCCCCGTTGGTGTCAGCCCGCGCCTGTGCTTATGGTCGCCATTCTCCCGCTCCATCACTGATAGGTTGCCGCCATGTCCCGCCCCCTCCTCATCGCCCCCTCGATCCTAGCCGCCGATTTCTCCCGGCTTGGCGAAGAGGTGCGCTCGGTCGACGCTGGCGGCTGTGACTGGATCCATATCGACGTCATGGATGGGCATTTCGTGCCCAACCTCACGATGGGGCCGAATGTGGTCGCCGCATTACGCCCGCACACAAGGAAGCCGTTGGACGTGCATTTGATGATCGCGCCCCCTGACCCGATGCTGGAGGCGTTCGCCAAGGCCGGGGCGGATGTGCTGACCGTGCATGCCGAGGCCGGACCCAACCTGGATCGCACGCTGCAGATCATCCGCGGGCTGGGCAAGAAGGCGGGCCTCGCCATCAATCCGGGAACCCATGAAAGCGTGCTGGAGCATGTGCTCGATCGCCTCGACTTGGTGCTGGTGATGACGGTCAATCCGGGCTTTGCCGGCCAAAGCTACATCAAGGCGATGGGCGAGAAGATCGCCAAGGTGCGGGCCATGATCGGCGGGCGAGCCATCGATATCGAGGTGGATGGCGGCATCACCGCCGAGACGGCTCCACTGGCGACAGCAGTTGGCGCCAATGTGCTGGTCGGCGGATCATCGGTATTCGGAGCGGGAGACTATGCGGCCAAAATTGCCAAGTTGAGGGCGGCGGCGCTGATAGCGTAGGGTCGGTTCGCGGCCGCCCTCGCGCAGTGTGCCGTGCCGCGACGGGCTGGGGTGATGGCGGCCGCAATCACCCCAGCCCATGCCCGCCCGGGAACCCGTGTTTGGTCCGTATCCAGCGCACTGTCTTGGTCGCCGACCGCATTACCACCGTCTCGGTTTCGATGCTGCCGCGCAGGAACTTCACGCCGCGCAGCAGGCTGCCGTCGGTCACGCCGGTAGCTGAGAAGAACACGTCGCCGCTGGCCAGATCCATGGTCAGGTACTTGCGCTTGATGTCCTTGACGCCGATCAGCTCGGCGCGCTGGTAGTCCGCATCGCTCAGGGGATGCAGCCGGGCCTGGATCTGGCCGCCGATGCAGCGCAGCGCGGCCGCCGCCAGCACGCCTTCGGGCGCGCCGCCGATGCCGATATAGATGTCGATGCCACTGACTTCGGGCGTGGTGGTATCGATGACGCCCGCAATGTCGCCGTCGGCGATCAGGCGGATGGCGGCGCCGGTCTTGCGGATGCTCTCGATGATGGCGGCGTGGCGCGGCCGGTCGAGCACGCAGGCGGTGATGTCGCCGATCGGCACGCCTTTGACGCGGGCCAGGTTCTCGATGTTGTCAGCCGGCGTGGCATCGAGATCGACCGTGCCGTCGGGATAATTCGGACCGATGGCGATCTTGTTCATGTAGATGTCTGGGGCGTGCAGCAAGGATCCGGCTTCGGCCATCGCCAGCACGGCCAGCGAATTCGGCATCGCCTTTGCGCAGATGGTGGTGCATTCGAGCGGATCGACGGCGATGTCGACGCCGGGGCCTTGCTTGGTGCCGACCTCCTCGCCGATAAACAGCATCGGCGCTTCGTCACGCTCGCCCTCGCCGATCACCACGCGGCCGGTGATGTTGAGCCGGTTCAACTCACGCCGCATGGCATCGACGGCAGCCTGGTCGGCCGCCATCTCGTTGCCACGGCCGCGCTGGCGGGCCGCCGCGATGGCGGCCTGTTCGGTGACACGGACGATCTCCAGGGTGAGGGAGCGGTCGAGGCGGTTGCCATCACGCGTCGAGGGGGGCTGCTTGTCCATGCATTGGCTCCGTTGGTTGCAACAGGACGCGAAAGGCCAGGACGAGGACTTGTCGGCACGACGAACACTGACTTCGCTCCCCGTCCTTACCGGGAAAGGAAAGACCGTCCGCACGCTATCAAACACTCTCGATCCTGATCATCTGGGGTTTCTCAACCACGTGGCCGTCGGCTTCGATCTTTTCCAGCGCCGAGCGGATGGCGGCTTCCGTGGTGTCGTGGGTGATCATGACCACCGGCACGGGCCCGCCCGATGCCGCCGCCGTGCGCAAACCGTTGCGCGGCCGGCGCTGCACGATGCTCTCCAGTGACACCTTCTCCTCGGCCATGCGCTTGGCGATGGCGGCGAAGGCGCCGTGCTGGTCGAACACGGCAAGGCGCACATAGTAACCGCCGGCATGGGCTTTCAGCTGCGCCTTTTTGTACGGGCTCAATTTGGCCGCCGGCAGCACGAAGGCCGGCGTGGTGTCGCCGCGCGCGATATCGATCAGATCGCTGACCACCGACGACGCGGTGGCCTTGCCGCCGGCGCCGGGGCCGACCAGCGTCAGCTGGCCGACATAGTCGCTGTCGATGGCAACGCAATTGGTGACCCCATTCACGGCGGCAATGGCGGAGCCGATCGGCACCATGGTTGGGTGCACGCGCTGCTCGATGCCGGTTTCAGTGCGTTGGGCAACGCCGAGCAGCTTGATGCGGTAACCGAGATCTTCCGCCGCCTCGATATCGGCGGCGCGGATGCCTTCGATGCCTTCGATATAAACGTCCTTCAGCGACACTTTGGTGCCGAAGGCCAGGCTGGTCAGGATGGTGAGCTTGTGCGCGGTGTCGAAGCCGCCGATGTCGAAGGTGGGATCGGCCTCGGCATAGCCCTTCTTTTGCGCTTCAGCGAGCACGTCGGCGAAGGCGCGGCCCTCGGACTGCATCAGTGACAAGATGTAGTTGCAGGTGCCGTTGAGGATGCCCGAGACGCGCGTGATGCGGTTGCTGGCCAGTGTCTCGCGCAGCGCCTTGATGACCGGGATGCCGCCGGCCACGGCCGCCTCGAACTTCAGCGCTACGCCCTTGGATTCGGCGAGCACGGCCAATGAGGTGCCATGATGGGCGATCAGCGCCTTGTTGGCGGTGACCACCGACTTGCCGGCGCGCAGGGCCGCCTCGACCGACGCCCGCGCGGGGCCGTCTTCGCCGCCGATCAGCTCGACGAAAACGTCGACGTCGGGGCTGCTGGCAACCGCCGTGGCATCGGCCAGCCAATTGGTCTTGGAGAGGTCAATGCCGCGCTCCTTGGCCTGGTCGCGCGCCGTCACCGTGGTGACCACGATCTCGCGTCCAAGCCGTGCCGAGAGGCCGGAGGCGTTGCCCGACAGCAGCTTGGCAACGCCGGCGCCAACCGTGCCGAGGCCGGCAATGCCAACCCGCAATGGACTCGTGACCGCACCCTTCATGGCGCCCTCATATCCGGTTCGCGATCGCGCAGACGGCGATTCGAGTAGCCGGATCTATGCCTGGAATTGCCACTGCATGCGAGCGGAATTGCCGCTGCCGGCGACGCCTCAATTGGTGGCCGGCTCTTGCAGGACGGCCGGCTGCACGGTTGCGCCAGCGGCGGCCTGCGCCGAGACCAGCGCCTTGATCTTGGCCTGCTGCTCTTCGGGGGTCAGCGTCTTTTCGGTGATGCCGTCCAGGCCCGGCAGGGTCGGCGGTGCCGCAACCGAACAACCGGCAAGCGCCAGCAGCGTCATCAGGCACAGCGCGCGGCCGAGACCCATCATGGCAAGCAAGTCCTCAGACGGTGTTTTGTTGCAGCGCAACGCTGTGCTAGGACTCTGACGTAATTGTGCTTAACTAATCCCACGCTCCCTAAGCTCCAGATCCGGTACGGCAGTTCGATGCAAAAATCAATTCCACCCGCCGCCTCCGGCACCCCCGGCTATCAGATTAAGGATCCGGAGTTGTTGGCGCGCAACATGTTGCGCTATTGGGAAGAAAGCGGAAAGGTGATGGCCGGCCTGATGCAGCGGGTTGGCCCGGGTGCGGCGTCGCCCGAAATGACCGAGGCGTCGCGCGCCTTCGGCGAGCTGGCCAAGCAATGGATGAGCGAGCCGCACCGCCTTGCTGCAGCGCAGCAAGAGCTGGCCACGGAGTTTTTTGATCTGTGGTCACGCACCATGCAGCGCGGGCTGGGTCAAGAGGTCGAGCCGGTGGCCGCGCCGGAACCGGGCGACAACCGCTTCAAGGATGCCGAGTGGTCCGATAACCCGTATTTCGATTACTGGAAGCAGGCATACCTCTTGACCTCGCGTTGGGCTGAAAAGCTGGTCGAGACCACCGACGGCGTCGATGACAAGACCAAGGCGCGGGCCGAATTCTATCTGCGCCAGCTTTCCAGCGCCTCCTCGCCCTCGAATTTCCCGCTGACCAACCCCGAAGTGCTGCGCGAGACCATCGCCACCAATGGCGACAATCTGGTGCGCGGCCTGGCCATGCTCGGCGGCGACCTGGCCAAATCCGCCGATACCTTGAAGATCAACCAGACCGATCTGGCCGCCTTCGAGGTCGGCAAGAACCTCGCCGTCACGCCCGGCAAAGTAGTGTTCCAGAACGATATCATCCAGCTCATCGAGTATACGCCGAGCACACCGGACGTGCACAAGGTGCCGATCGTGGTGGTGCCGCCCTGGATCAACAAATTCTACATCCTCGATCTGACGGCGCAAAAGAGCTTCGTGCGCTATCTGGTCGGGCAGGGCTTCACGGTGTTCCTGGTGTCCTGGGTCAACCCCGAGGCGCATCAGGCCAGGAAGGGCTTCGAGGACTACATGCGCGAGGGCATCCTGGCCGCCGCCGATGCCGCCTCGCGCGCCACCGGCGTGCACAAGATCAACATCCTGGGCTATTGCGTCGGCGGCACGCTGCTCGGTACCACCCTGGCGTGGCTGGCCGCCCGCAACGAGGACCGTTTCGTCTCGGCGACCTTCCTGACCGCGCAGTTCGATTTCTCCCAGGCCGGCGATCTCCTGGTGTTCATCGACGAGCCGCAGCTCAAATCGCTGGAAGAGATGATGGCCGAGCGCGGCGTGCTCGACGGCTCGAAGATGGCCAGCGCCTTCAACATGCTACGCCCGAAGGATCTGATCTGGCCCTACATCGTCAACAACTACTTGCTCGGCAAGAAACCGCTGCCGTTCGATCTCTTGTTCTGGAACCAGGATTCGACCCGCATGCCGGCGGCCAATCATGCCTTCTACTTACGCAATTTCTATCTGCGGAATGCGCTGGCCAAGGGCGCGATGGTGTTTGCCGGCGAGACGCTTGATATGAGCAAGGTCAAGCTGCCGGCCTATGAGCTGGCCACGCGCGAAGATCATATCGCGCCGGCCAAATCGGTCTATCTCGGCGCCAAGCTGCTGGGCGGCCCGGTGCAATATGTGATGGCGGGATCGGGACATATCGCCGGCGTCGTCAACCCGCCCGAAAAAGTCAAATATCAGCACTGGACCAACGACCAGCTGCCCGCAACCTTTGACGACTGGCAGGCCAGCGCCACCGAGCATCCCGGCTCCTGGTGGCCGCACTGGGTGGCTTGGCTGCGAACGCATTCGGCCGAAATGGTGCCGGCAAGGACGCCCGGCGATGGCCTCAAGGTGATCGAGGACGCGCCGGGGAGTTATGTGCGCATGATGGCCTAACAAAGCGTCCCCGAAAGTTCGTCATCCCGGCGCAGGCGGGGTCCATGCATGCCAATGGCTGGGCGCGCAATTCATGTCCGGAAGCCATTGATAATATGGCGGTATATCGCGCCGACTCAGCGTCCAAGACACTTGGTCCAAGACACTTGGTCCAAGACACTTGGTCCAAGACACAGGCTTGCATGGATTCCCGCCTACGCGGGAATGACCAGAACAGCGGGTACCAAATGATTGTGACACGCCCCTCGACGGGTGCAGGGGGAGCCGCTCGCCGCCGGCAATTCACAATGTGGGGCACGGCGTCTGAAGCGGGGCGAGACTTGTCTCGCCCGTGGTGCAACAGCCGCCGCGTGTGCCGTGTGGCGAGACGGGCGACACAAGTGTCGCCCCGATTTGGTGTCCTGCCACCACGTTGAGAACTGCTGGCTCGCCGCTACGCCATTGGCAGCGGCGCATCAGTTTCCAGCCCTCCCCAATCCCGCCCGGATCGTGCCGTATAGCCTTGCCGCCTAGGCGCAACTCGCAAGGCATCCCGGCACGATGATCTCTCCCAAGCCGCCAACGCTGACCTTCGACCACATCGCGATCGCAGCTGCCCGGCTCGGCGAAGGCATCGATTTTGTCGAGGAGACGCTCGGCGTGCGCATGCCGCTGGGTGGCAAGCATCCCATCATGAACACGCATAATGCGGTCATGCGGCTGGGCGACGGCATCTATCTTGAGGTGATCGCCATCGATCCCGAAGCAGGGCCGCCGCACAGGCCGCGCTGGTTCGGGCTCGACGATCCCAAACTGCAGTCGCGCCTGACCGCGTTGGGACCGTGCCTGGTCGCCTGGGTGGTCCGCTCGGACGATCTGGCCGTCTCGCTGCAGGCCGGTCAGGGCGACTTGGGCGTGGCCCTTGCGATGTCGCGCGGCAGCCTGTCGTGGCAGATCGGCGTCCACCCTGACGGCCTGCCGGGCATGGGCGGCTTGTTGCCCACCGTCATCCAATGGCCGGCCGGCGAACATCCGACCCAGCGCATGTCCGACCAGGGCGTGCGCTTCGGCGGTCTGACGCTGCGGGCGCCCAAACCCGAGCACTTGCGTACCGCGCTGACCAGGATCGGTGCCGAAAAACTCGCCGACATCAAACCCTATCGGCGCAGCGCCTTGCCACTGGAGGCCATCTTCATCCGGCCCGACGGTCTCGCAGCCAGCATCAGCGGTGGCGATTGGGCCACCGCGAGCGGTTGATCGCTACTTCGTCAGGCCCTTCTTGCCGAACTTGACGGCCGCCTTGGGCGCGGCCTGACCGGCCGGCACGGCTGGCGACTTGGTCTTGGCCGCGGCCTTCGGTTTTTTGACTTCCTTGTTGCTGCGCGTTTGGCCCTTTGCCATGATATGTCTCCGTTGTGCCTGATGGCTGCGCCATCATCCTGATTGCGACGATTCGTCGTCCGATCATGCGCCAGAACCAGCCGAAGTCCTATCACATTTCGGGGCTGGCGCGGCGTGCCGCCGGGGTGATTCAATGGGCAAGGAACCAAGGCGACGCCAGTGTTGGCCGTACTGGCCTGCGCTGTCCTCCGATCCCGTCATGTCATTTCCTTGCCGCCATCTGTTCCATGACAAACTCGAACGGCGTCGGCGCGATTGCGCCGCTGCCCTGGAACGGGGCATCGAACACGAACACCAGCGCCAGCAATAGGCCGATCACGGCGGCAATAACGACGGTAATCATTGTGCGCTCGATGGTCGGGCGGTTGATGGCGGCAAGCACGACCATGAGCGAAATCATCGCCAAGGTGGTGAACCAGTAGATCAGCGGCAGGGTGATGATGGCGGCGTCGATGCGTTCGTCGCGCAGATCCGAAAGGTCGTCGAACTGATGCAGCGCCTCGGCGTACGCGAGCTGCTGGCGCTGGCTCTCGGGTTCGATCTGGCGCAACGCCTTGGATATTTCCGCATAGATCGTATCAATATCGAGACTGCGCTTGCCCTCATGCAGCAGCAGCCACTCGGGCCCGGCAATGGCCCGCGCATAGCGCATGAGCAGTGGCCGCAAGGCGGTCAGGCGGTCGTCGCCATAGCGGGTCAGCGTGCGGTCGAAGTCGTTCAGCGCCGCAGCTTCGTGGGCGACCTGGTCTTCGAGATGGTTGAACTTCCCCTCGACGTTGACCAGCGACAACGTCAGCACGATCGCCGAGGACGAGGCCAGCGCGATGCGGAAAATGCAACTTGGAGCGCGGCGTAGCGTTGGCGCGGCTGCTACGGAACGGTCGGCGTTGACCAACCCCCTGTTTACCACAACGGCCAGATTTGCCCAAATTCCAGGCACACTTGCTATTTGACGCGTAGACGGACCGAATACCCTTTGACGGCGTCTTGTTTACCATCCTCGTTCGCCACAGCGATTTACCCTGACGCGCGGAAGCTGCTTGGGTCCTGAGACGTCGGCGTCAGGTTGCAGCTGCTGTGTCATGAGGCGGTGTTGGGCGACTGAAGCCAGCTGGAGCGCGACGCGTGCAGGTCCAGAACCAGGCCATATGCGGCCATGACAGGATCATGCATGGCAAGAATCGTGCGTTTCGAGCCCAGGAATTCGCCGTTAATTCGCCTACGTCTCTTTCAGGGATTGAGCGGCCTCGGCCGACTCCGCGCAACAAAAATCCGGGCAGTGGCTTCAGATGTATCGTACAGATGATCTGTATGAGATAGTGCATCGGCTCGCCGGAGTCGAGCTTGTTCAGGGTGGCGTCGAGGCCGGCCAAGGGCTTGGCGGCGAAGGCCAAATAGGGGTTGGCGGCCGGATCGGGGAAGCGGATTTCGATGCGCTTGCTCTTGGGGCCCGAGCCGTGCGGGATGCGGCAGGAGGCCGAGCAGTTGCGGGCCGAATAGGCCAGCAGCACATGATCAGTGAAGCGCGGCGCAACGTATCCAGTCCGGCGTCACCGGCCTTCAAGGGGCAAAACATAGGATTGAATGCCCCCGATTACCGAAATCTCGACAACCCGGTTGACCATGTAGTCGCTGGGCTTGGTCCGAAGCCGAATAAACTCCAGCGCCAGACATATTTGCCGCCACGTCAGCTCAAGATCGATGCCGTCGACCAGAATGGCTCCGGGATGAATTGCGGTCGTGGCGAGGAGCTTGCGGAAATCGCGGCCGTTCGCGCTGATAAGAATCCGATCATCGGCAAACGCTCGCGCCGCGATCTGGTCATCACGCGACGCCCTGAGGCCAACATGAATTGGATGAATGGTGTCCGGGTAGCCCACCGCTGCCATGCGTGCGGTGTATGTGTGCGATAAACACTCGTCCAAAAGGAACTTCACTCGGCGGCGTGCCGCTGGGGTCGCGAGCGCCACGGCCGGCCATCGGGATCCTCAATGAACGGATGCGTCTCCGCATAGGCGACGGCGGCCCTGACGTGCTCCTCGGTCAGGTCGTCATACCCATCGAGAATGCTTGCCGCTGACTCGCCCGCCTTGAAACGCGCAGCGACCGCGTAGACAGGAAGGCGCGTGCCAGCGATGCACGGCGTGCCGCCGAGGATGTCGGGATTGGACAGGATGAGGTCGTCGCTCATAGCTTGCAAAGTACTCCAAACCTTTGAGGGCGTCGAGGCCGGCAGCACGGGGTTTTTCAGCCAAACGTCAACGCAATCTTACAACAGGCCGTTCGCCACGCATAGGATGGTTCGCCCGCCGGTTCGGGCTGCGGCTGGAGATGGTGCGCGGCTGGGAGGATCGCTCGCTGACGCCCGACCCGGCCGCCGTGACGCTGCTGCGTGTGATCTGGGCCGAGCCGGAGACGGTGCGCAGGGTGGTGGCGGCCGAGTGAATTGGTGGCTCGTTATCCGTAGACAAATTCAATAGCCAGTTGATTTCGACTTATGACAACTTAGCAATTTCCCAATTCAACGTAATTGTATGCACCCACTCAGGCGAAACGGAAATTGACACGTCGCCCTCGATCCCCTTCAGCGCACCAGTGCCTGAGTCCGTCACAATAAATCCGAACGGCTTTACTTTCCCGCCCGCGTGCAGTTCGCCGTGCTGGTAAATAAACGAGCCCTTGCGACCGTCCAGCGCCCCCTTGAACAAATCCATCCCGACATAGCCGAAATCTGTTTCCGTGGTCTGACATACCAGTAGGTCGCCCGCGCTTTCTCCGACCAACTCGCCCGTATAGAGGCGCTGCGCCTTAATTTGCGATCTTGGTGGGACCTCAGTCCCTTCACCCAGTTTGGCTGGCTCATGCTTTGTATTTTCAAACGTTGCGATCGATTGCATCGGACTGTCTCCAGGGGTTATCGCCTGAACGTGGCTTTAATAGGAACGCTCGACGGAAAACAAAGTTCCAACTGGGCATAAACAAGCCGGGGACGCTGCCCCGGCTTTCCGTATTCTGCCAATCAGCCCGCTAATCAGCAGCTGAAATACATATCATACTCCACCGGATGCGGCGTCATCTCGAACCGCTCGACTTCCTGCATCTTCAGATCGATATAGCCGTCGATCATGTCGTCCGTGAACACGCCGCCCTTCTTGAACCCGGCGCGGCTCTTGTCGAGGCTTTCCATCGCCTCGCGCAAAGACCCGCACACCGTCGGGATCTTCGAGAGTTCGGCCGGCGGCAGGTCATACAAATTCTTGTCCATCGGCTCGCCGGGGTTGAGCTTGTTCTCGATACCGTCGAGGCCGGCCATCAGCATGGCGGCGAAGGCGAGGTAAGGGTTGGCGGCCGGATCGGGGAAGCGGATTTCTATGCGCTTGCTCTTGGGCCCCGAGCCGTGCGGGATGCGGCACGAGGCCGAGCGGTTGCGCGCCGAATAGGCCAGCAGCACCGGGGCTTCGTAGCCCGGCACCAGGCGCTTGTAGCTGTTGGTGGTCGGGTTGGTGAAGGCGTTGATGGCCTTGGCGTGCTTCAGGATGCCGGCGATGTAGTGCAGCGCCATGTCCGAAAGATCGGCATACTTATTACCGGCGAACATGTTGTTGCCGCCCTTCCAGATCGACTGGTGGACGTGCATGCCCGAACCATTGTCGCCGAATACCGGCTTGGGCATGAAGGTGACGGTCTTGCCGTAGGCCTGGGCGACGTTGTGGCAGACATACTTATAGATCTGCATGTGATCGGCCATCTTCAGCATCGGGCCGAATTTGACGCCGAGTTCGTGCTGGGCCGAAGCGACCTCGTGATGATGTTTCTCAACCACAACGCCCATTTCAGCCATCACCGACAGCATCTCCGAGCGCATGTCCTGACAGGAATCCACCGGCGGCAAAGGGAAATAGCCACCCTTGGCGCGCGGACGGTGGCCGAGATTGCCCATCTCGTATTCGGTGCCGGTGTTGGTCGGGAGTTCCGCCGAGTCCACCTTGAAACCGGTGTTGTACGGATCAGTTGTGAAGCGCACGTCGTCGAAAATGAAGAACTCGGCTTCCGGGCCGAAGAATACCGTGTCGCCGACGCCGGTCTGCTTCATGTAGGCCTCGGCCTTCTTGGCAATCCCGCGCGGGTCGCGCTCGTAAAGCTCGCCAGTGGTCGGCTCGACCACGTCGCAGAAAATGCCCATGGTGGTCTGGGCAAAGAACGGGTCGATATGGGCGGTGTTCGGATCAAGCATCAGCGTCATGTCCGACTGATGGATGTCGCGCCAGCCGGCGATCGACGAGCCGTCGAACATCATGCCGTCGGCGAACACGTCGGCGTCGATGGTGCTGACGTCCTGGGTGACGTGGTGCACCTTGCCGCGCGTGTCGGTGAAGCGGAGGTCGACATATTTGACGTCCTGCTCCTTGATCTTCGCGAGAACTTCCTTTGCGTCTGCCATGGTATTTTCCTCTTCTTAACGTGGGCTCGCGGCCGAACGCTTGCGGTCGCGAAAATAGGCGGTCTGGTCTTTTGAGTGATTGGGCACTCGCGAGAGGCGAGAGCTAGACGGCGTCGTTGCCTCGTTCGCCGGTACGAATACGGATGGCGTCCTCGACATTCAAGACGAAGATTTTGCCGTCACCGATTTTTCCCGTCCGGGCGGCGGTCTGGATGGCGTCGATGGCCTTTTGCAGCATGTCGTCGGCCAGCACGATCTCGATCTTCACCTTGGGCAGGAAGTCGACCACATACTCGGCTCCGCGGTAAAGCTCCGTATGCCCCTTCTGCCGGCCAAAACCCTTGGCCTCGGTGACGGTGATTCCCTGCAAGCCGATCTCCTGCAAGGCCTCTTTGACCTCGTCGAGCTTAAATGGCTTGATGATGGCTTCAATTTTTTTCATACGATCACTACTGCCATAAGTTCACGGGGTTTGGCCACGCGCTTTTCCACCGAGCGATGGCATCGGGCGCCGGACAGCACTCTGTTAAGCATATTCCGTGCCAGTTTCGTATACCAATATTTGACCACGCAAAGCTTGAATTCGGCTCCATTTGGCCAGCAATCTAGGCTCGCGGTGGCTCCGGTAGCTCAATCGTTAACCAGGCGGCACAAAAAATGGGCAAACCCGTTCAGCCCGTGAGGAGGAAATTTCCCTAAAATTTTAGCGCCCTTTTCAGCTGAGTATTAAGCCCTGACAGTTAGCTTTGCAATCTGCCGGAAGTGCGGAAACAGCTCCGCAACCCGTTTGACCGGAGCACGATGGGCAGTCGGAAGCGGTGATTGGCATGGCATTGAGGACATAGGCGTAGGCGGATGCGTGGCAGGCTTGAGCTGTTTTCCAACCAAGAGATGGCGCGTGCCGATGGGCTCGCCGCATCGCGCGATATTGCCAGCCGCGATCTGATGGAGCATGCCGGCGCCGCCGTCGCCATGGCCGCCATTGCCATGCTGGAAAAGGCCGGCAAGACTGCTGCCGGAGCCCGCATTCTGGTGCTGTGTGGGCGCGGCGCCAATGGCGGCGACGGCTTTGTCGCGGCACGCCTGCTGCAGCTGCGAGGCCATGCGATCCGCGTGGCACTGCTGGGGGCGATGACGGAGCTGCGCGGCAACGCAGCTCTGGCGGCGGCCGAGTGGCCCGGCCCGATCGAGGTGGCGCGGCCGACATCGCTGTTGCCGGCAACCGATCTGGTCATCGACGCCCTGCTGGGCGCCGGCATGCAGGGTCCGGTGCGCGACGATTTTGCCGCCGTCATCGAGGCCCTGAACGACAGCGCCTGGCCGGTGCTCTCCATTGACTTGCCTTCGGGGGTTGATGGCAGCAGCGGCGAAATCCGCAACATCGCTGTTGACGCCGACCATACCGTCACCTTCGTGCGGCTGAAACCGGGGCATTTGCTGATGCCGGGGCGGCTGGCCTGCGGTGAGGTCAGCCTGGCCGATATCGGCATGCCGCAATCCGTCATTGCCGAAGTTGGCGTGCAGGCCTTTGCCAATCAGCCAGAGCTGTGGCTCGATACGTATCCGTTCGCCCGGATCGATCAGCAAAAATACGATCGCGGCCATGTCCTGGTGCTGGCCGGTCCGCCTCACAGCGGCGGAGCTGCGCGTCTTGGTGCCCGGGCGGCCTTGCGGGTTGGCGCCGGCCTGGTTTCGCTCGGGGCAAGTGCAGATGCGCTGCCGATCAATGCCTGTCACGTCAACGCGATCATGCTGTGTGGGATCGAGGACGCCGCCGATCTCGGCAATGTCCTGGCCGACCGGCGCAAGAACGCCGTGCTGATTGGGCCCGGCTTTGGCGTCGGGCAGCACACGCTGGATATGACCATAACGGCGCTGCGCTCGGGCGCGGCCACTGTGATCGATGCCGATGCCATCACCTCGGCTATCGGCAGCGCCGATCACTTGTTTGCCAATATCGCTCACAGCCCGTCGCGCCCAGTCGTGTTGACGCCGCATGAGGGCGAGTTTTCTCGGCTGTTCCCAGACTTCAAAGGCAGCAAGCTGGAGCGCGCACGCGCCGCCGCAGCCCGCTCGGGCGCCGTGGTGGTGTTGAAAGGCGCCGACACCGTCATCGCCGATGCCGATGGCCGCGCCGCCATCAACGCCAATGCGCCGCCGACATTGGCCACCGCCGGATTGGGCGATGTGCTGGCCGGCCTGATCACCGGCCTGCTGGCACAAGGCATGACGCGTTTCGAAGCGGCCTGCGCGGGGGTCTGGCTGCACGGAGCGGCCGCCACCGCCTTTGGCCCCGGCCTGATCGCCGAGGATCTTCCAGAACTGCTGCCGCGTGTGCTGCAGGACCTCGAACGGCGCACCCGAAACAGCGGGTGAGCACCAAACCTTGCTCATTTATGCGATTGTTAAGGACTCAAACAGCATACCAGATTCCTCTGTGCCGCGTCAGCCCACTGGGCGGTCCGAAGTCTATTGCGACCCGCCCGCTGCACCATTCCTTGACTTCGGTGACGCACCTTGCAGACGGCCTACCCTTACACCCTTGTAGCGCGCCCGGTTGGCGTAGCTGCCGCCACAACATCGTTGGCACCAGCCATCGCTGGCGGCACCATGCTGGCGGTCGCGCTTGCCATGCATGTGGTGCCGCGCGGTGACTGGGTGTACCTGGTGGTGCTTGCCGGCGTTCTGTTCGGGTTGCTGCTCAATTCCGGATGGCGCCTCGCCGATGCCCGACTGCCGACGCCAACCTCCATCGGCCTGGCCGGCTTTGGCTTGATCGCCATATTGGGCGAACTTTGGGGAGCGGTACCGGAAAGGGCCCTGTTCAGCGGTAGTGCCTTCATCGGCATGGTTGGCCTCGGCACGCTCGCCTGCGATGCCATCGCGCGGCTCGGCGGCAAGACTGTGCGGCGCGCCGGTTTTGGGTTGCTGATCGGATTTCTTGTTGGGCTGGGCTTCCTGGTCTTCGAGTGTCTAACCAATTTTGCCCTGCTGCGGCTGATCCTCGACACCGTGCCTGGGCTGATTCGAGCCAGCGACAAGCATCTGCGCCTGGTCAAGGATCATCTCGCGCACATCGATCCCGCCAACATCAAACGGCACATGGCGCAGGCCACGCTGCTGCTCTGGCCGGTAGCGCTGATCGCGCTGACTAACTGGCGCGGCATGCCTGGCAAGGCCATGAGCGCCGGTATCATCGTGGCTACCTTGATTGCCGGCGTGTTGGCGCGCCACGACTCATCCAATCTGGCGCTGCTCACCAGCCTGGCGGCTTTTCTGGCCGCCAACCTGTCGTTTCGCTGGACGTGGCGCGCGGTGACGCTGCTCTGGTTGGTGCTGACGCTGCTGATCGTGCCGATTATGCTGTGGCAGTTCAGCGCCAAGGCGTATGAGACCGAGTGGCTGCAGCAGTCGGGCCGTCACCGTCTGGTGATCTGGGGCTATTCCGCCGGCCAAGTGTCCAAGGCTCCGATCCTCGGCATCGGGGCGGGATCGGGCAAAGCGGTTGACGCGCGTCGCACCGACGTCAAACGAGTGCCTGGCCAGCCGTTCGAATTCCGCACCGCCGACCACCAGCACGATTTCTATCTACAGACCTGGTACGAGATGGGTGGCCTTGGTGCTGGTACCCTGTGTCTGGCGGGCCTGCTCGCGCTCAGGCGGCTGGCGCGGCTCCCCGACAGCTGCCGCCGTTATGGGCTCGCCACCTTTGTCGCCGCCATGTTTTTGGTGTCCACCAGCTACGGCCTGTGGCAGGAATGGTTCGTGGCTTCGATTGCCATCGCGGCAGTAGCGCTGACCATCGCGATACGTTGCGCCAGCCACGATGCCTTCGATCTGCCACGGCGCCCGGCGATCTAATCGCTACCATTGGATCGACCGGTGGACTGAGTGGGTGGACTGAGGATAAGACATGAAACGCGATCTGGTCGGCTATCGACCCGCGCTGCGCTCTGCGATCTGTCTCACCTTGGCCCTGATCTGGGCCGGCGACAACGGCACGGCCCTGGCGCAACAGGCCATCGCCACGGGCTCACCGGCGGCAATCGGCGGCGAGACTCTTCTCAGGGGCGATTTCGCCAAGGCCTTTGATAGCCTCAGCCGTGAGTTGGAGGCCAACGATCTCAGCAATGACAAACGCGCGGCACTGCTGAACGACCGCGGCGTTGCGCAATGGCGCATTGGTGCCTTGAAGCCCGCGCTCGATGACCTGAACAAGGCAGCGACCATCTATCCCGAGTTCGCCTCGACCTACAACAACCGAGGCAATGTGCTGTTGGCGCTGCAGGCACCGGCAGAGGCCGTGAAGGACTTCGAGCGCGCAATCCTGCTCAGCCCCGGTTATGCCGCCGCCTACAACAATCGTGCCATTGCGCAGATGCAACTGGGCAATCTCGATGCCGCCATCGCCGATTTCTCCAAGGCGACTGAGCTGGCGCCGAACGCCCCGGCGCCGATCAACGGCCGCGGCCGCGTGCACCTGGAATCCGGCCGGCCGTTCCTGGCCTTGCGCGACTTCTCGCGCTCGATCGCGCTCGATCCGGGCTATCGGCCCGGCTATCGCAACCGGGCACTGGGCCGCATGGCGTTGCGCCAGTACGCCGTGGCCATCGAAGACCTCAACAACGCGCTGACCTTTGCGCCCAACGATCCGGGCCTGCTGCTGACGCGCGGCACCGCGGCGATCGCGGCGCAGTCTTATGGCCCGGCCTTGCTTGATCTCGATAAGCTGGTGGGGCTGACGCCGGGCTCGGCGGCTGCCTTTGCCGAGCGTGGCCGCGCCAAGGCGTTGATGGGCTCGTTCCCCGAGGCCATGGCGGATTTTGCCAAGGCGATCGAAATCGACCCCAAGAACCGCGATGCCTTTATTTACCGGGCTGAGGCACATCAGCTCAACAACGAGCCCGACCTCGGCCTTGCTGACGCCGAGCGCGCCCTGAAGATCGATCAGAGCCTGGGGCTGGCCTTCCGCGTGCGTGGCCGTATCGAGGAGGCACTCGGCCAGAAAACCGAAGCCGCCGCCGATTTCGAGCAAGCGGCACGGCTCGATATCGATGACCCCGAGGCCTGGGCGGGCCTGCAGCGGTTGACGGGCAAAACCCGAACCGACCCCACCGAACTCGAGGACACTCGCCTCGACAGTTGGGCCATCGGCAAGGATGGCGACCGGCTGTTCGCGCGCAACGACCGCTTGCCGGGACTTCTCGTACCGTTGGAACTGCTCAACGGCGACAGCGCGCGGTTGACCGGCTATGAGGAAAAGCCGGGACAATTCAAGGGCATCGGCGTTCTGCGCTACTCAGCAGGCAGCAGTGCGGACAAGTCAGGGGCCAAGGAAATCGAGCTGGCCGCCATCATCGATCTCACCCACAAGCAGCTGTTAGGGATCGAACCGTATCGCGAAGGCGAAACGCTGGCCGGCTGGACTTGGGCAGATACCGGCGATCTCTCGGTCAAGGGTCCAGATGGTGTCAGCTCAGTCTATCATCTCGCCCTGGCACTTGATCCGGTGGCTCCCACAATCGTATCTAGTGCCCGGCAGCAACAACGTGCCCAGGCCCCACGCCGCCAAGCCTCCGCATCTCAGCCGACGCACAAGAAGAAGTCGTTCACGCTGTTCGATCTGCTGTTTAACTGACCGATCAGATCCCGATCATCTTCTGCAGCAGGCGCATCTTCAGCTGCTTGTAGAGTGGCGGTGCCTCGTTGGCGATCACGCAGATGCAGGTTTCAGCGCCATCGACGAAAGGGTTGTGGGTGCCTTCATCGTCCAAGTCCGTGACATCGCCGGGGCTATAGATATGCTTGCCATCACGCAAGCTTCCCTGCAACACCAGCGTCAGCTCCGTGCCCACATGGCCGTGCTCGGGCAGCGACATACCGGGCTTGGCACGCAGGAAGCGCAAGCTATGCATACCCGCCTTGCCAGAGAACATCACACGGCGATCCTCGGCGCCCGGCAACACATGGCGCCATTTGATCTTGTCGAGACCGCCACCCATGACTCGGGCCAGGGCCCGCGGCAATCCGCAGGCCTCGATGGGCTGCGCTGGCAGCGGCTTCAACCGGCCCTGACCGGGACGGTCAGGCTCATCCAGCCGAGCAAAAATGCCGCCAAGGGCGCCTGCCGCAAGTTCGACCGGTACTGCCGTCTGCATCGTTGCAGCGCCCAGCGCCGTCATGGTCCGGCTGGCACGCCGGCATTGCCCGCACATCTCAAGATGCGCGGCCACGATGATGCCGAACGGCTCGCTGAGCGTGCCGGCGGCATAGGCCATCAATGTCGCGTCCTCAGGATGATGCGTAATGCTCATGATGCTTCCGAAAGTGAATCTTTGATCTTCTGGTAGGCCAGACGCATGCGAGATTTTACCGTGCCAAGCGGTATGCTCAGCTTCACGGCGATCTCGCCATGCGACAGTCCCTCGACGTAAGCCAACATGACGACCTCGCTTTGATCGACAGGCAACGTATCCAGTACGGCGCGCATTCGGATCTGGACTTGCTGCGAGGCCAACTGTTCGTCCTGCAATGGCTCATGCGATGCCTGTTCGAGGTGATCGTCGCTCAGTTCCTGCCACGGCACTTCGCGGCGGATGCGGTCGATGCGCAAGTTGCGCGCAATGGTGTAGATCCAAGTGGTGGCGCTGCCGCGATCGCTGGAAAACTGCTCGGCCTTGCGCCAGACCGTCAGGAACGTTTCCTGCACGATCTCCTCGGCCGTGCCATGGTCGGCGCCTTGCCGGACCAGCATGCCCTTGACCTGCGGGCCTAGCATCTGAAACAGCCTGCCGAAGGCGTCGCGATCGCGTTGCACGGCGATGCACGTGATCAGGTGTGTCAGTTCAGGACGCGACGTTGTGACGTTCGAGCTGCGACCCGAAGCCGTTTGAACCTGCATGCCAATGCCACCGACTGCTGCCGTTGATGTGTCTACGGCAGATTTGGTGCTTTGGATCTCGGGTTGATCGGACGCGCTCATGGCCTTTGGCTCCTGACGCGAATGGGGGAGTTTCCTGAGACATAATAGCACTGCTGCCCCTCAAGTCGAGGGCGTGTTGCAAGATGTCAGCACAACCCGATGGCCACCGATCCGCCACATCCTTTGAACAAACATATCGTGAACAGCGAATCACCTTTCGCTGTCGGGCAGCCAGGTCATTGCGTAACCTGCCCGTTTTTACAGTTCAGTTTGCTTTACATCCCGGAGTATTTCCTCATGTCCGCGAAAGCGTTCAAGAACCCCCTGCTCGCCCCATGGTCCGGCCCGCACCAGACGCCGCCGTTCGCCCGCATCAAGCCAGAGCATTTCTCCCCCGCCTTCACGCAAGGCATGGCCAAGCATCTGGTCGAGGTCGACGCGATTGCCAGCAACGCCGCGCGCCCGACCTTCAGGAACACCATTCTGGAGCTGGAGACGTCCGGCCGTCTGCTTGACCGCATCGCCGCGGTGTTCTGGAACCTGACCGGCGCCGACAGCAATGACGAGCTGCAGGCGGTCGAGCGCGAAATCGCACCCAAACTCGCCGAGCATTCCAACCTCATCACCTCCAATGCCGCCCTGTTTGCGCGCATCGACGGCCTCTTTCAGCGCCGCGCCCAACTGAAGCTTGAGCCCGAGGAACTGCGCCTGCTGGAACGCAAACACCTGGCCTTTGTGCGCGCCGGCGCGGCCCTGGCGCCTGCCGCCAAGGTGCGCATCGGCGAGATCAAGCAGCGCCTGGCTGCCCTCACCACCACCTTCAGCCAGAATGTGCTGGCCGACGAAAAGGCCTTCGAGCTGCCGCTGGCGACCGAGCAGGACCGCGCCGGCCTGCCCGATTTCACCATCGCGGCGGCGGCGCAAGCAGCCCGCGAGCATGGCAGCAAAGCCAGCCACATCGTCACCATGAACCGTTCGCTGATCGAACCGTTCCTGACTTTCTCGACCCGACGCGACCTGCGCGAGCAGGCCTCCAAGGCCTGGCAGCAGCGCGGCGAGAAGCTGGGGCCCACCGACAACCGCGCCTTGATCAACGAAATCCTGGCGCTGCGCCACGAGCGGGCAAAGCTGCTGGGCTATGCCAGCTATGCCGACTTCAAGCTTGAAGACACCATGGCGCGCAAGCCCAAAGCGGTTGCCGATCTGCTGGAGCGGGTCTGGCAGGCGGGGCTGGCCGGCGCCTTGCGCGAGCGTGACAAACTGCAGGCGATCGCTGCAGCCGAAGGTGCCAACATCCGCATCGAGCCGTGGGACTGGCGCCACTATGCCGAGAAAGTGCGCAAGGCCGACTACGATCTGAACGAGGAGGACATCAAACCGTACCTGCCGCTGGAGCAGATGATCGCAGCCAGCTTCCATGTGGCCGGAAAACTGTTCGGCCTCACCTTCAAGGAGCGCGCCGATATTCCGGTCTATCATCCGGACGTGCGCGTGTTCGAGGTCATGAACCGCGACGACGGCCATGTCGGCCTGTTCCTGGCCGACTATTTCGCCCGGCCCTCCAAGCGCTCGGGCGCCTGGATGAGCGAATTCCGCAATCAGGAAAAACTCAAAGGCGACATCCGCCCGATCATCGTCAACGTGCTGAATTTTGCCAAGGGCGCCGAGGGCAAGCCGACGCTGCTCAACTTCGATGATGCCAGGACGCTGTTCCACGAGTTCGGACACGGGCTGCACGGGCTGTTGTCGGACGTGACGTACCCCTCGCTCGCCGGCACCTCGGTGGCGCATGACTTCGTCGAGCTGCCCTCGCAGCTCTATGAGCATTGGCTGCTGACCAAGGACGTGCTCGGCAAGTTCGCCCGCCACTACCAGACTGGCGAAGCCATGCCGGAAACACTGATCGAGAAACTGCGAGCAGCACGCACCTTCAATATGGGCTTTGCCACGGTGGAATACGTCTCGTCCGCCCTGGTCGACATGGATGCGCACGCCTCCTCGGCCAGCGCCGATGCCATGGCCCGCCAAGCCGCCACTCTCGAACGCCTCGGCATGCCGACAGAAATCGTCATGCGGCATGCCACGCCCCACTTCCAGCACATCTATTCGGGCGAGGGATACGCGGCTGGCTACTACAGCTATCTATGGTCCGAGATGCTGGATGCCGACGCCTTCCGTGCCTTCGAGGAGACCGGCGACATTTATGATCCAGCGACAGCGCAAAAGCTGCTGGCGAACATCTATTCGGCCGGCAACCGGCAGGACCCCGAAGCGGCATATCTGGCCTTCCGCGGCAAACTGCCGAGTGTAGAAGGCGTGCTGCGCCAGCGCGGATTGCCCGACGTTCCGCGCACGGCCGGCGGGGCGGCGCTGCATTCGAAGTAGGTTGGCAAAGCTTTGCGCGACCCAAGGTGGGACGGACGGTGCCAGCCATGTTGGGACGCGCAAGAGCTTGACCCAATACCGTGCAGCGAACGGTTTGACCGGTGTTTGACGTGGCTCTTGGCGGAGTCCATGGCGTCGAGACGCCTCGCGCCCGCCGTGGCACGGCACGGCTCGGATTGACTGGGCGGGCGCAGCCCGCCCCTACGCCTTGTTCGACCATGGACACCAATTCCAAGTTTGAAGGAAATTGAGCGGCCAAACCTTGGCAGGGCTGGTATAATACCGTCCAACCTATCGTTTGACCTGTCACTTTGAAGGTTCGTGACAGAGGTCATGGCGTAGGGGCGCACGGCAGTGCGCCCCGTGCGCTTGCGAGCACGAGTCAAACGATAGATTGGCTGGTATAAACGACGGGTGGACACTCGGCGCTTGGTCTGGCTCAGGCATTGGCATGGTACCTTCACGCATGGCTGCGCGCCCTCCCGGCAGATCGCCGGAGGGCCACAAAGTGATGGGAGCGCAGGCACCGGAAGGCCGCGTATGGGGTAGTCCGAATGGCAGCCTTCCGGCGCCCACG
>JANLQJ010000055.1:0-18686 GCA_031367715.1 Hyphomicrobiaceae bacterium | reverse complement strand
TGCGCTCGGAATGGGCAATGATCTGCACCGCACACAACCTTTGCAAGCTGTTCAGGGGTGCAAACCCCGCCTGAGGCGGGTTACGATCGCAAAACCGCCCCGCCGCCATGGCTACAATGGCTATCTGGACGGGCTCCTAGCGGGCCCGCGCCACTCATGCATGACGAGGTTGTGGGGCGCTTGGATCTTACCGGACTGACCTGGGTCAGGACCGGCAGCGGAAAAGGTCACGCCTTCTCGCCCTTCAGCGACTTGACTAAACGGCCGAGCGCGGTACTGGCTCGGCCGGCGAGTGCTGCGGCTTGATCGGTGCGCGATGGCTCGGGATCGAGCGCTGGGACGGGACCAATGCGGCGGATCTCGACGCTAGCCTCCTCCCACTCGCGAGCCGACTTGTCGCTATTGAGCGGCGTCTTCCGCAACGGCGATGCCACCGGCAGGGGCACGTCGGCCAACGGCGCTGGCTTGCTACGCGGGGCGACATCCAGCATCGGGCTGGCGGCGCGCTCGACAAAACGGATTTCCGTGGCCTCGGAAATCTGTGCCGGGGCCGGCGCGATACGCTCGCGCCAGGGGCTGGCGGCAACCGGCGCGGCAAACGTCATCGGCTGCGGCTTGGCTGCTTTCGGCTCGGCGATACGGCCAGCAGCAGCGACCGTAGCGGCGACTGCGGCGGCAACATTCGCCATGGTGCCTTCCATCGATACCGAAGGTTGTTTGGGTTCGAGCGGGGCGGTGCGAATGACCACCTCGTCTTCCTTGGACGTTCGCAATTTTGCCAGGCTGGCCATCACAGTCGCCTCGGCCTTGGCGATCATCACCGGGACCAGCGGCGGCGCAGGCATCACCGGCACTGTGTCGCGCATCGGCTCAGGCGCAACGGCAGGGGCGATTGCGATGCTCTCAATGGCAACCGCAAGCGGTGCCACAGCTACTGGTTCTTCAACCACAACGGCGAGGGGCGTTGTGGCCCCTACATCGGCAACCGCGGCGAGCGTCGCTTCCTGCTGCGGTGGGCCAGGATCGACGCCGCCAAACATCGAAGCCACGGCCGCTGAGGCTTCAGCGTGCAAGTCATCGGTGTGCCACTGCGCAACGGCGGGCGCTGCGTCGCCAGCCGACGGAGCCGCACTGGCAGCTGCCGTTGCCAAAGGCTCGGCAACGCCAAGCAGAACCTCCGACACCGGCGCGCTCACGTCATCGATGAGCAAAGCGGTTGTGGTCAAGGGCGCGGCCGGCACGATCTCTGGCGGCTCGGCAACTGTCACCGGCTCAGCAAATGCGAAGGCAGGCACAGCGCCGTCGTCATGCAGCTCCGCCAGCAGCTTGCGCAACAATGCGAGCACGCGGAAATCGCGCGACGATGCCAGTTCGTCTTCGAGATGCGCCCGGATCTCGGCGCTGGCCAAGGCCTGCACCGGCGTGCCATTGGCTTCGCGCGCCGCCAGCTGTTGCAAAGCCCGATACGGCTCAAGCCGTTGCAAGCGGCCATCGAGCCGATCACACCAAGGTTGCACCAACAGCTCAAGCTCGGCCAGTTCAGCGGCCATGCTCGCTCACTCTCCCACCGACTTGCCGAACACGGGTTGCACGCACAAAGTATAGGCCCGAGCGGGCGCTACGTCCACTGGATCGCTGAAATTGCGGAGGAATCTTGGCTGCGCGGGCAGCCAAGCCACAGCCGAAGTGAGTTGGCCCCTACTTCACGTCGCGGCTCCAGTCGCGGCGGGTGCGCTTATCGTCCTTGGCCGGCTCCTTGCGGAACGGCACGCGGGCGCGGCGGTCGGTGTCGTAAAGCTCGCCGCCATAGTTGCGGTTGTAAACGCGGGAGGCGTCAGTGCGCGGCTCCCAGTCCCAGGGCGTGATGCGTCCGGTGACCAGCGCCTCCTGCACCAGCAGGCGGGCATGCTGCGAGGCGATGACATCGGCGCGGATGGCGTCGCTGTCCCAGCGTCTTGCTGCCTCGATGCTCATTGTGGCAAGCGTCTTGGCGTCAGCGGGATCTGCCGCAAGGTTGGTAAGCTCGTCGGGATCGGTGGCGGTATCGAAGAGTTGTACTGGATCGCCCTTGGCGATGATCAGTTTATGGTTGCCGCGCTTGACCATGAACACTGGCTCGGTCGTGCCTTCGGCGAGATATTCGCCGTAGACCGTGTCGGACCATCCCTGCAGCTTGTCGCCACGCGCCAACGGCAACAGGCTGGCTCCGCCCAAAGGCGCGGCAGGCGGGCGCGCCGTCGTTCCAGCAATATCGATCAGCGTTGGCATGATGTCGATCAGCGAAGCGTTCTGGCTTACGCGCCGTGACTTGCTCTCTCCGGGCATCTTGACGATCAGCGGCACCCGCACCGAGCGCTCGTTGAACACCATCTTGAACCACAGCCCGCGCTCGCCCAGCATGTCGCCGTGGTCGGCGGTGACCATCACGATGGTATTGTCGAGTAGGTCTTGACGTTCCAGAGGCGCGAGCACATCGCCGATCAGCTGGTCGGCGTAGCTGATCATCGAATAATAGCCGTGGCGGGCGGTGCGGATGTGCTGCTCGGTCACCTCATACTCGCCGCGGTCGTACATCCGCCACATGCGCTGCGCGAACGGATCGCGCTTCTCTGGTGCGATGAACGGCACCGTCGGCATGTCGACATCGTCGTCGCGATAACGGTCCCAGAACGCGCGCGGTGCCATATAGGGATCGTGCGGGTGCATGAGCGATACGCACATCATGAAGGGCCGTTCGTCGGTGCAGCGCCCGGCATCCCACAGCCAGCGGGCGGACTTTTGGGCCACCTCCTCGTCGTAGTCGATCTCGAGCGTGCGGTCGTAGGGACCGGCCTCGGTAATACTCAGCATATTGTGGAACCACCAGTGGATCTTAGCCGGTTCCTCCCAGGTTGGCGTCCAGCCGAAATCGCCGGGATACATGTCGGTGGTGATGCGCTCTTCAAAGCCGTGCAACTGGTCGGCGCCGACGAAGTGCATTTTTCCCGCGAGGCAGGTGCGGTAACCGCCCAGCCGCAGATGATGCGCGAAGGTCGGGATCGAGGCTTTGAATTCGGTGGCGTTGTCGTAGCCGCCAATCTTGTGATTGGCCTGCCCGGTCATGAACGACATGCGCGATGGGCCGCACAGCGCCGAGTTACAGTAGAAATTCTCGAACACGGTACCGGCGTCGGCTAGCGCAGAAATATGCGGCGTCTGCACCAGCTTGTGCCCGTAGTCCGGCAACGAGTGCGGGGCCAGCTGGTCGAGCATCAAGAGCAGGATGTTGGGGCGCTTGGTCATCGAGAGCCTACAAATGAACTATTGGCCAGTTACACTTGGACATTCGTAGGGTGCAATACGGCAAAGGCGCCTAATGCATGCCACGGTTCGACTATGGTGCTGGAATATCCTCGGCCTTGGGTGGCGGCAGAGCGGAGACGACGCCGACGGTCCAGGCGACCAACTCCTGGGTTGCCTTGCCAAAGGCCTCGTTCAGGCCGGCGGCTGCCAGCTTGGCGTCCTTCGATGCAAGCGGCACCCGGCTATTGAAAATCCGGCCGGCCAGAATGCGGCCCTTGCTGTTCAACAGCTTGGCACCCATCTCGAACTCGGCCACCAGCACCGTGCCGGCCACTACATGGAAGGCGCGCATATCGGTCTGCAGCTGATAGTCGGCGGTGCTGTTGGCATCGCCGCGCACCACCGAGCCGACCAGTCCGGCGTTCTCGAACGATTGCACCAGCCGCGACTGCACCAGCTTGGGCAGCGCGTCGGCCCACTGGGCTGAGCCTGTTTCCGGGTCGGCGGCCGGATCGAGCTGCAGCTTGTCGGTGTCGAGTTTGCCCAGCGCAGTCGGCTCGAACACCACGATCTGGCCCGGCGGCGGCTTGTCGATGACGCTTAGCGGCCGGGATGGCAACAGGTCGACAACATCGCCACCAGCCTTCTTGCCGGTCCCGCCGGTCATGCGTTCGAGCCCGGCGAGGATGCCGTCGACGCGATCCGAATTGCGGGCCAGCGCAGTGGTGAAGCTATTCAGATTGCCGATCGTGCTCTTCAACGGATCGGCATTGTCGGTGAGCACGCCGTCGAGCTTCTGCAGCACCGCACGGGCCGATTGGGTCATCGACTGCAGGCCGGCGACGTCGGCAACCAGCGTTGGCGGCTCGCTGCCGGTCAGACTCAACGGCTGCCCGCTGGCCGCGCCGCCGCTCAGCGCCACGCTGGAGGCGCCGGTGATGCCCTGGAAGTCCAGCTCGACCTTGGTGTTGCTTCGGATCGGCGTGCCGGGCACCACGCCGATATTGGCCAGCACCAATTGCGGCTGGTCGGCATCGAGGCCGAGGCTGGTCACCTCGCCGACGCGTAAGCCGTTGAAGGTGACCGGAGAGCCGACAAACAGCCCAGCCACCGCGCCGGGAAACTGCACGCGGTAGGCCTCGCGCCGACCGAGCCCGCCGGAATTGTACAGCCAGTAAATGAACAGGAATCCGGTCGCGATGACGAGAAGAGTGAACACCCCGATGGTGAGATAGCGTGCGCGAATTTCCATGAAGGTCCTCAGGTCTCAGACAAAAATCACTGCCAAAGATGCAAGCCCCCTTTCCCCACGCAAGCCCGCGGGGAGAGGAACGAAATCACCACGTACGCCCCGCCTGTCGCACGCGCCGGCCCTGCAGATAGGCCCGCACCCACGGATGCGGGCTGGCCTGCAAGGCCGTCAGCGTGCCCAGCGCCACCACTTTGCCATCCGCCAGCGCGGCAATGCGATCGCACACGGTCGCGAGGCTGTCCTGATCGTGCGTCACCATATAGACGGTGAGGCCGAGCGTCTGCTGCAGCGTGCGGATCAGCTCATCGAACGCACCGGCCGAGATCGGGTCGAGGCCCGAAGTGGGCTCGTCGAGAAAGACGATGTCGGGATCGAGCGCCAACGCACGGGCCAACGCCACGCGCTTGGTCATGCCGCCCGAGAGTTCGGCCGGCAGCTTGGCGCCATCATCGGCCGACAGCCCCACCATCTCCAGCTTGGCAATCGCCATCTCGTCGCGCAGGCGGTCCGACAGATCGAGAAACTCGCGCATCGGAAACTGCACATTCTGCAGCGCTGTCAGCGACGAGAACAGTGCGCCATGTTGGAACAGCACGCCCCAGCGCCGCTCGATACTGCGCCGCTGCTCGGGCGTTGCGCGGATCAGCTCGGTCCCCAGCACATTGATGCTGCCGGCGTGCGGCCGCAACAGGCCGATGATGGTGCGTAGCAGCACGGATTTGCCCGCGCCCGAACCGCCGACCACACCCAGAATCTCGCCGGGCAGCACGTCGAGTGTGACGCCTGACAGCACTTCGGTGCGGCCGAACCCGACCGTCAAATCGCGGATACTGATGATCGGTGTGCCGCCTGCCATTGCCCCCGCCATGCTCCTCACATCCCGATCGAGGCAAAGAACATGGCGAACAGGCCATCCAGCACGATAACCAGGAAGATCGATTTCACCACTGATGCAGTGGTGCGCAATCCCAGTGACTCCGCACTGCCGCCGACCTTCAGCCCCTCCATGGCGGCGACCACACCGATGGCCAGCGCCATGAACGGCGCCTTGATGATGCCGACCTTGAACTGGGTGAGTGAAATCGCCTCCTGCAGGCGCTGCAGGAACGCCGCCGGACTCATGCCGCCATAGATGATGGCCATCAGCCCACCGCCGAGCAGCGCGGCCAAGGCACCGAGAAAGGCCAGGATCGGCAACGCGATGACCAGGGCGACAATACGCGGCAGAACCAGCACCTCGACCGGATCGAGACCCATGGTGGAGAGCGCGTCGATCTCCTCGCGCATCTTCATGGAGCCAAGCTCGGCGGTGTAGGAACTGCCCGAGCGGCCGGCTACCATGATGGCGACGATCAGCACACCGATCTCGCGCAAAACGAGAATGCCGGTCATGTCGACGGCGTAGGTCTCGGCGCCGAAGCGGCGGAAATGGAAAAAACCCTGCTGGGCGATGATGCCGCCGATCAGCAGCGTGATCAGGAGAATGATCGGCACGGCCTGAAAGCAAACCCGGTCGAGCTGATGCACGGCCGAAGTGAAGCGGAAGCGGCTTGGGGCGAGGATAATGCGCCAAGCGGCGGTGCCAATGGCCCCCAGCATATTGGCGAAATCAACCAGATCGCGGCCGACGCCAGCCACGGCCCGGCCGATATCGGCGATGCTGGTCAAGAGCGCCGCTGGCTCGGGCTTCGGTGCGGCTGCGGATTGCTGCGTGCGGCCCACCTGCTCCATCAGCCGTAGCTGGCCAGGCTGCAAGCCCTCCAGCCGCAGTTGCACGCCGCGCTGCGCCTGCTCGCGCACCGAACGCTCCAGTAGCCAGGCGCCGAAAGTATCGAGCGCCGCCAGACGGCTGACATCGATGGCGCCTTGCGTCGCCGCGCCGAGCTTCGCGCCGGCGCTGGCGATCAACTGCTCCAGCTCGTTGCCATAGGCGCTGGTCCAGGCTCCCGAGGCCTGCAGCCGGACCAAGCCGCCGGTCTGCGTGTTGGCAGCGGCCAGATCGAGCTTTGGCGGCAGGCCATGCATTGGATTACCGCCCGTCGTTCGCTTAGGGGCAACCGGCGGTCGCCCTGTGTGCGCACCAAACACTCGATTTGGATTGCTTTGGCAGACGTGGGCGACCGCCGGCCGCCCCTACGCAACTGGCAACGCACCAGGCCTTACCGAGATCGCTGGCTGAACGTGCTCAGTGCTTGCCAAGGCTCATGCTGACGCTTTGCAGCGCCGCACCGGCAACCGAAATGCTGACACTCTGGCGCGAGCTGGAATAATTCACCGACATCGATCCCGAGACGCCGCCACCCAGGCCGAGCGACAGATGCCCGGGGCTGGCACTGCCCGATGCACCGCCCGAAACGCCGAGATTGGATTCGGCCCAACTGCCGCTGACCCGACCGCCCGAACTATGCAGACGGCCGCTGATATTGATGTTGCGCGCACTGCTGGAGCAGTTGATGGCCATCGACATATCGGCGCCACCACCGGAATAACGAGCGTTGCAGCGCATGCGCTCGGTGCTGCCATCGGTGTATTTGATCGAGCCGTTGCCGCCCCAGCTGCCCGCGAGACCAGCCAGTGCGCCGTCGGCCGCAATTGCGGGCGTTACGACCAAGAGACCTGCAGCAAACAGTCCGGCCTGAGCCATCCTGCGAACGCGTCCGTTACCAACCGAAACCATGTTCCCAGCTCCTCAACGTGTTCTCCGAGCCAGAGCATAACCTGATTGATGCTTCTGGCCAATGCCTTAGCGATACACACTTACTGGCTGCGGCGACGTGCTCAGTCGGCCACAGGGACGGTATAATTCAGCGGGATGCGGCCGCCGTCGCAATAGATCGTCTCACCCGTGACATAGCTTGAGTCGGGGCCAGCGAGAAACGCGGCAATGGCGGCTACTTCCTCGGGCTCGCCGATGCGCCCTAGCGGCGTGCGCGACAAGATGCGCCGGCGCGCCGCCTCGTCGGTGACGACATTGGCCAGCAGCGGCGTCAGGATGCTGCCGGGGCCGATCGCGTTGACGCGGATGCCGTGCGGCGCCAGGGCCACCGCCATGGCGCGGGTGAGTTGGCGCACGCCGCCCTTAGCCACCGTGTACGCGACATGGTCGGGCAGCGCGAAATGGTCGTTGACCGAGCTCATATTGATGATCGTGCCGGGTGTGCCACCGGACTTGACCTGGGCCACCATCTGACGTCCCGCTGCCTGGCCGAGCACGAAATAGCTGCGCAGATTGACGCCGAGCACGCGATCGAAAGTCTCCAGATCGAGGTCCAGGAAGGCCGCGTTGTCAATGATGGCCGCATTGTTGACCAGAACATCCAACCGCCCGTGTCGTTTGATGGTGGCGGCAAGCACTTGGGCAACCGCCGAGGGCTCAGCCACATCGCAGGCGATGAATTCGGCCGCCAGGCCCGCCTCGCGCAACGCGGCCGCCGCAGCCTCGCCGCCAGCCGCATTGCGGTCCGTGATCACAACCGATGCGCCATCGGCCGTGAACCGCTTGGCGATGGCGAGCCCGATTCCCTGCGCCGCACCGCTCACCAATGCGATCTTTCCGTGCAACCCTGCCATGCGCTCTGTCCCGGCCATTCGTGTTCTCGCGCCGCGAGTCTAGGCGTTAGACGGCATCCAGCGCAAGTTCACGATGTGATCAAGTTTTCCAGAAGCTATCCACAAATTGCCCACTGGCTAACTCATGGCAATGGACACAGAATAAATTATCTGTCACATTTTTGTCGTTGCTAGACGTCGATCTCCCAAATCTCACGGAGGACAGCATGGCGCAGCCCGCTCAACTTGAGGATCTCGCAGCAAAGCATCAGGCGCTTGAGCGTTTGATCGCCGAGGAACAGGATCACCTCGGCAGTAGCGATCTAAGGTTAGCTGAGCTGAAACGCAAGAAACTCAAGTTGAAGGACGAGATTGCCGAGATCGAGGGCAGCACCCGACACTGATCCGGCCCATAACAAACATAATTGGCAATCCTTGCTTGGCGCTGTAGCCCCCTACAGCGCCGGTTTCGTTTTGGGGCTGCCTCACGATCGCTGTTGACCGTCAGCACACCGCCCCCTAACGTTCGGATGCCACACAGCAAATTGTCCCTGTAGCCATGCGCCCCGATGACCTGAAGGCACGCCTGATGACCAAGCCTGCGGCTGCCCCCAAATCCCAACTAGCAGCGCCCGAGGCTTGGCCCGAGAGCCGCCCAACCGCGCTGCTGGTATTGGCCGACGGCACCGTCATCGAAGGCGCGGGACTTGGCGCCACCGGAGCGGCGGTGGCCGAGGTCTGCTTCAATACTGCCATGACCGGCTATCAGGAGATCCTCACCGATCCCTCCTATGCCGGCCAGATTGTCACCTTCACCTTCCCGCATGTTGGCAATGTCGGCACCAACCCGTTCGACAGCGAGATCTCCAATCCAGCGCAAGCCTCGGCGGTGCGCGGTTGCGTGCTGAAGGCCGCCATCACCGCGCCGGCCAATTATCGCTCTGAAAATGGTTTCAGCGCCTGGCTGGATAAGCGCGGCATCATCGGCATGGCCGGAGTCGATACCCGAGCGCTGACTGCGCTGATCCGCGAACGCGGCATGCCCAATGGGGTCATCGCGCACGAACCATCGGGCAAGTTCGACCTCGCCAAGCTGAAGGCCGAGGCTGCCAAATGGCCCGGCCTGGAAGGTCTCGACCTGGCCAAGGACGTCACTTGCGGCCAAAGTTACAACTGGGACGAGACACGCTGGAGCTGGGGCAAGGGGCCACAGCGTCTGACCAAGCCGGAGTTCCACGTCGTCGCCATCGACTATGGCATCAAGCTCAACATTCTGCGCTGCCTGGCCAGCGCCGGATGCCGCGTCACCGTGGTGCCGGCCAGTTCCAGCGTCGAGGACATTCTCGCCCGCAAGCCCGACGGCATCTTTCTCTCGAACGGCCCCGGCGATCCGGCTGCCACCGGCAAATACGCCGTCCCCGTCATCACCAAGCTGGTGGCCTCTGGCCTGCCCGTCTTCGGCATCTGCCTCGGGCACCAGATGCTCGGCCTGGCGCTCGGCGGCACCACGCGGAAGATGAAGCAGGGCCATCATGGCGCCAATCATCCGGTCAAGGATCACACCACCCACAAGGTGGAGATTACCTCGATGAACCATGGCTTTGCCGTCGATCCGGCCTCGTTGCCGGCCGACGTCGAGCAGACCCATGTCTCGCTGTTCGACGGCTCCAACTGCGGGCTGCGCCTGACGGGCAAACCGGTCTTCTCGGTGCAATATCACCCCGAGGCGTCCCCTGGTCCCGAGGACAGCCATTATCTGTTCGTTCGCTTCGTAAACCATATGCGCGCCAAACGCGGGCTTGCCGCGCTCGATGAGCGTAAGGCGGCGTAGGCGGCCGAACTGGACTTGTCGGCGGAACTAGTGAACCGGCGTAAGGAGTAGCCTCGATGATCGATGATAGCGTTGCCAACATGGTCGCGATCGTTCTCACGGCGCTGTTCCTGGGCATTCTCAACTCGTTCCAGTATGCCGCCACGCAATTGCCGCCGGACTCGCTGCCGCAAATCCGTCTGCCACTCAGCCCCACCGGCTCGACCGGAGACGAGGGGCCATTGGTCAAACCCGGTACCATTATCACCGGAGCGCTGGCGCCGCTCAGCGCTTGGGTTTCGAAACTGGGCAAGGAACATCCGCTGGTCGGCCGCATCTGGTCCGCGAGCCAGCAGGAAGGTGTGCTGCCATCCGAAGTGGTGCGCGCTGCCTCCGAGGCCGATGTGGTCCTGATCGGCGAAACCCACGACAACCCGGATCA
This sequence comes from Hyphomicrobiaceae bacterium, assembly GCA_031367715.1. Lineage (GTDB taxonomy): Bacteria > Pseudomonadota > Alphaproteobacteria > Rhizobiales > Hyphomicrobiaceae > JANYHF01. Next base: position 8,351 of record JANLQJ010000055.1, on the reverse strand, counting down.
CCACAAACTGCAGGCGTGGTTGTTGCGCGAGCTCGCGCGCAAGGGCAAGCGTCCGGCCGTGGTCATGGAGATGATCGGTACTGACAAGGCCGATGAACTGGCCAATGTGCAGCTGGCCAGCAACATCACCGCCGACGGCATCGCCTCGCGGCTCGACTGGGACAACAGCGGCTGGCCGGCGTTCAGCATGTACCGCCCGATTGTCGACGCCGCGATCGGGGCCAATTTCCCGATCCTGCCGGGCGATCCCACCCGCGAGCAGATGAAGCAGATCAGCCAGTCTGGCCTCAGCGCGCTGTCCTACAGTGAGCGTGTGAAGCTTGGCCTTGGCTCGCAAATGGCATCGGCCTTCAGCTCGGCGCTGACCGACGAGTTGAAGACGTCCCATTGCAATCAGCTGGCCGACAGCGACCTGGTCAACATGGCGCAGGCGCAGCGCTTCCACGATGCAGTGTTGGCGGACAACGTGCTGAAGGCGGTCGACAAGGCCGGCGGCAGCGCAGTGCTGATCACCGGCGCTGGCCACGCCCGCACCGATCGCGGCGTGCCGTTTTATCTGCGCACCCGCGCCTCTGGCCTGAAGGTGGTCAGCATCATCCTGAGCGAAGTCATCAACGGTGTCGAGAATCCCGAAGATGGCGCGCCGCACGATCCCAACGGCAAGGCCGCTGCGGACTTCGTCTGGTACACCGCCCGCAGCGAGCGCGCCGATCCGTGCATCGAGCTGCAGAAGCAGCTGAAGGCCACCGGCGCAGGTTGAGTACGAGACCGAATAGCGCACTTTGCCAACGCCGCGTCTAAAGCAGCCCCTTCAACACCTCGCGCAGTTCCGGCCCGAGGTCCGGTCGCGCCAGGGCCAGCGCAACATTCGCCGCCAGAAAGCCGATCTTGGAGCCGCAGTCGAAGGTGCGGCCGAGATGGCGCACGGCGGTGAAGGGCTGCTCGGTCAACAGGTGCGCCATGGCGTCGGTGATCTGGATCTCTCCGCCGGCGCCCTTTTCCATGCGCGAGAGATGCCGGAACACCTCGGGCTGCAGGATGTAGCGGCCCATGATGTAGAGGTTCGACGGCGCGGTGCCCTTGGGTGGCTTTTCCACCATGGCGGTAATCGGCCAGACCGGGTCCGCGCCCGCACCCAGCGCAACGATGCCGAATTTGTGTGCCTCCTCGGCCGGCACTTCCTCAACGGCGATGATATTGCCGCCGGTGCGCGCATAAACTTCCAGCATCTGCGCCAGGCAGCGCTTGCCCTTGGCGTTGGCGGCGTCGGCTTGTGTCACCATGTCAGGCAGCAGCAATGCAAATGGCTCATTGCCGATCATTTCGCGCGCACACCAGACGGCATGACCGAGGCCGAGTGGCTGCTGCTGGCGCGTGAAGCTCGCGGTGCCGGCCTTCGGGATGGTATCAAGCACCACCTGCAGTTCGGCCTCGCGGCCCGGCTTGGACAGCGCCTTTTCCAACTCCGGTGCATGGTCGAAATAGTTCTCGATCGCCGCCTTGTTGCGACCGGTGACGAAAATGAACTGCTCGATGCCCGCTTCACGTGCCTCGTCGACCACATGCTGGATGACCGGCCGGTCGACCACCGTCAGCAGCTCCTTGGGCACCGTCTTGGTGGCAGGCAAAAAGCGGGTGCCGAGACCGGCGACCGGGAATACTGCTTTGCGGACAGGCTTGGGTTGCATCAGAAACTCTCGTATCGACTGAGGTTGAACGGTGTTGACCGCTTGGCAGGCTTGGTCACAAATCGACAGAAGATTGCGCGGGTCATACCAGAGTTGGCATCGTGCGGCACATAATGTGCACTGGGAGCATTGAGCCTAACTCGCGGAGTCTACGTGCATGACCGTTCTGGTGACTGGCGGCGCCGGCTATATCGGCAGCCATATGGTACTTGAGCTGCTGGCAGCTGGGGAAAATGTCGTGGTGCTGGACAATCTGTCCACCGGCGCGCGAACTGCCGTGCCGGCGGGCGTGCCGCTGATCGTCGGCGACATTGGCGATCAGCCGGCCGTCGAACTGCTGCTGCGCAAGCATGCCGTCAAGGCCATCATTCATTTTGCCGGTTCCATCGTTGTGCCGGATTCGGTCGTCGATCCGCTTGGCTATTACAACAACAACACGGTGAAGTCGCGCGCGCTGATGGCTGCTGCAGTGGCTGCCGGAGTGCCGCATTTCATCTTCTCCTCGACTGCAGCCGTATATGGCATGCCGAGCGCTAATCCGGTGACCGAGACGGTAACCCTCAAGCCGATCTCGCCCTACGGCAACTCCAAGCTGATGACTGAGCTGATGCTGGCCGATACCGCGATGGCGCATGATTTCCGTTACGTGGCCTTGCGCTATTTCAATGTCGCGGGCGCCGATCCGCAAGGCCGCTCGGGGCAATCGACGCCGCGCGCGACCCACCTGATCAAGGTCGCCTGCCAGACCGCGCTTGGTGAGCACGCCGAACTGAAGGTGTTCGGAACCGACTATCCGACCCCCGACGGCACTTGCGTGCGCGACTATATCCATGTCAGCGACCTCGCCCGTGCGCATCTGTCGGCGCTGCGGTATCTGAGGGTCGGCGGCCGGTCCGACGTGTTCAATTGCGGTTACGGCACGGGTTACTCGGTGCTGGACGTCATTGACGCGGTGAAGACGGCCAGCGGTGTCGATTTCCGGGTCGTGACAGTGCCGCGCCGCCCCGGCGATCCGGCCGCGCTGGTAGCCGACGCGGGGCGCATCCGCGAAGTATTGGGCTGGACACCGGAGCTGGACGACCTCGATACGATCGTGAAGCACGCCTTTGCCTGGGAATCGCGCTTGGGCCAGTTGGCCAAGGCGTCGTGATAGGTCAACGCCATGAGATAATACCGCGCTCCATGCAGAACTTCTGCGGTTTGGCATGGAGGTACGCGATGGCGCTCGAACTGAGACCCAATTGCGAATACTGCGACAAGGATCTGCCGCCTGCGGCGACCGATGCGCGCATCTGCAGCTATGAATGCACGTTCTGCGCTGATTGCGTGGAGACGGTGCTGTTGAATGTCTGCCCCAACTGCGGCGGCGGCTTTGCGCCGCGCCCGATCCGCCCGGCGACCGAATGGCGCCCGGGACTGTCGGTGGCCAAGAGCCCGTCAGCGACCAAGCGGCATTTTCTGTCGTTCAGCCACGAGGACATGGCGGAGCATTCGGCGCGGATCAAAGACATGCCGCCGGAAAAGCGGTGAAGGCTCACCTCTGTTGTTCGGCACCGGGTTCGCGGGGTAGGGGCGCATGCGATGCGCCCCGACAGCATCGTCACCTTTTTCCATCCTGACTTCAAATGCGTGCGGCCTCGCACGGCTTTGCCGTCGAAGGTACGGGAGCTCGGACGCCGGAAGGCCGCGTCAATGTTAGAGAATGGTGCAGCCTTCCGGCGCCCACACTGCGGAGCTTTCGACCGGGGCGCGCTCTTCCGGATGAGCCCCTGGGGACGGTCGCCCGTCCTTTGCTCTCACCCGTGCAACGCCTTGGCGTCCGCCGGATCCCCTTGTTGCCAAGGTCCGAACGGAGGACGCACCCGCCGGCCTTCCGGGGACTCCTGGGTCCGTCCCCTTCCAACGCGAAAGAGGTCCCCGAGCGTCCCGGCCACCGCCATCCCCTGCCACGCGTGCGACGGTCGCGACGACGTCCCGTCGCGGCAGGCGATAGGGGAATACTATAGCAATACTTAGAAAAAATTCAATAACATAAGTATGTCTCAGTTAATATCCGCAATACACTGAAGTGACATTCAGCAATACGCGCCGCCGTTCATGCGATTGCCGTGTTGGGTAGCCACCCCTGCTTGACAACCCTTTCCCCCCATGTGCTTTTCCGCGCGAACCCTGATTTGCGAAGGAAACGGCGCCATGGCCGATACCCAAATGCACCGCTACCGCAGCCACACCTGCGGCGCGCTGCGCCAGACCGACATCGACAAGACCGCCCGCATCTCGGGCTGGGTGCACCGCGTGCGCGACCATGGCGGGTTGCTGTTCATCGACCTGCGCGACCACTATGGCTTGACGCAGGTGGTCGCCGATCCCGGTAGTCCGGCGTTCAAGGCGGCCGCGACTTTGCGCTCCGAATGGGTCGTCCGCATCGATGGTAAAGTGCGCGCGCGCCCCGAGGGCACGATCAACAAGGAGCTGCCGACCGGCGCGATCGAGCTGTTCGCTACCGAGATCGAGGTGCTCTCGAAGGCCGAGGAACTGCCGCTTCCAGTGTTCGGCGAGCCGGACTATCCCGAGGACATCCGCCTCAAATACCGCTTCATCGATCTGCGCCGCGAGACGCTGCATCGCAACATCATGACGCGGCAGGCGATCATCCGCTCTATGCGCAGGCGCATGGCGGACGCCGGGTTCAACGAGTTTGCGACCCCGATCCTGACGGCCTCGTCCCCGGAAGGCGCGCGCGATTTTCTCGTGCCGAGCCGCATCCATCCTGGCAAATTCTATGCGCTCCCGCAGGCGCCGCAGCAGTACAAGCAACTCCTGATGGTGTCGGGGTTCGACCGCTACTTCCAGATCGCCCCCTGCTTTCGCGACGAAGACCCGCGCGCCGACCGGCTGCCGGGCGAGTTCTATCAGCTCGACGTGGAGATGAGTTTTGTGACGCAGGACGACGTGTTCGCCAGCATGGAGCCGGTGATCACGGGCGTTTTTGAGGAATTCGCGGGGGCCAAGAAGGTCGACAACGACTGGCAGCGCATCCCGCATGCCACGGCGATTGCGAAGTACGGCTCCGACAAGCCGGACCTGCGCAACCCCATCGAGATGCAGGACGTGACCGAGCATTTCCGCGGCAGCGGGTTCAAGGTGTTCGCCGGCATGATCGAGAAGGACCCGAAGGTCCGGATCTGGGCGATTCCGGCGCAATCCAAAGAAATAGTCGCGGGCTCTCGGGCCTTTTGTGACCGGATGAATGCCTGGGCGATTTCGGAAGGGCAACCAGGTCTAGGCTATATTATTTGTGAAGATGTTCCAGCGGAGGATTCGATCAGAGAAGCCATTGCCAAGGCTTTTGAGGAACAGGCACGGCCAGATTTGGCAGAAAAGGCTCGAAAGGGACCGCACGTTGATGGCAAAGGTCCGATTGCCAAGAACATCGGTTCAGTAGCTTCGAGAACAATTGCAATTCAGCTTGGCCTTAAAGGTGGCGACGCTGCTTTTTTCGTCGCCGGCAACCCGGACAAATTCTACAAATTCGCCGGAGCCGCCCGCGACCGCATCGGTGCCGAGCTGAAACTGGTCGACGAAAACCGCTTTGCGCTGGCCTGGATCACCGACTTCCCGTTCTACGAGTGGAACGAGGAGGACAAGCAGATCGACTTCGCGCATAACCCGTTCTCGATGCCTCAGGGCGGCGCGGCGGGGCTGGCGGCGGCCGATACCGACGAGAAGAAGCTGGCGCTCCGGGCCTACCAGTACGATATCGTCTGCAACGGCTTCGAGATCGCGTCCGGCGGCATCCGCAACCACGAGCCCGAGACCATGATCAAGGCCTTCGGCATCGCCGGGCTTGGCGCGGACGTGGTCGAGGACAAATTCGGCGGCATGTACCGCGCGTTCCAATACGGCGCCCCGCCCCACGGCGGCATGGCGGCCGGCATCGACCGCGTGGTCATGCTGCTGGTCGGTGCCAAGAACCTGCGCGAAATCAGCCTGTTCCCGATGAACCAGCAGGCCGAAGACCTCCTGATGGGCGCACCGACCGAGGCTACGGCCAAGCAATTGCGCGAGCTGAGCGTGCGGGTGGCGGCGGTGGAGAAGAAGGTGTGATAGACTGATCACGCTATCGTCGGCTTGCGAGGAACCCACGGTTGTTCCTGACCATTGAGACGGAGCTCGAAGACGACGGAAGATGGATTGGTGACGTGCCCGAACTGCCCGGCGTGCTCGTCCATGCCGGCTCCGAGGCTGAAGCAGCAGCCAAGGTTGAGGCGTTGGCGTTACGGGTGCTGGCCGACCTGCTCGATCACGGCGAGAGCAGGCTGGTAGACGTGACGATCCGGGTGGCGGCGGCGGAATAGAAATTCCCTGTATTTGTCGATGACAGTTTGGCTGCGCGTCGGCTACTGCACCCCCTATAAATAGCAAGGACCGTGTCATGCGCTTTCTATCCCCAACGGCGCACGAATAAGCCTGAGACCCAAACCCAGTGTCCCTGCGGACACAGCTGCGGACAATCCTTAAGCCGCCCCCCGATTTGCCGCAATTGCGTCCAAAAGCGCCTTGCCAAGCCGCGCCCCGGCACCTTAGCTTTTGGCACGCAAGAGCACTTGATTTGCTCGGCAGAATGACCATGCCGGGCTGATTGATGCGACCAGAATCTGTCCATCGCTTTCCTTTGTATTGAAATTTGAACGGGGAATGACATGCGCTTGACCAGCACCCTTCTCGCAAGCTCCGCTCTGGCGGTTTGCGCTCTTTTCGCCAGCGCTTCGATGGGGCAGAGCGGGCGCGCCGAAGCGGCCGGCTGCCGCGCCCAGACCTTCCATGACGAGCGCGCCGAAGGCGGCGTATGCTGCTTCACCGATCACTTTCATTCGGGCGCCAGCTCAGGCATGTCCAGCAAGGCCAGGGCCACGACCGAGGCTGTCAAGGCCTGGCAGGATTTCGTCTGGTTTGAATATGGTGGGGCTTACAGCCACTGGGGCATCGCTCACAGCAAGTCGGTCAGTTGCTCGAACGGCAATGGCTGGAGTTGCTCGGTCGAGGCGCGTGCCTGCCACCGCTAGGCAGACATTGAACGGGGACACAATTCCTAATCGGGCGGAACACCATAACCCGCGCGGCGGCTGATCTGCCGAGCCGAACTACGTTTTGTGTCCCCCGATTGCCTAACGCGTGCGATCGCTCACGCCGACAGCTTTGTCATGGCGGCGCGCACGGCTTGATGCGGCAGCGCCGGTGTGCGGTTGCCGTCGCGCCCGATCATCTCCGCATTGGCCACCAGCGAATTGACGACGGCCTCCTCGGCCGCATGGGCCACCGCCGCATAAAAATCATCCATGCGTCCCCAGGGGATGAATTCGGCGTGACGATTGTTGCGCGCTGACGGCGGTCCGTCGGGAAAGCCACTGTCGAACGCGCCAGGATTGGCGGTTGAAAAGGCGAGGAAAATATCGCCCGAAAAATGCGATCCCGTGGTGCCGGTGCGCGCGAGTCCCAGCGGTGCCCGGCGCGCCATGGCCGCGCATTGGCCGGGCAGCAGCGGCGCATCGGTGGCAATGATGCCGATGCATGAGCCAGCGCCCGCGGCACTGCCACTGAAGTAATCTTCCATCGGATTGTCGGCCAGCAGTTGGCGCCCGAGCTTCACTCCGGCGATGGTGAGTTCGTGCCTGGCGCCGAAATTCGTCTGCAGGAAAACCCCCACCGTATAGCTGCGGTCGCCATAGCCGACGATGCGCGAGGCGGTGCCCGAGCCGCCCTTGAAGGCGTAGCAATTCATGCCGGTGCCACCGCCGACCGAGCCTTCCTCGATGCCGCCACCCGCTGCGGCGTCGATGGCGGCGCCGGCCAGCTCCGCTGTCACATGGGCGCCGTTGATGTCGTTGAGATAGCCGTCCCAGGTTTCGGCCACGACGGGGAGCAGCCACTGCCGCGCCGCCGCGGGCTGGTTCCTGACGATCCAATCAATGACACCACGGTGGCAGGGCCCAACGGCATGGGTGTTGGTGATCAGCACCGGCGTGCTGAAGCTGCCCGCTTCGGCGATCCAGGACACGCCGGTCATCTCGCCATTGCCGTTGAACGAGTGAAAGCCGGCCGCGCAGGCCATGCCCACGCCATCGCGCCCGCGCGGCAGTATCGCCGTCACGCCGGTGCGCGCCGGACCGCCGATCACTGTCGCGTAGCCGACGGCAACGCCGTCCACATCGGTGATCGCATTGGCGGCTCCGGGCACGCCATCGAACGGCACGCCCAGCGCCCGGGCGCGCAGCTTGCCCGATGGTGTCTGTTCCAAACCAGCCGGCATAGCCATGGCAGTCATACCGTCCAACCTATCGTTTGACCTGTCACTTTGAAGGTTCGTGACAGAGGTCATGGCGTAGGGGCGCACGGCAGTGCGCCCGTCGAGCTGCCCGGCAAGCTCTTGGACGGGCGCACCGCTGTGCGCCCGCTTGCGAGCACGAGTCAACCGAAAGGTTGGCCGGTATAAACGACGGGTGGAGACTCAGCCCTTGGTCCGGCTCAGGCATTGGCATGGTACCTTCACGCATGGCTGCGCGCCCTCCCGGCAGATCGCCGGAGGGCCACAAAGTGATGGGAGCGCAGGCACCGGAAGGCCGCGTATGGGGTAGTCCGAATGGCAGCCTTCCGGCGCCCACG
>JANLQJ010000042.1:0-2615 GCA_031367715.1 Hyphomicrobiaceae bacterium | reverse complement strand
CCACCAGCTCATGCTGTCCGCCAAGAAGAAATGGCGTAAACTCGATGGTCAGAACCGCCTGCCCGAAATCATCCAGGGGGTTGAATTCCGCGACGGGATCAAGCACGAAATCAAAGCCGCCTGATCAGACCGTCACCAACTATCGGGCATAGCTCCTGAAGAAACTGCGAACGCCTCTGTTGCGTTCCTGGAACGTCGCATGAGAAATGGCAGGATCACCCTATGACCGATCTCGAAAAGAAGGTTCTTGAGGCAATCGCACAGCGCAATCTCGCGCCACGTCCCTTTTACATTTTCCTGGCAAAGAGCTGGGTGTTCCTGTCGCTGGCACTTGTATCCATCGGCTTTGGGGCGATCAGCATGGCAGTTCTGTTGTTTGCGGTTTCGGACTATTACGCCAGCGGTTGGCGTGTCCTCGACAACTGGCCGCTCGACGAAGTCCTTCTGAGCATTCCGGCGTTTTGGCTCGTTTCGCTGCCTGTCTTCGTTTTCAGCACTTACGTGGGTCTTCGCAACACGAAGCGCGGCTATCGCCGCAAAACGGGCCACATTGTTGTCTTGTCTCTGGGCGCAAGCGCTGTGCTTGGGGTGGCCCTGCATCTGTTCGACGCAGGCCAGTGGATCAACGATTACCTGATCACCCATGTTGCATGGTATCGCGCCCAGGCCGACGTGCCCTTTGCGGTCTGGAGCAGGCCAGAAGCCGGTTTTCTGGGTGGCACGGCCGATCTGATGCTTGGCGACCAGACGCTGAGGTTGATCGATTTCAACATGAATGTGTGGATGGTCGATATCTCTGGGGCGAAGATCAACCTTGACCAGCCCATCTTGTCCGAAGGCGACGTCGCCATACGCGGGCACGTGACCGGCCCGATGCAATTTCATGCCGATCTGATCTCGTCTTTTGATTGATCCGCAAATTTTTTGAAAGAACAGCGATGCGGCCCGCGTAACACTCATCGGAACAGCGAACCTAACATGGGTTCGCCGTCCAAATCAAAAATCTGAACCAACCAAATCGAGGATTTTCGAAATGCGAAACCATGTGCTGACCAATGCCTCATTCGTTGTGGCAACCTTCTGTCTTTCCGGCTTTGCTGCAATGGCCGACAATTTGCCGCCGTATGCCCCGGTGATCGACCCGGCCAATTTCGTGGCCGAGATCACCAACCCCTATTTCCCGATGAAACCCGGATTGGTCTACAAGTATGAGGGAACCCGAGACGGCGTGGCCCGGCGCGATGAAATGACGGTGACACACGAGACCAAGGTTATCATGGGGGTGACAACCACTGTGGTGCGCGATGTTGCCTCGACGGATGTCGAGATGGTTGAAAAGACGGTCGACTGGTACGCCCAGGACAAGGACGGCAATGTCTGGTATTTCGGCGAAGACACCGCCGAATATGCCAATGGCAAGGTGACGACGACCGATGGCACCTGGATGAGCGGGGTGGATGGCGCGTTGCCGGGCTATATCATGAAGGCGACCCCGACGCTCGGTGACGGTTACCGTCAGGAATACCGCCCCGGCGTGGCGGAAGATTTTGCCAAGGTGGTCAAGACCGATGCCACCGCAGGCGGCCCCACCGGCAAATACACCAATGTGGTGGTGACCGAAGACACCGACCTGCTCGACAAGGCCAAGTTCGAGCACAAATGGTATGCCCCCGGCGTCGGTATTGTCGGCACGGATGGCATGGTCGGCGGTCATCACGAGATCCGCACGCTGCAGGCCATCCTGACCGGTCAGTAAGAGGAAAACGGCCATGACCATTCCCATGACGGCGGCGCTGGAAGCACGGGGTCTGTACCACATCTATCGCAGGGGCTATGTCAGGACAGTGGTCCTGCGGGGCGTTGATGTGGTGTTGCAACCGCATAGCTGGACCACCGTCATGGGGCCCTCGGGCAGCGGAAAAAGCACTTTCCTGCATATTCTCGCGGGGCTGATTGAGCCGAGTGCCGGGCAAGTCACCGTCGCAGGCGAAGACGTAACCCGCCTGCCGCCTGACAAGCGGACCGAATGGCGCCGTCGCTCAGTCGGTCTCATCCTGCAACGCGACAATCTTCACCCTCATCTGGATGCCGCCGAAAACATCGCGCTGCCACTGCGTATCCAAGGCTGGAAACCACGCGATATCGCGGCCCGGGTGGCTCAATTGCTGGACCAGATCGGCCTGAGCGACCGGGGTCATCACCGGATGGCCCAATTGTCCGGCGGCGAGGCGCAGCGGGTCGCCATCGCCGTGGCACTGGCACCAGGGCCAAAAGTGCTGTTGGCCGACGAGCCAACGGGCGAGCTGGATAGTGCAACTGCAGCCGGAATTCTGGATCTGTTTGCCGGCCTGCAACAGAAAGAGGCAATGGCCGTGCTGACCGTCACCCACAACCGTCAGGTGACCGAACGGGCCAGCCGCGCTTTGACCATGACGGACGGAGTGTTGACCGATGTCAAATAATGTTGAACCAGTCCTCGAAGCCAATCAAGTCTCGCGCCGCTACGGTCAAGGCGCACACGAGTTCTCAGCACTGAGCAAGGTCTCGATGGCGGTCACCTCCGGTGAAATCCTGGCACTGATGGGGCCCAGCGGTTCAGGCAAAAGCACGCTGCT
>JANLQJ010000368.1:0-10645 GCA_031367715.1 Hyphomicrobiaceae bacterium | reverse complement strand
CGCCGGCGTCACCAGCGTCAAGGTTGGCGATCCGGTAATCTGTCATCCGCTGGTGACCAGTGGGCACTGCCTGGCCTGCCGGCGCGGCAACGATATGCATGCTGATGAAAGCAGCTTTCCGGGCATCAACGCCAATGGCGGTTATGCGCAGTATCTGCTGAGCGGCGAGCGCACGCTGATCAAGCTGCCCAAGACCCTCGCGCCCAAGGATGTCGCTCCGTATACAGACGCCGGGCTTACCGCCTACCGGGCCGCCAAGAAGGCCTCGCGCCACTTGTTGCCGGGCGAATATGTCGTCTGCATCGGAGCTGGCGGCCTCGGCCATATCGGCATCCAGGTGCTGGCGGCCCTGTGCGCAGCGGAAATCATCGTCGTGGACCGCTCCGACCTGGCGCTGGGCCTGGCCAAGGAGTGCGGCGCGCATCATCTCGTAAAGGCCGACAGCAACCAGGTGGAGGCGGTGCTCGCGCTCACCAAAGGCAAGGGCGCCGAGGCGGTGATCGATTTTGTCGGCGAAGGCAATTCGATCAAAGAGGGTCTGGCCATGACCCGCAACGGCGGCAGCTACTATGTCGTCGGGTATGGCGGCCAGATCAATCTTCCGGCCATGGATATGATCACATCGGAGAAGACCATCGTCGGCAATCTGGTCGGCACCTATGCCGAGCTGGTCGAGCTGATGGCGCTGGCGGATCGCGGCCGCGTGCATCTGGCGACCAAGGAATACAAACTCAGCGCCGCCAACGACGCCTTGCGCGATCTGCATCACGGCACGGTCAAGGGCCGCGCCGTGCTCATTCCCTAAGTTCGGCCGGGGGTGAAACGTAGGTCGGGTCGAGCCAGTGGCTCTACCCGACCTACGCGCCACGTTACTCATTGAGTTCTCTGACCATGATGAGCAAAGCCGATCACAAACCAAAAGTTCCGCCCAAGCCCTTTATGGCTGCGGACCAGGGCGGCGACACGCCGGCCGACTTGCAACGCATCGCCGAGCGCAACCGCCTGCTCGTTCAGACACTGGAAATCAACGCCAAGCAGCGGCATCTGGAAAGCCTGCAGATCGGGTTGACGCTGGAAGTGAACCGCCTCAAGGCCTCCGAGGTCGCGCACATGGTTGCCGATTTGCCGGGGCTGCGGGCCCGGCTGACCGAGGTCAACGATCAGCTGCAGCGCTTGGGCAAGCAACGCGACTGGCTGGTCAGCACGCTGGCCGAAATCGACGGCGCGCCTCGGCCGCAGGCTGACCCCAGCAGCGAGCGCAATTGACAGCCAAACAGCCTCTCACGGAGTTGCAACCATGCCGGTCAAACAAAAAGCCAAGTCTGCCCCCGTCCACGTGCACGGCCCCGACTGCGGCCACAACCATCAGCATGGCCACGCGCAGGCTCCGGCCGCGACGCTTGCTCCGGCTACGCCTTTGTTGCTCAACGAGGCCTCGTTCACGCCCATGCCCGGCGTCGACAACAATGATCGTTCCAAGGACGAGCTGTTCGTACGCCTCGCATTTGTCGCCGACGCCATGATCAAGGCGCACGGCAAGGATTTCGCGATGGGCGCGCTGGTTTTGTCAGCGCGATTCATCGCCGAAGGAAAACCCCTCATCAAGCGGAAGCAGGAGACCGAGGCAGCCGGTTCTTGATGAGTGTGGGGTCGGGCACGCCGACTGTAGCGTGCATGTTTCGGTCCGGTCGGGCATGCCGACGGTAGCATGTGACTAAGAACGTAAAACCGCGCGGGTCCTTAAGGAAAGAACCCGCAACCGAAATGGCAGTCACGGAAACAAAGGAGTTCCCTATGGCCGCACCTATGACGTTGAATAAGATTACAGCGCAGAAGGGTATCAGCATCGGAGAAGCGGCCAGCCGCGTCGCCGATCTTGGCTGGACCCCGACCTACGTTCAGGAAGCGATGACCTTCCCGACCGACTACAAGATCTCGAAAGTGCCCAAGGATCCGATGAAGCAGGTGCTTCGGTCCTACTTCCCGATGCAGGAAGAAAAGGACAACCGGGTTTACGGCGCTCTCGACGCAGCTCTACGCGGCGACATGTTCCGCAATGTGGAACCGCGCTGGGTCGAGTGGATGAAGCTGTTCCTGGCCATCATCCCGTTCCCCGAAATCTCTGCGGCGCGCTCGATGGCGATGGTCGGCCGCCTCGCCCCAGGCGAGGAACTGCGCACCGGCTTCACGATGCAGATGGTTGACGAGTTCCGGCACTCGACGATCCAGATGAATCTGAAGAAGTGGTACATGGAGAACTATATCGATCCGGCCGGGTTCGATATTACGGAAGCGGCTTTCGGCAAGTGCTACGCCACCACCATCGGCCGCCAGTTTGCTGAAGGCTTCTTGACCGGCGATGCCATCACGGCCGCCAATGTGTACCTGACCGTGGTTGCCGAAACGGCGTTCACGAACACCTTGTTCGTGGCCATGCCGTCGGAAGCCGCCCGCAACGGCGACTATGCCCTGCCGACGGTGTTCTTGTCGGTGCAGTCGGATGAATCGCGTCACATCGGCAATGGACACTCCATGCTGATGGCGATGATCAACGATCCGTCGAACCACCAGCTGCTCGAGCGCGACCTGAAGTATGCGTTCTGGCAGAACCACGCGATTGTCGATGCCGCCATCGGCACCTTCATCGAATACGGCACCACCAACCGCGACAAAAACAAAGAGTCCTACGCAGAACTCTGGCACCGCTGGATCTACGAGGACTACTACCGCACCTATATGCTGCCGCTCGAAAAATACGGCATCAAGATCCATCATGATGACGTCTCGGCAGCCTGGGATCGGATCGTCAAGAAGAACTACGTCCATTTGACCGCACAATTCTTCTCGGTCGGCTGGCCGGTGAACTTCTGGCGCATCGAAGCCCAGACGGAGAAAGACTTCGAGTGGTTCGAGCACAAGTATCCAGGTTGGTACGCCCAGTTCGGCAACTATTGGAAGTGGTACGACAAGCTCAGCCATCCCGGCGAGAAGAACATCCTGTTCAACGGCGACACGGGCTATGCCTATCCGCATCGCTGCTGGAGCTGCATGGTGCCCTGCCTGATCCGTGAAGACTTCTGCTACGACACGGTCGACGGCAAGGTCTACACCTACTGCTCGGAAGGCTGCCGCTGGACTCACGCCGTCGCATTCGCGGCCGAATACGAAGGCCGTCCGACACCCGCCATGGGCCGCTTCAGCGGTCGCCGCGAGTGGGAAGACTGCTACCACGGCTGGGATCTGGCCGACGCCATCAAGGATTTGGGCTTTGTACGCCCCGATGGCAAGACGCTGATGCCGCAACCGCACTTACGCTTCGACGACAAGGAAATGTGGACGCTTGACCACGTCAAGGGCAACACGCTCGGCTCGCCGTTGCGCGGCTTCCGTGCGCTCGACGCCGCTGGCCAGGCGGCTGCAGCCGTTGAATACCGCAAGGGCTTCAAGATCAACGCGATCTGACGCCGTCTGATGTTTACGCCGGGACCATGGCAATGGCCCCGGCGGTCTTCAGGGAACCTGAATGCACAGCTAGAGTCCGGGCGACACAAGTGTCGCCCCTACACCACGGCCAGTTGCGTAGGGGCGACCCTTGGGTCGCCCGTCTTCGACACACCACGCAATGGTGCTTCTGGCGTTGATTGGCTTTTCGCAAGGCTTTACGCATGTCAACGACGCATACAGTTCGCTTCGAGCCGGTCGGCATCGAGATGGAAGTCGAGGAGGGCGAAACCGTTCTCGACGCGGCCTTCCGCCAAGGCGTCTCGCTCATGCACGGCTGCAAGGAAGGCCAATGCGGCAGCTGCAAATCGCAGCTGATCGAGGGCGACATCGAGCTGTTGAAATATTCCACCTTCGCGCTGCCAGAGTATGAGCGCGAAACCAATCATGTCCTATTGTGCCGCACGCATGCCTATAGCGATCTGACAGTCGAACTACTCAATTTCGATGAAGATCTGTTGCGCCGGTCGATCGCGGTGAAGTCTTTCGATGCCAAGGTTGTTGCGGTTGAGAGCCTCACGCATGATATCCGCAAACTCGATATCAGCATCGACAAGCCGCTTAAATTCTGGGCCGGACAATATGTCGATATCACCATTCCGGCGTCGGGCGACAAACCGGCGATCACGCGCAGCTTTTCGATGTCGAACGCGCCCGATCTGCAAGATGGCGTCAACCGCCTGAGTTTCATCATCAAGAAGTATCCCGACGGCGCCTTCTCCTCGCGCCTCGATGGCGACTTGAAACCCGGCGACGCGCTGGTGGCGAAAGGTCCGTATGGCACCTGTTTCCGCCGCGAAGACCGGCCGGGCCCGATGCTCCTGGTTGGCGGCGGCTCGGGCATGTCGCCGCTGTGGTCGATGCTGACTGACCACATTGCCAGCGGCGAAACCCGTCCGATTCGCTTCTTCTACGGCGCGCGCACCAAAGCCGACCTGTTCTATCTCGATCAGTTTGCGGAGTTTGCAAGCACATTGCCGGACTTCAAGTTCATTCCTGCACTGTCGGCGCCGGCCGCTGGCGACGACTGGCAGGTAGAAGGGTTTCATTCATGAGGTCGTCGCCCGCACTCTCAAAGCAGAGAAACTGACCGGCGAACTTGACGCCTACGCCTGCGGCCCGCCGGTCATGATCGACGCCGTGCTGCCCGTGCTGCAGATGGCGGGCGTCGAACCCATGCACATTCACTTCGACAAATTCACGCAACCGGGCAAGTGAGCCCCGGCCCAGCAGACAAGAAGGAGAATACGGAGCGATAAAGCGAACAGCGCCGATCCAAACACCGCAGCAACACATCACGCCAGCAGCCCAAAAAAGCGACGATCTGATCGTTCAACAATCCCCGGGAGGTCTACATGGTAGCCCAGACAACGCCAGCCAAGGCCGAGAAATCAGGCGCAGCCGGTTCGGCGACATTTGCCGGCTCCGATAGCCGCAAATACAATTACTTCGAGCCCAAAGGCCGCAAGGCATCGCACTACGAGGACATGACGGTTGACGTGCAGCCCGATCCCGAGCGCTATCTCTTGCAGGACTGGATCATCAGCTTTCCCGATGGCACGCCGACCTATTCCAAAGACTGGACCAAGATCAAGAGTTCCAACTGGCACCAGTTCCGCGCCGTCGACCAGGAATGGGAGCGTACGCACTATCAGCGCCAGTCGACCATCTGCGGCATGGTGCAGAGCGTGATCGCCAACGGCCGCAAGTCAGGCGCCACCACCCGCTTCGACAAAGCCTGGATCAAAGTCTTGCAGGATCATCTCGGCGCCTACAAGCACGCCGAATTCGGGCTTGGCACGGCGACCATGCAGGCGCAGCGCTACGGCTACACGCAGATGATCAACAATGCGATCCTCACCAACTCGTCCTACAAACTGCGCTTTGCCCAGGACCTGACGCTCTATCTCAGCGAGATCGGTCTCGATATCGCCGGCTTCGACGCCAACGCCGGCAAGAAGCATTGGTTGGAGGATCCGATCTGGCAGGGCACGCGCAAACTGGTCGAATCGATCATGGGCGCCGACGATTATCTCGAGCAGTATTTCGCCGTCAACCTGGTCTTCGAGCCGCTGGTCGGCGAACTGTTCCGCTCCGGCTTCGTCATGCAGGCGGCAGCCGCGCAGGGCGACTATATCACGCCGTCGGTAGTCTCGGCCGCGGAGGCCGACTACGAGCGCAATCTTGCCAACACCGTCGAGCTGATTCACATTCTGGCTCATGATCCGCAACATGCGGCAGCCAATGGCGCTATCTTCACGTCGTGGCTGAACAAATACGGCGCGCTCGCCCTTGACGCCGCCAACAATCTGCAGCCGATCTGGTCGCAGCCGCGTGTCAAAGTCGCCGCGTTCCCTGAAGCCCTGGCGCTGGCAAAGAACCGCATCAAGGCGATCTGTAGCGAAGTCGGCATCAAGCCAGCCGCCAATCTGGCGGCCTGAGATCAAGGGCCAGGCCGCAAAGCCTGGCCGCTTCCCACGCACGCAAGAACAATCCAATTCCAGGAGCTACCCATGTCAACTGTTCAGTCCCACCACGACAACATCTTTAAGACCATGAAGACGGTGAAATTCGAGGACACCATCTCCGACGAGTGCGGAGTGACCATGAACGACAGCGTCGAAGCCCGCGTCATCGCCGAAGTGATGGGCCGCAAGCCCGGCGTCTCGGTCACCTTCATGCCGGCCATGATCCGCGTCGACGGCAAGGGCAAGCTGGTGTTCAGCATGCCCGAGATCAGCGCCGAACTGGGTCGCGAGATGACGCCCTATCTGTTCGAGATCTCGACCTCGACGCATTACGGGCGGATGGTCATGGTCGACGATGATACCGTCGTGCTGTTTGGCAACATGGAAGATGCATTTAAATACATCGGCCATACGCCTACGTGACTTTCCGATACTTAATCGCGTCGCAGAACATACTTCGGAGGAACCATGTACAGAACCAAGACGGGCGAAGACATCTTCGTCATCGACGGCCACACCCACTTCTGGGACGGTAGCCCGGCCAATCAGAAGAACATCCACGGCAAGCAGTTCATCGAGTGCTTCTTTGCCTATCACACCAATCTCAGCCCGCCAGAAGCGCGTTGGACGCTCGAGAAGTTCTCGAAATATGACGCTCAGACCATGTACGATGATCTGTTCGTTACCGGCTACGACGACATGGCCATCTTGAACCCGACCTATCTCGGTGATTTCTACAAGGACGGCTTCAACACCACCGCACGCAATGCGATCATGAAGGAGAAGCATCCGGACCGCTTCATCCTGAACGGCGCCTTCGATCCGCGCGACGGCACCAAGGGACTCGAGCACCTGCACGAGCTGAAAGAAAAGTACAACATCACCGGCGTCAAGCTGTACACGGCCGAATGGCGCGGCGAGTCCAAGGGCTACAAACTCTCCGATAAGGAGAGCTACCGGTTCATGGAAGAGTGCGTGAAGCTTGGCATCAAGAACATGCATGTGCACAAGGGGCCGACTATCATCCCCTTGAACCGCGATGCCTTTGATGTGGCAGATATCGACGATGTGGCCACTTCGTTCCAGGGCCTCAACTTCATCGTCGAACATTGCGGCCTGCCGCGCCTGGACGATTTCTGCTGGATCGCGACGCAAGAGACCAACGTCTACGCCGGTCTGGCCGTCGCCCTGCCGTTCATCCACACCCGGCCCGGATACTTCGCCCACATCATCTCGGAACTGCTGTTCTGGATCGGCGAGGACAAGATTCTGTTCGGCAGCGACTACGGCATCTGGACGCCGAAATGGCTGATCGACAAGTTCATGGCCTTCGAGCTGCCCGACGATGTCGCCAAGGAAACCGGCGTCTCGCTCAGCATGCAGGCCAGGAAGAAGATTCTCGGACTCAACGCCGCCAAACTTTATGGCATCGACATCGAGAAACAGAAGGCCAAGCTCCGGCAGTCGCACGCGGTTGCCGCCTAGGTCTGAGGTTACGGGTTCCCTCTCCCTCGCGAACGACGGGGGAGAGGCACGCACCATCCGCCTGAAGGAGTTTGTCGATGACGTCACCTCAAGCCGATGGGGTCTGTGACCACGCCGCCGCCGGCAGCACGCCGATGGACAAGGTGGCCGCTCCTGAAAAGAGCGCACAACGCGAGGCTGTACTTTCAGGGCCGGCCGACAAACTCGCCCAGGTCTGGAAGCACTTGAGCACCGTCGCCGATCCCGAACTCGATCAGTCCGTGACGGACATGAAATTCATCAGTTCACTCAGCATCGATGCGCAGGATCGCGTTGACGTGCAGTTCCGCCTGCCCACCTATTGGTGCGCGGCCAATTTCGCGTTCATGATGGCCGACGACATGCGCGCCGCCGTCAGCACTTTGCACTGGGTCAAGACCGTCTCGGTCGTGCTTGACGAACATATGTATGCCGACAAGATCAACACCGGGCTGGCCGAGGGACGCTCGTTCCAGGCCACCTTCGGCGACGAGGCCGACGGCGATATCGACGAGGTGCGGCAGATCTTCCTGCGCAAGGCGTTCCAGCGCCGGCAGGAGACGGTGATTCTGCATCTGCGCGCGCTTGGCCATACGCCTGATGGGCTCATCGCCATGACGCTTGGCGAACTCGATGCGCTCACCCTCGATGCCGCCGGCGTCTCGGCGCGCGCGCGCTACCACGAGCGCCGGGCTATTGCCGGGCCGGTGTCGCCTGACGCCCTGGTGGTTGTGACGGCCGACGGGGCTCCGCTGACCATCGCAACGTACCCGGCCCATCTGAAAGCGCTACGCTCCGTGCGCATCAATGCCGAGTTCAACGGCGCGCTGTGCACGGGCCTGCTGTCGGCGCGCTACGAGTTCGACACCACATCGCCGCTCCTGACGCCGCAAACCCGCCACGCCAAAGTCAACGCCCTGCCGCAAGCTCAAGCCACCACCTGACCCCCCAAGGATTCCCAATGCCCAAGATGATGCTTCACGACAGTGCTGCGCGCGAAGCGCTTGGACGGGGCGTCGCCAAACTGGCCCGGGCCGTGCGCGGCACGCTGGGACCGCGCGGCATGAACGCCTTCATCGACCGGCCGATCGGCTCGCCCATCGTCTCGCGCGACGGCGTCAGCATCGCCGCCGAAGTGGAACTGCCGGACCCGTTCGAGAACATGGGCGCGCAGGTCGTGCGCGAAGTCTCGAAGCAAACCAACGAAGTGGCCGGCGACGGCACCACGACCGCGACCGTGCTGGCCGACGCGCTGGTGCAACAAGGCCTGGCCGCGCTCGCCAAGGGGGCCAATGCCGTCGAACTCGTGCAGGGACTGGAGCTGGGCGCCGAAGCCGCCATCGCCGCCTTGAAAAAATCCGCCCGCAAGTTGGATGGCCCCGAGCAAACCCGCGCCGTGGCCACCATCGCGGCCAATGACCCCCATCTCGGCGCCATGGTGCAAGAGGCTTTTGCCCGCGTCGGCGTCAACGGCATTGTCGATGTGCAATATGGCGTGGGCGTTGAAACCACGCTGGAAGTGATCGACGGCATGTCGTTTGATCGCGGTTACATTTCGCACCACATGGTCACCGATGTCGAGAAAATGGAGGCGGTGCTCGACAACCCGCTGTTCCTCATCACCGACCATAAGATCCTCACCGCCGAGGACCTCGCCGTCCCGCTGGCGCTGGCCGAAAAGGCCAAGCGGCCGCTATTCATCATCGCCGAGGAGATGGGGCCGGCCGCCGTCATGCATGCCCTGGCGCGGCGCGAGAAAACCAAGATCGGCATCGCGGCCATCAACCCGCCCGACTACGGCCATTGGCGCAAGGCCTTCATCGAGGATCTGGCCATCGCCACCGGCGGCAAGGTGATCGCCAAGGACCTTGGCGGCAAGCTGGAACAGTGCACGCTCACCGATCTGGGCGGCGCCCGCCAGGTGCGCGCCTCGGCCAACCGCACGCTGATCACCAAGGGAGCGGGCGACGAAAAGGCCATTGCCGCCAGGCGCGAGCAGGTGCAGCGGCAGTGGGAGGCCGCGCCCGAGAACATCGAGCGCGACAAGTTTGTCGAGCGGCTGGCCAAACTGTCGGGCGGCACGGCGATGATCCTGGCCGGTGGCGCCACGCCGGTGGCGCAGAAGCGCCGCTTGCAACTGATCGAGGATAGCATCAATTCCACCCGCGCCGCCATCGACGAAGGCATCGTGGCGGGCGGCGGCACCGCGATGATCCGCATCGCGCCCGAATTGGACGCACTCATTGCAAAGCACTCAGGCAGCGTGCGCATCGGCATCGAATTGTTGCAGAAGGCGCTGACGCAGCCGTTGCTGGCGATTGCGGGCAATTGCGGCCTCGATGCCGCCGAGCAGGTGAAGCGGGTACAAAAGGCCAAGGGCGCGACAGGGCTCGATGCCCGCACCGGCGAACTGGTCGATTTGTTGGCCGCCGGCATCATGGACCCGGTCAAGGTGTCGACCACCGCGCTGCGCAACGCCACCTCGGTCGCGGGACTGATCCTGACCACCGACACCCTGATCGCCAAGCAGCCCGACAACTTCGATCCCACCGCCGGCCCCGCGCTCGGCGGCGGCGCCGAAAAACTCGGCCGCGCGTGATGGCAAGCCTGCAACAGACAAGATCGAGACGCCCCGCCCGGTCGCCAACTCGGCGGCGGCCGCGCGTCGTCCCGCGAGACCACCTCGCAGCGCCGCCGGCGCGGATTGAAGGGGCAGAGAGTCGCGTCGGACACGTGGTGACCGACGCCGTCACAGCCGGGTGAGGACATCCTTCTCCCTTTGCGAGACGGTGGCGCACCTGCGCGGAGGCGCAAAAGCAGACGGGGCGCCGGATGAGGGGTATGCTGCCAGTGGAAACCTCCGCCCTCACCTCCCGCTCCGAAAATGTCCCGCCACACCCCCGTCGCCCGTAAACTGCGCCGCCCCCTCACCCCGGCCGAACACAAGCTCTGGGAGCACCCCACGCGACCGCCGCCTCGACGGCCTGAAGTTCCGGCGCCAAACACCCATCGCCGGCTATGTCGCCGACTTATGCTGCCTGGACGCCCGCCTGATCGTCGAACTCGACGGCGGAGGGCACGCCGAGCCCGAGCAGGTGGTGCGTGACGCCGAGCGGACGCAAACCCTCGAAGCCGCCGGCTTCCGGGTCATCCGGTTTTGGAACAACGACGTG
>JANLQJ010000028.1:0-2633 GCA_031367715.1 Hyphomicrobiaceae bacterium | reverse complement strand
AAGACCTACCGGGCGGATCGATCTCACTTGGCCCGCTTCTCACTTGTCTTCTTCGGCTTGGCATTGGACGCAACCTTTCGAGCGGGCAGACTTTTGCCATCTGTCGTCGCCAATTCCTCAAGTTGCCCTTCGGTCATTGATCTCGCCATCGCCTTCGATGCGCCTTTGAGTTTGCTCTGCGGGGCGTCCCCGCGTTTGGCCGCCAGTGCCGCACCAGCTGCCTTTTGCTGCGCCTGGGATCTTGCTGGCAAAAGTATCTCCTCTGAATTGGACACCGTTGCAAACGCGCGTGGCCGTGAATAGTTCCAACGTGTGTTCTGGCTCTCAAAGATATTCACATGGCTGCCTGGGCGTTGCTGAGGGCGTTGCGGTCGCGTTCGGCATTTCACCTGGCGCGAAGGCGCTGTTGTGATCGTTCTGCGCGCACCGTGGATATTCCCCGTATCCATCGCCAGCCCATCCCGTTTCACCAGAGCCGCCTTGGCCAAGCGTCCCATCATCGTCGGATCGATCAGTGCGCTCGCGTCGCCGGAGTCCGTCGCTCGCGGCCGGAAGTATTTTCGCGATGGCGCGGTCGGCATGCTTATCCGACCCGGCGAATATCTTTCGAGCGATGTTGAAGGCAGCGATATCGAGCCCTACCGCGTCACTGTGCGGTTGAGCGATGGCGGTGTCGCCGAGGCGGTGCGCCTGCCCATACGAGTATGGCGGTTACTGCAAACACATCGTCGCCGTATTGCTGAAAGCCAGCGAGCGACACACGGACATCGTCGAGCGACCCGCACTCTCAGAGCAATTGGCTGATCTTGATAAGGTCCAGCTGATTGTATTGCTCGCCAGGCGGCTTGACGTTGACGACAGCCTCGCCGCATGGCTGGACGCGGAACTGGCGACATCGGTTGACCCTACCGCTCCCGACACTTCGACGGCGCCACGCCGGCGAACCCTGGTTGATCCCGGCCCCGTGCGCGACCAGGCCCAAGCCTTGATGCGTGGCCGCTATCGCAAGCGCTATTGGGACGACTAGCGCTCAACGGGCAGCGAGGACGAGCTGCAACAGTTGGTTGAGACGGCAGTGCCCTTTTTGGAGGCAGCCGATGGCCGCAACGCGTTAGGCGCGCTGACAAGCGTGACCGACGAACTCGTAGATGGCTGGCTTGAGGAGGCCGATGTCAGCGACCAACACATGTATCTGCTGTTCGACGACATCGCTCGCATGATGGCTGAGGCCGTGTTAATGAACGATCTTGGTACGGACGAAAACGACGCACTCGCGGTCGAGGTCGAAGATTGGCCGTCCGCTCGGCCGGAGAAGCCAGCGACTACCGACCAGACACTGAAACGCTGATGCGCCTCGCTGATGCGGCGGCGACATCGCATTCCGACTGGGTGATCCGATAAACGGTTGCCAAGGCCTCACGCATCATGGACGACAACGGATCCGGCCACTATACCGAAGCGGCGCGTTGGCTTGAAAAGGCGGCACTCGGCTATGAAGCCGCGGGGCGGGAAGATGACTGGGTCGCGCTGCATGCGGAGCTGATCGAGAAGCACCGGCGGAAGTACAAATTGAGACCGCTGTTGGAGGCGTTGCGATGATGTTAGAACCGACCCGCCCACTGGCAAGTAGCCTCACGAGACGTTAGCTGATATTCAGCCTGAAATGTTTTTCACCAGTGTGCATGAGATGCACACGAAACCTCCTAATAAGCTGATATCGTTACGCAATTACTCCAATCCATCATGGGCGCCACGCAAAATCGATCTGATTGATATTGCACAGATGTTCCTGCATTTTCAAAGAGAACAAAAGTCAGCGTGTGCACGCTTGTTCGCTCTTTGTCTCGGCTTTGCGCAGCGTTACGCAGCTTCTGTATGCACGTTTTGTGCACGAATTCGTCAACGGATTTGGGCCTATCGAATGGCCACCTATAGCAGACGACCCTCCAGGTATTGGCGCGCGCAGGTGCGTCGCAAAGGGACCTGATC
Source organism: Hyphomicrobiaceae bacterium (assembly GCA_031367715.1). GTDB lineage: Bacteria > Pseudomonadota > Alphaproteobacteria > Rhizobiales > Hyphomicrobiaceae > JANYHF01. The sequence continues at coordinate 644 of JANLQJ010000028.1, read as the reverse complement.
CTTGCAGACCTTCCGCCGAAAATCGGATGCCGAAACCCGGGCGCTCGAAACCGAGCCGGCCCTGACGAACGGCCAGAGCCCAAAGGCGTCCCCGTATCGGCCACCGCAGCACCTTCAGTCAACCCATCCAATTGCACATTGCCGATATGTGCAAAGTGGGCAAGGCCCCGCGCCGCAGCAAGGCGGCGAGCCTGGAAAAACTCAGCCATCGGGAACACGTGGCCGAAGGATGTCGGTATGATGGGGAGCGGGTGCTGGCGCCGGTGCAGGAGTTGGCGGCGCGACTGCCGGACCTTGCTGCGAAGTTGAGGGCGGCATGCGGGTGTCGGAGCTGGTCGGACTCCGGCTCGACCAGATCGACCGCCATTGCCGTCGCGGCTTGTCGCGGAGGCAACATGCCAGGGTATGTCCACCGTGCACATCATGGGCAAGGGACGTCGAGAGCGTGTCTTGCCGCTGTGGAAGGAAACGGCTGCCGCAGTGAAGGCGTGGCTGAAGGTGCGCCCTGCCAGCGGCGCGTCCGAGCTGTTCCTCAACGCTCGGGCGCACGCGATGACCCGGTCGGGCTTCGAGTACGTCCTGGCCAAGCACGTGCGCACTGCGGCCCGCAAAGCGACATCGATCGCCAGCAAAGTCGTCAGTCC
>JANLQJ010000026.1:0-3203 GCA_031367715.1 Hyphomicrobiaceae bacterium | reverse complement strand
CCGAGTTCCGGCGCCGCATCGCCTGCGAGCGCACGCTGTCGCTGATGGACACCATCGTCGATGGATCGAACGCGCAGGAGCCGGTGGACCTGCATTTCGACGGCGATGATCTGTTCGAGCCCTATCGCCGCCGCCGCGGCTTGCCGATCGGAAATCTCACCAGCCAGTTCTTTGCCAATCTCTATCTTGATCGATTCGATCATTGGGCGACGGAAGTGTTGCGCGCGCCCTATGTGCGGTATGTCGACGACTTTGCGCTGTTCCATGACGATCCGGCAGTTCTGGCCGAGTGGCGGGTACGGATTGATAGCTATCTGGTAGGCCGGCGACTGAAGTTGCATCCGAGGAAGACGGTTGTGTTGCCTACGACAGAAGCGAGCCAGTTCCTGGGCTTTGTGCTGCTGCCGGATGGTGGACGCTGGCTGCCCGAGGACAATGTCGCGCGGTTCCGGGGGCGGCTCAGGGGCTTGCGGGATCAGTGGCGAGCGGGAACCGTGACACCTGCAGAGGCCGACGCCAAGATCAACGCCTGGGTCGCCCACGCGAGCCACGCCGATACGGTGCGACTGCGACAGGCGATGTTCAAGGGCACGCGGTGGGAGCCTTGGGTGGGAAATCTATGATGGACATTTCCCTTCCGTGGGATGCCGCCGGCCGATAATACTGATGCAAGCTGACTTGTCGAGCGGACGGGGCGGGTAGATGGCGGGCAAGATCTTCATCAACTATCGGCGCGGTGACGATGCCGGCTTCACGCAGGCGCTGTACCAGCGGCTGGAAGACGAGTTCACGGCTGCCGACCTCTTTATGGATGTGGAGGGCCACATCAAGCCGGGCGACGATTTCGTCGAAGTCCTGAACAATCAGGTTGCGCAATGTGATGTCTTGCTTGTCATAATCGGCCCACGATGGGCTGAACTTCTCGCCGCGCGTGCCGGAGCCAAGGACGACTTTGTCACCATCGAGATTGCCGCCGCGCTGGATAGACAAAAGCGGGTCATCCCCGTTCTTGTCGGCGGTTCTGGAATGCCGCGCACCGAGATGTTGCCGGCTGCCATCGAAGCCCTTGCCCGTCGTAACGCCGTGGGACTGCGGCCGGAACGCTTCAGGGCGGATTGCCAGGGCCTCATCACGGCCCTCAAAGAGCAACTCGCCGCAGCCGAACTTGAGAAAGCTGCCCGCACTGATGCCGAGCGCAAGGCGGCCGAGGCGGAGCGGCAGAAGCGCGAAGCCGAAGAAGCGGCTCGCCTCGCAGCGGCTGAGGAGCGTGCACGGGCGCAAAGGGTGGCAGGCCTGTCGCCTGAAGAAGTCCGCAAGGCCGAGGAACTAGCCAACTGGGAGTTCATCAAGGAGCGCGGCGATCCGCAGGCGTTGCGCGATCATCTCGCTCGGTTTCCTGGTGGCGTGACGACGCTCTATGCCATGACGCGGCTTGAGGTGTTGGTTTGGGCAGGCCTCGACGCATCAGCCGACGGCTTGAGGCTGCAAGCCTTCCTCGATGAGTTCCCGAAGGGGGCCAACTCAGACAAGGCCCGAGTGCGGCTTGCCGAATTGGGGACCGAGGAAGCCAAGGCCAAGTCTGAGGCGGAGCGACGTGCCAAGGAAACCGACGCCTGGGGCGCCGTGGCCGCCGGGACGGATGTGGCGACCATCGAGGCGTTCCTGAAAGCCTGGCCAAAAGGTCAGCATGTGGCGGCGGCCAAGACCCGCATCGCCGAGTTGAAGCGTGGGTCGGGTGCGCGCGGTCGGTGGATGCTGCAGGGGGCCGCAGTCACTGCGGGCGCGGTGGCATTGGCCGCGGCCGGCTGGTGGGGCGTGGAGCAATGGCGTTGGCGTGCGACCCCTTTGGATCACGTAGCCCAAGCTGGCGAGAGCTTTAGTGAATGTGGGCATTGCCCGGTGATGGTTGTGTTGCCAGCTGGCGCAGTCGCAATGGGGTCAACTGACGGTGCCAGTGACGAGAAGCCACCTCATCAAGTGACAATTGCAAAGGCGGTCGCCGTTGGAAAGTATACGGTGACGTTCGATGAATGGGACGCCTGCGTGACCGCTGGCGCCTGTGATCACTACCACCCGAATAATCAAAGTTGGGGGCGTGGCACGCGTCCGGTAATCAACGTCTCCTGGGACAACGCCAAATCCTACGTGGCGTGGCTCTCAGCAAAGACTGGTCGAGGCTATCGGCTGTTGAGCGAGGCTGAGTGGGAATACGCGGCGAGGGCAGGTGCCACGACCAAGTATTATTGGGGCGATGATATCGGCAAGGGTAACGCCAATTGCAGTGGCTGCGGCAGTCAGTGGGACGGTAAGCAGACCGCGCCGGTGGGCTCGTTCCAGCCCAACGCCTTTGGGCTATACGACATGCTTGGCAATGTCTGGCAATGGTGCGAGGACACCAGACAAGTGGATTATCAGGGCGCGCCAAACGACGGTTCAGCTTGGGTAGTCGCCAGTTCGTCGTCCCGCGTTCTGCGCGGCGGTTCCTGGCTCATCTTTCCTCAGTTCCTCCGCTCGGCCGTCCGCTACAGCGGCCGACCCGACTACCGCGGCACCTATGTCGGCTTCCGTGTTGCCAGAACGCTCTAACGCCTTTGGCCCTTTACATCTTTACGTCATGATCGCGGTGGTCTGGCTGGGCGGCAGTCGAAAATCTTCCGCCGTAGGCGGGCCCAAAATTTTGTCGGTGTATATCGGGCATCGTGGCTGGCGACCAAACCAGACTCGGTCCAATCTGAGCAATGGAAGGTCACACCTCCACTGCCGGACCTCGTGCTCGTCACGGCCCGGCCCTGAACAGCCCCCGTCGTCCCGCGTTCTGCGCGGCGGTTCCTGGAACAACAATCCACAGAACCTCCGCTCGGCCAACCGCAACAACAACCAACCCGACAACCGCAACAACAATGTCGGCTTCCGTGTTGCCAGCACGCTTTTTCGCCAGAACCGGCAGGATCACGGTCTTGCCGGGTGTGCACAGGGCGGCATCCTGTTTGTGGCGTAGCGCCGCCCAATGAGCGTTCAGGGCTGTTCATGATGATAAGGCGCGGCCAGGAGGCCGAGCCACTCCGGCGCCGGTCTTGGGTCCTTCGAGGCCGACCGGCGCTGGCGGACAGCGCGATGACATGCTGTGTTATCTGAGCAACCCGCGCACGGATAAATTATCGCGTCATCGGTCGCTATTGGCCCAGTCCGTTTTCGTTCTTCAT
>JANLQJ010000446.1:0-2008 GCA_031367715.1 Hyphomicrobiaceae bacterium | reverse complement strand
GACCAGGACATCATTGTCCGTGAGCGCCTCGCTGAGCTGTCGTGGGAACATCTGTGCGTAACCAGCCTCGGTCTGCTGGACCGAGAGGGCGAGCCCCTGGCCGGCCTGCAGCTGGGTCTTCAGCTGATCCAGCGTGCGCTGCAGATCCGGTGAGATGGTCGTACCCAGACGCTGGAGGTTCTGGTCCATGCGTAGGATCATCTGCGCCTCAGATTGCAACTGCTTCACCTGATTGTTGATCTGCTCCAACGCGCGGACGGCTGAGAGCAGGTTTTCCTGGTAGTTGAGCGGGTCGAAGACGGTGAGCGCCAGGGCCGGCCGCGTCGTTGCAACCGGAGTGAGCATGCCGAGCACGAGGGCGGTGAACAGTCCGCGGATGATGTGGTCCGCCTTGCGCCGCGTGGCGCGATTGGGTTTCTGCCCAACGCGGAACGGCGATAGGCGCTCGGGCATCGGAGCGAGCAGGCCGAGATCGTGTTGCGCTGGAATCGGGGTGACGGACTTGGTCGCCGGCGCTACGGTCGGCGGCTCGTCCGAGTCCACGATCATTTGGCTTGGCGGTGCGGCCGATAACGGCTCCATCCTCGCCCGGCCTGGAAACGCGTCCAAAGCATCCGCCGCCCAATCCAGGTTCTTGGCGCGCAAGAAGGCCTCGGCAAAATCCGCCTCAGGCACAGTTTTCACGAGCCGATCGATGAGGCGCTGATCCTCGGGCGATCCAGCCCCGCACAGAGCCAGCGCCACCGGCCCAAGTCCAAGTTCGAACAAACGGTTGCCGCGTGCGGTCTGGGCGTAGTAGTCGCGTTTCGGCGTGGCGGTGGCAAGGATCTGTACCTGCCGGTCATTCAATCCAAAGCGGGCATAGGTGGCGCGGGCTTGCGGTTCCAGCGCGCGATCATGCGGTAGGAAGATCCGCGTCATGCAGGCCTCGATCAGAGCCGGGGCGATGGCGGAACGCTCGATATCGGCCAGGGACTGTGTGGCGAACACGACGGCGACGTTCTTTTTACGGAGCGTCTTCAACCATTCACGGATACGAGCGCTGAACTGCGGATCGTCGAGAAAGGTCCAGGCCTCGTCGATAATCAGCAGTGTCGGGCGACCGTCGAATTGGGCTTCCAGCCGATGGAACAGATAGGTGAGCACCGGACGGAGCACCGCCTTGTGCGCCATCAGCGCTTCCATCTCGATGTGGAGAACATCGGAGGCCTTGAGCGTCTCGGACGCGCCATCCAGTAACCGTCCATAGGCACCCTCCAGCGTATAGGGCTGCAACGCGGCGACCACCGCGCTGGATTGGACCAGCACCGCCAGACCCGTCAGTGTGCGCTCGGCTTTCGGCGCCGAAGCCAAGTTCTGCAAGGCGGTCCAGACGACGTCTTTGATCTCGGGCGTCGGTTTTAATCCCTCGGTCGCCAGCAGCCCCATGACCCAATCCAGCGCGAACGCCAATTCGCCCGGTTCGTCAATCCGGGCAAGCGGCTGCAAGGATATCGAACCTTCCAACCCAAGTTCGACCGAGGTGCCGTTCATCGCCAGCACAGCGGCACGGGCCGACTTCCCACGATCAAAGATTGCGACCTGCGCGCCGATGTATCGCCGGAACTGAAGGGCGAGCATGGAGAGCAGCACGGATTTGCCTGCGCCGGTTGGGCCAACGATCAGCGTATGACCAACGTCTCCGACGTGCAGGTCCAAGCGGAACGGCGTGCTGCCCCGGGTCTGGGTCAGCATGAGCGGGGGAGCGGCGAGATGCGCGTTACCGGCAGGTCCGGCCCAGACCGCAGACACCGGCATCATGTGAACGAGATTGAGCGTGTGGACGATCGGCTGCCGGATGTTCGCATAGGGATTGCCGGGCAGGCTTCCGAGCCAGGCTTCGACGGCGTTCAGCGTCTCGCGGATGGTCGTGAAGCCACGACCGTTGACGATGCGTTCGACGGCCAGCAATTTTTCCTCGACGCGTGTGGCGTCCGTGTCGGTGACCACGATGGTGGTGGTGATATAG
>JANLQJ010000365.1:0-10588 GCA_031367715.1 Hyphomicrobiaceae bacterium | reverse complement strand
AACAGCAGGCGGGCGATGGCGCTGCGGCCGCTGCCGAGCAGGCCGGCGATGCCGAGGACTTCGCCGGCATGCAGTTGCAGCGACAGATTGCGGGGCTTCGCCGCGCCCGACACGTTCGTGAGCTCCAGGAGAACCTGCTCCCGCCGGGTGTTGGTACGCGTGATTCCGGTGAGGCCTTTGGAGTCCCGGCCGACGATGTGCTGGATGATCGAGGTCAGCGTGAGCTCGGCGAGCGGCGCGGTTATGACATGCCGGCCGTCGCGCAGGATAGTCGCCCGGTCGGCGATGCGCATGATCTCGTCCATCCGGTGCGAGACGTAGATGATGGCGACGCCGTCATCCTTCAGACGCCGGAGGAACGCGAACAGGCGGTCGACATCATGGGCTGAAAGCGCCGTGCTCGGCTCATCGAGCACGAGCACGCGGGCGTTCTGCGAGATGGCCTTGACGATCTCGGTGAGTTGCCGTTGACCCGCTCCGAGATCGCCAGCGAGCGCGTGGGGATCGACATCGACGTCGAGGCTCTTGAACAGCTCGCGCGCACGCCGCACGGCCTCGCGGTCGTCGATGAAACCGAACGGACCCTTGATCTCCTGGTTGAGGAAGATGTTCTGGGCCACGCTTAGCGTCGGCACCAGGCTCATCTCCTGGAAGATCATCGCGATGCCGGCGCGCTTGGCTTCATCGGTCGTGTGCGCGTCAAGCGTCTTGCCCAGAACCTCGATGCTGCCGCTGGTCGGTGCGTGCACGCCGCGCAGGATTTTCAGGATCGTGCTCTTGCCCGCGCCGTTGCCGCCGAGCAGAGCGTGGATTTCGCCGGCCCGCACGGCGAGGCTCACGTCGCGAAGCGCGTGCACGCCGCCAAAGGACTTGGAGACGCCCGTCATCCGGACGGCGAGCTGTGGGCCGGCGCCGTCCATCATGGTCCTACCGCGACCCAGCTTTCGGACTTGCCCGACAGAAGAATCGCATCGGCGATCAGCGACACGCGGTAGCCGTCCTCGAAATTGGGCGAGGGCTGCTTGCCGGTGACGATGGCCTGGAAGAAATCATGGCACTCGATGATCTTGGTCTCGCCGTAGCCGATGCCGAGGGCCGGGATAGGCCACAGACTCTGGCCATACGGATGATTGGGACCGGTATAGATGGTGCGGAAACCGCGCACGTCGGCGGGATCGTTGGCGAACATCACCTGCAACTCGTCCATGCGTTCGTAGTTGAAAGCGATCGAGCCCTTGGTGCCATGGATTTCGAAGGTGAGGAAGTTGTTGCGGCCGTGAGCGTTGCGGGTCGCTTCGATCGATCCGACCGCTCCGTTCTGGAACTTCAGAAACGTCATCATCTCGTCGTCCACATCGACTGGCGCCTTCTTGCCCTGGCCCGACTTGTCCGAGGCGCCCAACTTGTCGATGCTGCCAGACTGCACGGGGCGCTCTTTGATGTAGGTGTGCACCATGGCGTTCACCTCCGCGACCTCGCCCACCAGATAGCGCGCGAAATCGATCACATGGGTGCCGATGTCGCCGACCGCACCCGATCCCGCGACCTTCTTTTGGAAGCGCCAAGACAGGGGGCCGTTCGGGTCAGCCGACCAATCCTGCAGATAAGTGCCGCGGAAATTGAGGATCTTGCCGATCCTGCCCTCCTCGATCAGCTTTTTCGTCATCGCGACGCCGGGCGTGCGGCGGTAGTTGAAGGCGACCATGTTGATGACGCCGGCCTTCTTGGCCGCGTCGGCCATGGTCTTGGCCTCAGCTCCGGTGCGGGCGAGCGGCTTTTCGCAGATCACGTGCTTGCCGGCCTGCAACGCCGCGATGGCGATTTCCGCGTGGCTGTCGTTCGGCGTCACGATATCGACCACATCGATATCTTTGCGCGTAACGACGGATTTCCAATCGGCCGACGATTCATCGAACCCGAGACGCCGGGCGCCATCCGCTGCGGCTTCGGCGGTGACATCGACGAGCACTTTTCGGTGGGGAATAGCGGGCGCGGGCCAAAAGAACATCGGCATCGTGGCATAAGCCAGGGCATGGGCCTTGCCCATGAAACCACCGCCAATCATGGCGACATTCAGGGTACGTGTCATGGTCGCGAACTCTACGGGTTGTCGGATGGACGGGAAAGGACCGGCGGCCGGCCAGGGAGGAGGCTGGCCACCGGTCAGGCAAGATCAGTACACGTCAGTTCATGACGCCCTTGATCTTGTCCGTCGCCTCGCCGGCGTAGATGTCCTTCCACATGGCGAGCAAATTGCCCTTGACGACCGGCGCGGCCGGCAGCGCGACATAGGCCGGAGCCGGCTTGCCAAGCAACGCATAACCGGCGAGGCGCGCTTCGATGATGCCGGCCTCATAGGGACGCTGCGAGGCGATGCCCTTGATCATGCCGCCACGGGCCATCTCGATGGCGACGTTTTCGCCCAGGTCCATGGTGACGATCGCCAGATCCGTGCGGCCGGCGGCGCGGGCGGCGGCCATGACGCCCTCGGCGGGGACGTCCCAGACCGCCCAGATGGCGTTGGTCTTGGGGTTGGAGGTCAGGATGGCGCCAGCGGCCTTCTCGGCATCGCCTGCGAAGTCGGGACCGCCGATCCCCTGCTCGGCGACGATCTTGATTTCGGGATAGTTCTCCGTGATGGTCTTTTTGAAGCCGTCATAGCGCTGGCGCGTGACGAAGAAGTCGGCGGCGTGAAAGACGATGCCGACCTCGCCTTTGCCCCCAAGCGCCTTGGCCATCAGGTGACCGGCAGCGACGCCGTTACCGTAATTGTCGGCCGAGACGGCGCTGACATAGTCCGTGCCCGCCTTGAAGTTGGCGGGAATGTTGTCCATGAAAATCAGCTTTGCGCCGGCGGCCGCGGCGGCCCGGTAGGCCCCTGCGGTGGCGACGCCATCAACCGGGATCGAGACGATGATGGAGGGTTTCTGCGCCATCACGGTCTCAATGTCGGCGACCTGTTTCTCAGGTTTGAAGCCGGCGTCCGTCACGGCGATGACCTTGATGCCGAGGCGGCCGAATTCGCCCTTGAGGCCCCCTTCCTGCGCCTTCGACCAGTCGTTGCCACCGTAGTGGAAGACCAGGGCGGCGGTTGCATTCATCGCCTTGATCTTGGTGATCTCGGCATCGGTCAGCGTCACGGACGCCGCGGCGGCCGGATCTTCTCCGTTCGGGCCCTTGCTCAAGACCTTGGTGGCGAGCTCTTTCAGAGCCGCATCCGGATCGGCCGCGAAAGCCGCCGTGGCGAAGCTGCCCGCCACTAAGGCGAGGGCAGCAGCCGTCGAGAGTAATACGCGCCTGTTCATTGCAGTTTCCTCCTGTTGGGACGTGTCGAGTTCGTACGGAACAACCAAAAAAAGACCCTGTGCCAAGCTAGACCAACTCGCCTGGCTCTTCCCCCACCCCAGCCCTCCCCGCAAAGGGGGAGGGAGTCTGATCGCGCCAGTTGGACTTCTAGTTTCCAATGGCACCGCTCGGATTCCCCTCCCCCTGGCGGGGAGGGGCTAGGGGTGGGGGTAAGAGCTTGGCGAAAGTTTTCGAATAGGCGCAGGTCAGTCGTTTGGCTGGTCGTTGTTATTCCGCGTTGCGCAGGAATTTCATGCTGAGGGCGGCGCCCTCCTTGGGATCGGGCCAGCTGTCGAGCTCCGCCGTGACCCAGCCCTTGAAGGCGATGTCCTTGAGAGCCGTCACGATGGCCCCCATATCGAGCGTACCGCGATCGAGCGGGGTGAAGGCGAAGGGCTCCTTCTGCCAGCCCTTCAGATGCACGTAGGAAATGCGCTTGGCGTGTTCGCGGATCATGGCCGGCACGTCGCCACCGGCGGCCGCGAGATGGGCCGTATCCGGACAGAAATCGATCGACGTTTCCTTGAACACCGCGCGCACGGCGTCGGGGCCTTCGACGATGGTCGTCAGATGCGGATGATAGTGGGCGCGAAGGCCCGCCGTCTTGGCAATGCCGACAACTTTCTCGAGGGCCGCGCCCAGCTTCTTTATGTCATCGGGACGGTTGCCGTTGGCGCGCTTGGCGCCGCCGCCGACCACGAGGTGCTCGGCGCCCATCTCGGCCGCCGCCCCGGCGGCGCGCTCGATGCGGGCCAGTTCCTCGGGGAGGATGTCGTCGAAGATGAAGTTGCCACCCGAGTAGGTGGCGAGGAATTTCACGCCGGCCTGGCTGCACACCGAGCGCAGTTGTCCAAAGCGGCCCGCGTAGTCGAGCAGGTTGCCATCGAAGATCTCGACGCCCTCATAGCCGCACGCGCCGATATCGGCGATGGCGCGCTCCATGTTGGCGAAGGTGCGATAGCTGAGCTGCGTATTGGACGTGACGCCCACGGCATTGCCACCGAGTTCGCCCCAGCAATTGGCGTGATAGGCCTTTTTCCACATACCGACCTCCCTTGCTTCACCGGCCGCCGTTTCCCGGCGCTCGTCTTCGTTGACGCTTATCTAAATTCGTTATCGTCCCAAGTCAATCCATTTTCTGCAAAAGATTTGTATTTTTCATCTGAAGAGGCTATTTTTCTGCTTATGGCCTTGAAACTTCATCCGAACCTTGCGAAGAACCGCCGTGCGGAAGCAGGGGGGCGCATGAGCGCGAACGGTCAAGCGGACGGCGATGGCGGGTTGCTCGGGCTATCGGGCCAGAACGACGAGCGCGTCGATGCGGAGCAGCAGAGCCTCGCCGCCATCCTCAATCTGATCCGCCGCGATGAGGCGTCCACGCGGCTCGAGGTGGAGCGTATTTCGGGCCTTGGCCGCGCCATCGTGGCCGACCGGGTCGCGACCCTCGCCGAACTCGGCCTTGCCGACGAAAGCGAACTGGGTACGGCCGCCGGCGGGCGGGCCCCGCGCTCCATCCGGTTCGCCGGCAAGGCCGGTCTCTTGCTCACCGCGCATATGGACCAGACCAAGATCGCGGTCGGCATCGCCAACTTGAACGGCAACCTCACCTTCGAACATCATGAGCCGTCGGACGCCATCGCCGACCAGCAGGCGGTGCTGACGCGGGTCACGACCTTGTTCGATTGGGCGCTGCAACAGCATCAGCCCGGCGGGACGGTGTGGGGGATCGGGCTCTCCGTCGAGGGCCCGGTGGAACAGCGGCCCGGCCAGCCGTTCTCCTCCCCGGTCCTGCATTTCCTGCCGACCTGGGACGATGCCCATTTCATCGAGTCCCTCGTCGCCAAGTACGAAGTCCCGGTCTGGGTCAGCAACGCGACGCAAATGACGACGCTTGGCGAGCTGCGTGCCGGCAGTGGGCGGGACGTGCGCGACATGTTGTTCGTCGATCTCGGCAAGGAGATCACGGCTGGCATCGTCTGCGACGGCCGCCTCTACCGCGGCGCCCAGGGCGGCGCCGGGCTCATCGGCCACATCGCCACCACCGAGGACAGCGCGGTGGTGTGCAAATGTGGCAATGTCGGCTGCCTCGAAGCCCTGGCGGGCGCCGACGCCATTGCCCGCGCCGCGACGCAGGCCTCGCGCGATGGCAGGAGCCCGGAACTGGCCGCGATCCTCGCCGAGAACGGAGACTTGTCGCCGACCGACGTGGCCACCGCTGCCATTCTCGGCGATCCATTCGCGGCCGAGCTGCTGGCCAGGAGCGGCCGCCTGATCGGCACGACCATCGCCGCCCTCAGCAACGCCTTCAATCCGTCCCTGATCGTGTTGGGCGGCCCCTGGGCCCAGCACAGCGACATCCTGCTCGCCGCCGTCCGCGAGGCGGTCTACCGGCGCTCGCACCCCCTGGTGTCGCGCGATCTGAAGATCGTCCGCTCGCAGATGAGCGGCACCGCGACGCTGTCAGGCCTTGCCCTGTCGATCCTCGACGAGATTTTCGCGCCCTATCCGCTGGCGCGCTGGGTCAAGCACGGGTCGCCGCTGAAGCATCCCGTCTCGGTCGCCGCCATCGCCGCAGCCAAGCGCGACCTCGTTGCCCGCGCGGCGCCCCGATTGCCGCCGGGTGGCCCTATCGTGAAGCGGAAGCAGGGCGCATGATGCCGCCGCGCCAAACTCAGGAGGGGTCGTGAACATCTCAGGCCTTGGACCGCACGGCGAGAAGGCGGGCTCGCCGCTCGCCCTCAAACTCAGCGACGCCGACGGCGCCGAAGCGGCGGCCCGCCGCTTCACCGTTGCCGTCGTCCTGCATACCGCGCGCCGCGATTGGGCGCGCCAGCAGCTCGCGGGCATTTCCAGCGTGCTCGGACAATACCAGGCGGCCATCGTGGACGTGATCGACTGCGGCTTCGAGCCGAAGGCGCAGATCGAGGCCTTCGCGCGCCTGACGACCAGCAAGGCCGATGCGATCATCAGCATACCCCTCGGTAACGAGGCCGTGTCCGACGCGCACCGGCTCGTGCATGCGGCGGGCAAGCGCCTGGTCCTACTCGACAACGCACCAACCGGCCTCGCGCCGGGCCGGGACTATGTGTGCGTGGTCTCGGCCGACAATTTCGGCCTCGGCGAGATCGGGGCTAAGCTTCTCGCGACGCATGTTGGCACCGACCAGACCGTCGGCATGCTGACCTATGGTGTCGACTTCTTCGCCACCAACGAGCGCGAGATCGCGTTCCGCAAATGGCTGGCCAAGCACCGGCCGGACGTCAAGACCGTGCAAAGCAAGTTCCTGTCGCTGGATCAGGTTCCGGACTGCGCGGCCAAACTCCTGGCCGGCCCAACGCCGCTGGCGGGCCTTTTCGCGGTCTGGGACGAGCCTGCCATCATCGCCGTCAAGGCCATGGAAGCGGCCGGCCTGTCCGTGCCCGTCACGACCATCGACCTCGGCAACGCCGTCGCCACCAATATGGCGCGCGGCGGGCTGATCAAGGCCATCGGCGCGCAAAAACCCTACGATCAGGGCAAGGCTGCCGCCGGCGCCACGCTGCTGACCCTGCTCGGCCGCGGCTTGTCGTCCTGGATCGCGCTGCCGGGCCTTGCCGTCACCCGCGACAATGTGGTGGAAGCCTATCAGAGCATCTGGCACGCGCCAGCGCCGGCCGAGTTGCTGGAAGCGCGCCGGATTTGACGGTGGCAGCAGGTGTGAAGGGTTTCGGATGACGACCCATCACGCTGCCAGCCACGCGCCTGGGGCCGTCGCCCGAGTCCCATCACAATGGGGCCGTCCCAGTCACCCCTTACGACTATCGTACGCCCAATGCAGAAGCGCCTGTCTTTGGCGCCTGCGGCACCAGAGATCGCCGGAGTCGCAATTGAGCTGGAGCTGCTGCAGATGGCGTATGATGGGGCACGGGTTGTGGCGCAGGTGCGGGACCTGACGGCGCGGCTGCCGGACCTTGCGGCGACGGTGAAGACGAAATGCGACAGTGTGGGATTGCGGCATACACTCCTGGACCAACTTGTTGACCGGATCGCGGACAATGCTGGACGGGTTAGTAAGCGCGGTTGATTTGGGCAATTGCCGAGAACATCGATGGCGGTGGGCTTCTCGTGGCGCGACAGCCTGGCCGCCTCGAACGGCGCCAGGAATGTCGAGCAGTGGGCCGTCAACAAGGCTCTGCACTCCAACGAGTGGGCAAATTTCGGGCGTAAGGACTTCCAGCCCGTGGTCGCCGCGGACAAGGATTTGGTCTCGCAATTCCGTTGCGATGGCTGCCAGTCCTGGCTCTACGTCACACCCAGGGCGCCTTCGCCGGAATTGCTCAGGTGTTCCTGTTTGACCGTGAACATCAATCTCAAGGCGAAGACTAAGCAGTCGGCCGCATCCGCCCAGCGGGCGATTCGCGCTTTCGTGAACGGAACCCAGAGAAGGACGGGTTTCCACAATCCAGCTTCGGGCGCTGTTCTGACGCGTTCGGCAATTCGGCAATGAGCGGGGACCACTGTGCCCTCACGGCAATGTCGGCTGACCGAGGTATCGCAACCAAGCCACCATGCTGTTTTCGTTCATGAACACGCGGTGTAGCTCAAGGCAGCTTTCTCTATTCTTCGTTTGCGCTAAGCATCGGCGTCATGAGGGGAAGCAAAACCAAGCACCCAAGCAGCTTTTGGATGTTGTCACTTTGCACGCCGTCTGCGAAGACTGACACGTCGTCGTAGTCGAGCCTGTTTGGCAGGTCGTATGGACCGGGCCCTTGCCCACGCGGCCCTGCCCAAAGATGACGTTTGCAAGACCGTGCGTCGAAAAGATCAGGGCGAGATCGTGGGTCAAAGCTTCGCCGAGCGCTCCGACCTTGATGCAGTCGGCCCGAGCCGTCGACGAAAGTGCGCAGATCACCGCCGTGGCTGCTAAGCCTAGTTTCAAATGACGCATTTGCCCCTCCAAGAAAGTGATTTATCCCGGTCTGGAAGCTAGTCGCGCGCGTGGCCCTCGACAACAGAATCGGCCTGCTGCAGGCCGGGTTATCCCGAAAAGGACCGGAGAGCGTGTCGCATCTGCCACCCTCCGGCGGTCCCTAGTGTCCGGCGTACCTCTGGCCGCCTGCCCGGCAGCCGTCCGCAGCTGAGGGTGCTTTGTCTTTGGCGGCCATGTTGCCGACGGACAATTCGACTCTCTGCGGACTCCTCTGAAACCCGACTCGCACAGTTCCCCTCGATCTGAGACACCAATGCGGTACATTCCGGCGTCGGCCTCCTCGCCAACCAAACGCCAAAGGCGCAACAATCGCCCCATCGGCCACCCCAACGGACCACCCAACCATGCGCACCCCCACTACCGGCTTCCACCCGACCACCCCAAGCTGGCGCAACTGGGTCGGCAATCAGAGTTGCGTACCTGCCAAGATCGTCACGGCGGCCGATGAACACGCTGTCGTCGACGCCGTCCGTGACGCTCGCCGGCACGGCCTGCGCCTGCGAACCCCTGGCACCGGACACTCCGTCACCGGCGTTGCCTGCACCGACGGGCTGCTGCTCGACACGCGCGGGCTGAGCGGCGTTTCAGCGATCGACGCCAAAACCCTCACCGCCACGGCCAAGGCGCACACGACGATTGCGGAGTTCGGAGTGCCCTTGTGGGACGCGGGGCTGGCGCTGCAGAACCAGGGCGACATCGATACGCAGACCATTGCCGGGGCGGTTGCGACGTCAACGCACGGATCAGGCCGGGCGCTCGGCAGCTTTTCGTCGGTCTTGACCGCCTGCCGCCTGGTCGACGGCGAGGGCGACCTGCGCGAGCTGTCGCTAGAAGCGACGCCCGACGCCATGGCCGCCGCGCAATGCTCGATCGGCATGCTCGGCGTGATGACCGAGCTCACGATCAAGGTCGCGCGCGCCTACCACATTCACGAACAGATCGTCTTTATGCCGATCGAAGAATTGCGCGAGCGTTGGAGTCAGCTCCTGGCCGACTATCGGCACTTCTCGTTCTTCTGGATGCCGACCGACGCGTCGTCGCAGCTCTACGGCTTTGCGCCCGCCAAGGCCGATCATTGCATGGTCAAGCTCTACCTTGAGACCGACGAGAAACCCGGTGCCCGTCTACCACCGAACGAGCCGCTGCCACCGAACGAGCGGATCGATCGGTCTTACCGGATCTATCCGCATATCTTCGAGCCGAACTTTCACGAACTCGAGTATTTCCTCCCCGCTGAAGCCGCCCGGGAGATTTTCGAGGACCAGCGCGCATTCATGCAGCGCAATTTGCCCGACAGCATCTTTCCGATGGAGGTGCGTTTCGTGCGAGCCGATCAGGCCTGGCTCAGCCCCAATTACCAGCGCGACTCGGTCGTGATTTCCGTCTCCGGCAAGCCGGGCACCAACTACTGGCCCTATCTGAAAGCGTGCGACCAGAGATTGTACGAGCACGGCGGCCGGCCCCACTGGGGGAAATTACATTTCATGACCGGGGAGCGCTTGCGGGCCCGCTTTGCGAAGTTCGACGCCTTCATGGAGCTGCGGCGCGCGTTCGATCCCGCCGGCATGTTCCTCAACGATCACCTGGCCTCGATGTTCGGGTGACGGAAGTCCGTGGGCAGGCACAGGAATGTTGGGGCTGGCGTCAACGGCAGGTTCTGGCTGATCGCGTCGGCACGATCACGGTCGGAATCTGGGTGCCGCGTCGATTGAGAGAAGTTTGCTGCTTCTGGCCGTCCTGTCGATCGCCCATTTCTGTGTCCGCTTGTTGAGGTGGTGCCGACGCGGCCCGAACGCGGAGCGGAGACCAATACGCTCTAAATCGCGATGTCTGCAAACTCTGCGTCTCGACAGCTAAACCGCTTATGCAAAACGCGAATGCCCCAGTTCCGATGAACGATGTGAAGGGAATGGGAGATTGGCGACCAGCACCACCCTGCCAAAGACCGATCGCGTCACTGCCCTGCACAGCTGAGGTGCCGCTAGTGCCGAGACTTGACAACGCGCCTATTTTGTAAAAGGCTTTACTAAAGCGGTAAATCGGTAGCCGAATGGCGCAGGGTCGATCAACCATTGGGGACGTTGCGCGTCGGGCAGGCGTATCGCCGACTGCCGTATCACGATCGCTCAACGGTGTTATTCGACTGCCCCCGACAACGGCAGGACGCATCCGAAAAGCCGCGACAGAGCTGGGCTACCATCCTCACGCCCAGGCACGCAGCCTGTCGACGGGCAGAGCGTTTGCCATCGGCATCATCGTCCCTGAAATTGCCAA
>JANLQJ010000247.1:0-26044 GCA_031367715.1 Hyphomicrobiaceae bacterium | reverse complement strand
TCAGGACGTACGCGGCAAGCCTCTGTTTCAAAGCACTGTTTCCGAATTGCCAACTGCTGCAGGTCCCGATGGTTGGACAGGTCCCGGCCTTCGCCGGGATGACGAAAAATCGGAAACCATTTGAATGAGTCAGAACACTAGTGGCGGCCGCGTCCCCGCTCACTCCTTCAGCACACCTGAAGCCTTGGCGGTGAACGTCGCAATGTAATCCATCAGGCCCGGCGACAGGCTGTCATAGGGCTCCAGCTTCAGTTCCTTCAGACGTGCGCGTACCGCTGGCATGTCGGCTGGCTTGGCGCCGGCTTCGATGATCGAGGACACAAAGGCCGCGAATTCGGGCGGGGCCCAACCCTGCTCTTTCGACAGTTCTGTGTGAAAGAAGGTGAGGCCAGTGAACGGGTGCTTTTGGCGCACGACCGGCCCGTGCATGTGCGTGCCGCAGTCCTTGCAGGCGTGCCGCTGGATCAGGGCGCTGGCGTCGACCACCTTGAGTTTGTCGCCATTCTTGGTGACCTTGACCTTGTCGCTCGGCACCACGGCCACCTGCGAGAACAGCGCGCCCTTGGGCTTCCAGCACTTGGTGCAGCCGCAGACGTGATTGTGCACGCAGTTGCTGCTGATGCTCACTTCAACGGGATTGCTGGCACATTTGCAGCTTAACGTGCCGCCGGCGAAATTGGCCGTGCCGGCCGGCACGCCGTGGTCAACGGACGGATGTATGGAAATCGTCGCCATCGTCAGTATCCTCCATGGGGGTTGCGCTGGTCCGATTTCTTGGCTCGGATCAAGACAGCCAAGCTTAGACCCCGTCGGCAGCAACGGCAACGCCCAGCTTACCCAGCTTAGCGACGGCAAGAAAGTATACCCCTGTGCCTGGCTCCGGTAGAGCTTGTCGCGAGACCCGACGTCAGAGATCCGTGTGCGTGGCTGTCGGGACTCGCCAAAAGGCTCTACCCGACCCATGGACCCGCGGTTCCCCAATGCTGCTACCCGATCTGGCCACCCGTTTTGCCCTGCTCGCCGCAGCGCTGCTGATCGATGCAGCCGTGGGTTATCAGCAAGCCCTCTACCTGCGCATTGGCCATCCGGTCACCTGGATCGGCGCGCTGATCGGTAGGCTGGATGTTTGGCTCAACCGTGGGTCGATGGGCTTGGCCGCCCGCAAGGCCGCCGGCATCGGTGCGCTGTTGCTGCTGCTCGCAATCACCGCGATCCCTGCGATGATTGTGCAATCCGTACTCGTCTCACATTGGCTCGGCCTTGCCGCGCTGGTCATCCTGGCAAGCTCGCTCTCGGCCGCTCGCAGCCTCGATAGGCATGTTGCGGCCGTCGCCACGGCCCTGGAAACCGGTGGCCTCGCCGCCGGGCGCGCCGCCGTCGCGCAGATCGTCGGCCGCGACCCGCAGGCACTGGACGAGGCGGGCGTCGCGCGCGCCGCCATCGAGAGCCTGGCCGAGAATTTCTCCGATGGCGTGGTCGCGCCCGCGCTGTGGTTCGCGTTGCTCGGCCTGCCGGGCATGCTCGCCTACAAGGCCATCAACACCGCCGACAGCATGATCGGCCATCGCACGCCGCGGCACGAAGCGTTCGGCTGGGCAGCGGCGCGGCTGGACGATCTGGTGAACCTGCCCGCCTCGCGGCTGTCGGCACTGTTGCTGACCTTAGCCGCCTGCGTGCTCCCCGAAAGCTCGCCGCGCGCCGCCATGCGTATCGTCTGGCGCGATGCCGGGACGCATCGCTCGCCCAATGCCGGCTGGCCCGAAGCGGCGATGGCTGGCGCATTGGGCATGAAAATCGCCGGCCCACGTGCCTATCACGGCACAGTGGGTGACTTCGCCTATATTGGCGATGGTCGCGCGGATCTGACGGCTGCGGACATTCGGCGCAGCCTGTGGCTCTACCGGCTGGCGACGTTGATAGGCTGGTCGCTGGTATTGGGCTGCTTTTGGGCGTTTCGATAGGCCGGGACGTAGCCACTACGCGACGTGCCTGGTCAGTTGCGGAAGCGTCCGCCGCTTGGCCAGTGCCTCCTGCTCGGCGTCCTGCGGCGCGCCCCAGAATTCGGCCAGCGTCGGACCATCCACCACGCGCCGGTCACGGAACAGGAAGCAAAAAATCTCGTGCAGCCACACCCGCTTGCCGATGCGCGAATACCATTGCATGCCGTGGCGCGCGACCGGATCGGGGTTGAGATAGGTGCGATAAAGAGCTTTCGGGCGCGCCTGCACCAGCACCTCGATAATCTTGATCCAGAGGAATGTCCGCCAGGCCGGGACGTGGCGATTGGCGAGCACTTGATGCTTGTAATCCCAGCGGCGCTGATCGAGTTGGATGACCGGGCGATCCTTGGCCTCGCGGAAGAACGGCGTCCAGCGGTGTGGTGTGACAAAAAGTGTGATGATCTGGTCGGGATCGTAGGCGAGCATTTGGCGGAAAACGCGCCAGTAATCAAGGTCGCGCTCCTCGGCAAAGCCGACCACGTAGGAACACAGCGACAAGATGCCGTGTTGGCGTAACAGCCGAATGGCCTCGCGGTCGGTTTTGGTGGCGCTGCCCTTGCGCACCTTTGCGAGCGTCGCTTCGTCGGTATGCTCCATGCCGATCAGGAAGCGCTCGAAACCGGCCTGGCGGTACAGATGCAGGATATCGGCATCGCGCACGATGTCATCGGCGCGCAGCGTGGCGATCATCGTCACTTTCACGTTTTCGGCGATGATGGCTTCGAGCAGCTGACGCCAGGCCTTCTTGGACGTGGTCGGATTTTCGTCGGCCCACGAGATCATGGTGACGCCGTGCTCGCGATAGAGGCGGCCGATCTCGGCTGCGACCTTTTGGGGATCGCGATGGCGCCAACGGGTCCAGAAGCCGCGCTGGCCGCAATAGCTGCACAGGTGCGGACAGCCGCGCGAGAACTGGATGACGACGCCGCGTTTGCCACCGTAGTAGCTGTACTTGGCATGATCGATCAGCTCCCAGCCGACGCGGTAGTTGTCGAGGTTCTGGATCATGGCTGCTGGAGGCGTGGCGTGCGGCTGGCCCTGGCGGCGCCAGGCAAGCCCGGCAATGTCATCGAACGGCGCGCCGTCCGCGATTGCCTGCATCAGGCGTCGCGCGGTCTCCTCGCCTTCACCGCGCACGATGATGTCGACTTCGGGCAGTTCATCAAGACAGTCTTTCCAATGATAGGTCGGAAAGACGCCGCCATAGATGATCCGGCAATTCGGCAGCAGCTTGTGCAACGCCAACAGGATGCGCTTGATCGCGGGATGCGCGCAGGTCGAGCCGATGTGGCCGAACAGGATCGCGTCGGGGTCGAGGGCGGTGGCCTTGGCAATGATGGTGTCGAATGCGAGATTGTCGACATCGGCATCGAGCAGCGTGACGTCGTGGCCGTCGTCGATGAGCGGCCCGCCGATGGCCAGCAGCCCGAGCGGCGGCAGCATTTCGCCGGGCATGCGCGAGCCGATCGACTCGTGCGGCGGGTTGATGATCAGGATGCGCATGAAACAATCGCCCCCCTAGACCGTGGACCTGAGGCGCTTGACGAGCAGCCGGCGTCCGAAGGCACGCACGGCATCACGTGGCTCGCGCACTGCCGCCATCAGGGCGAGGCAGAACAGAATCTGATTGAGGGCGGCGCGCTGGCGAAAGGACATTGGCTTTGGACTCCTGGTCGCGTCTGGTCGGGGTAGCCCGCTCAATGTCCGCCAGCGAGCGCAGAGACGACACGGTCAATTCCTTGAAAATTCAGCTCGTTTCCTCCTTGCGGCGGCCCGACTTGTGCGGGACTGTACGGTTTCCCCCGTGATGCTCAGGACCCAAATGAAAGATCACAAGGCGCTGAAACTGTCTGCCGACGAGAGCCTAGCGCTGGCCACGCGGTTGCGCGAAGAGCTGGCGCGCCGGCGCATTACGCGGCAGGGCCTAGCCGATGCCGCCAAAATCTCGATCTCGACGCTGGAAAAAGTGCTGGCCGGCAAGCGCTCGTTCACGCTGGCGACCATCGTGCGGCTTGAGGAGGGGTTGGGCGCCAAGCTGCTGCCGGCAATGTCAGGAAGCATTGCTGCGTCGGCCGTCACGGGCAGCGCGCCTGACGAACTGGGCGGCTACAGTCGCGCAGCGGTGGCCTGGCTGGAGGGCGCATATCTGACGCTCAGGCCGTCTTTCAGCGAACCGAACTCCGTCTACGCCTACCGCACGGATATTTCCTGGAACGACCAGGCCGGCACGCTGCGGTTCCGCGAGGCCGAGCGCGTCGACCACGACTACACCCAGTTCGGCAGCGTCGCCGTGCCACACCAGTCGGGGCACATCTATCTGGTCACCAACCGGCATGGGCAACATCGGTTGATCGTGGTCGCGCGGCCGACCATCGGCGGCGAGATGCACGGCATCCTGACGACGCTGCAATCAGGCAAGGGCGCGCACTTGAGCCCGGTGGCGATGCCGATCGTGTTGAAGTTGCAAAAGCCGTCGGAGCCGCCCAGCTATGGCCGCATCGCTGCCGGCCACCCATCCTACCCTGGCTACGCCGCGCTGCTGCGCCGGACGCTCGAAGAGCAGTTTGCGGCGTTTCTGCCCTAGGCACGCCGAACATCTGGCAGTAAATCGGTCCTCGCTGCGTGCCAGCTCATGACGTTTTTGCTCCGCTCTGACTATTTTGAAGGTCTCGATAGAAACCAACGAACGTGAAACAAGCCACTATCGTCTAGAAATCGACGGCCTCAGGGCGGTCGCAGTCATCGCAGTGATCATCTACCACTTCAACAAGGCATGGCTGCCTGGCGGGTATCTTGGCGTCGACATGTTTTTTGTTATTTCCGGTTATGTGATCCTGTCGTCTGTGTCCAGGCAGCCGCCTCAGTCTTTTTATGATTTTGTATTGAACTTTTATTCGCGGCGAATGAAGCGGCTGCTGCCGGCGCTGGCAGTCTGTCTTGTTGGCACGTTTCTGATCGGAGCCGCATTCATCAGCCCCGACAGCAGGCAGTATCTGAACTCTTTCAGGGCCTCGTATTATTCTTTGATTGGCGCCTCGAATCTGTATTTCTACTCGCAGGCGGCCGATTATTTCGCGGAACCCCTTCAGCGCAACATTTTCACGCACACCTGGTCGTTGGGTGTCGAAGAGCAATTCTACATTGTATTTCCTGTGTTGTATTGGTATATATACTATGGGTTGACACAGCCAAGCTTGCGACGATACGCGTTGCTGGCCGTTGCTTTCGCCCTGGCGCTGTCCCTGGTGGCCTTTGCGTGGAGTCTCAACACCAAAGTCCCTGGGGCATATTTCCTGTCGCCGCTGCGGATATGGGAGTTGGGCGCGGGGTGTTTGGTGTTTTATGTGCCACTCAGGCGATGGGAGACCTCGCGAATCCCCGCAATCTGGGCGATGTGGGGTGCTTGGTTCATTCTTGTCGCCGGGCTGATGGCGCCCGAGGCCCTCCAGATCTATGCCAGTCCTGCGGCGGTCGCCGCTATCGCAGTACTCTTGCGGTGCCTCATGCCGGCATCGGTGCCCTATCGACTCTTGACCAATCGCGCCGTCGTATACATTGGTACCATCTCCTATTCGCTGTATCTCTGGCATTGGGGTGTGCTGACAATCGGCAGGTTGACGATCGGCCAGCAGTGGTGGTCGAAGCTCATGCTGCTGGGGCTTGTGGTGGTCTTGGCGGTTATTTCACACACTTATGTCGAGAAACCGCTGCGCTACCGAAAATGGGCAATGTCCAGTGCCGGCACGATCGGCAGGGGCGTGACCGCCATCACGCTCGTATGCTGTCTCTTTGGTCTGCTGGGTGGCCCGTTGCGGGGCAGTGTCTATCTTGGCGAACGGCTGCACATGGCTGCCATGGGCGTGTCAACTCTGAGCGACGTCAAGTATGCCAACGGCAAGCAGATTTGGCCGGCCGGCCACTGCATCATTGGTGCTGGCAGAAAGATTTCGATGAGCGAGTGCACCGTTGCGTTGCCAACTGCCGCAACAAGGCGGTTTCTGGTGATCGGGAACTCGGTCAGCGCAGCGGAATTTGAGATGTATTTGAGTTTACCCAGAGATGGCTATGGATCGGTGGCGGTTACGTCCAGTTGGGGCGCGTCGCCGGTGATGGAACTGCCGAATTCGTCACCGTGGAGCACAGCCAATGACTACTATTGGAGTACCGTGATCCCTGAGATGTTTTCGCAACTTAAACGTGGCGATTTCGTCGTCATGGTGAATGAACTTTCCGACCTGTCGCCTGAGGTTCCGAGCAGCGAAGCGGACAACCGATTGTCACTATTGGAATCTGGATTGTCGCGGTTGGTCGAAAACCTGCGTGAAAAAGGCATCTCGGTCGTGTTTCAGACCGTCAATCCGTTCATCAGGGATTCCGAGTGTTCACCCGATATGGCCAAGCACCAGTGGTTCAACATCAAAAACACCGAGTTATGCAAGTATTACTCCAGAGACTATTCCTTGGCCCGCCGCTCCAGATTGCACGGCATGCTGCAGAGGCTGGCGGACGTGTATCCGAACTTCTTTATCCTGGATCTGTTTCCAGTTCTGTGTCCGGGAGAAACCTGCAAGATTTTCAGCAGCGACGGTGTGCCATTGTACCGCGATAGCTCCGCTCATCCTAGCGTCGAGGCAGCGCTCCTGGCGCAGCCACTCCTGGCCGCTGTGGTCCAAAAGGCGATTGATCAGCAAAGCAGCGGCACGTTAGGCACCGAAAGTGGGAATTGATCTGGAAGTTCGGTTCCAACCGATATGGGAAACAGCCGCGCGCCTTTTTCGGCTCGGCGGCTTGCTCGGTTGCGTCCAGGTGGCCAGCGCCATGGCGTGGCGGTGAACTACCCGGCCAACTGCGTCACCGGGAGTTCGCGCGGTTGGAACAAGCCGTCATCCTTGGCCTTGGCTGACAAGACCTCCAGGGCCACGTCGAGATCGTAGACCAATCCGTCAGCGGCGAAATCTGCTTTGGCAATGTACGCGTCACCATCGTGCATCATACGTCGCAACAAGGTGTGGCCAAAACCGTGGCGTTTTGGTGCTTGCACCGTTGGCCCGTTGAACTCGCGCCAGCGCAGCTGGAATCGTTGACCATCCTCGCCGTCTTCGATGCTCCACCGGATTGATACCCGGCCTTCTGGCACGGACAACGATCCGTGCTTTGCCGCGTTCGTTGCGAGTTCGTGAATAACAAGCGCGAACATCTGTGCGGCGGAGGCGTTGAGCACTAACTGCGGTCCACCAAAAGCAATCGCGCCCTGGTGCTCTTCACATTCGCGAATGATGATCTTGTCCAACGGAGCGCCCTGCCAATTGGTCTCGGTCAGGGAGGTATAGGCACGCGAGATCGCTTCCAGGCGACGCAGCAGAGACTGGCGGGCCTGATCGATAGTCTGATCACTGATCAGGCTACGCGCGGCCACCGATTGGACAACCGTGATCAGGTTCTTGGTTCGATGTATGAGTTCCATGTTCAAGAGCTTTTGCGTCGCTTCGGCGCGTTTTTGTTCGGAGGTATCCTGCCAGATGGTGCCAAGTCCGATGATGTTTAGCTTGGCGTCCCGCATGGGATAGACCTGACCGCGAAAGTGCCGGGTCGTTGCCGTACCGTCATTTGAAGTATTGACTTGATCCTCAACATCGATCGCATCGATGCCGATGCCGGTTCGCAGGACTTCGCGGTAAAGGGGTTCCAGCGTGGCGCTACCCTCAGGGTAGATTTCCGCCACCGACTTGCCGATATGGAAATCGGCCGGCTTGCCATTCATGCGGCACAATTCATCGCTGACCCTCACATAGCGCAGATCGCGATCAAACATGCCAAGTCCGATCGGCGACTGTTGGAAGATCAAGTCAACTTCGGCGGCGCGTTGAATGGCTTGTTCGGTTGTGTGAGCAAGAAGTTCTTCGGCGCGCTTGCGGCGGGATATGTCGATGATGACGCCTATCCAACTCACGATGGCGCCGAATTGATCGCGATATGGACACGCGCGCTCAAGCACCCAACGCCATTCGCCGCTATGGTGCCACAACCGATACTCGAACGCGTCCTCTTCCTTCTTTTCGATAATACCCTTCCATGTCACGAGGAAGCGGTCCCGGTCTTCGGGGTGGATGGCCTTGAGCCACGCCATGCCAAGGTAACCTTCGATCGTCTGCCCAGTGAATTCGCGCCAGCTCGGAGAGTCCTCGACCACATCTCCGTGCTCATTGAGCGTATACACGGCTTGTTTCATCACGTGGACGAGCGTGTTGAGATCGACCCAGCCGTCGACAATGGGTCCCGTGCGCTTGTTTCGACGGTTCATGGTACTGTCCAGGGCGCGCGCGGTGCCGTTCATGAGCTGGTTGCCGGTCATGTGGCGTAGATGTAGCCATGCCCTGCCACCAGGGCTTCCACGATATACGCTTCATGCGCTTTGGATTTGGCTTTGGCGTTGAAGAACAGGGCTTGGCTGACAACGGCGCTGATCTGTTCGGGTCGAAACGGCTTGGTCACCAGGAACGTCGGTTCTGGCCGCAGGCCAGTCAGCAGACGCTCGGGATAAGCGGTAATGAAAACCACCGGGACATTTGTCGTTTCGAGAATCTCATTGACCGCGTCGATACCGCTGCTGCCATCGGCAAGCTGTATATCGGCAAGAATGAGCTTGGGCCGGCGCCGTGCGGCTTCCTTGATGGCCTGCCGTTTGGTGCGCACGACCGACGTTACATGATGGCCAAGCTTCACCATAAGATCCTCGAGTTCAAAGGCGATCAGCAGTTCATCCTCGATGATCAAGACGTCCGTCGCCAATTGCTCGGAAACCGAAGTGTGGGCTGTCGCCATCAGCGCGGCGAATTCCTGGTCGGTGACCTCCAGAATTTCACTTGCCTCACTGGGTGTGAAGCCCTCGATGGTCACCAGTAGAAATGCCGGACGGGACAATTCCGGCATGCCAGCGATATGATGTTCTGGTCCATTCTGGTGTCCATCCGGACCCGCCAATTGGCTCAAATGAGTGCCAAGCGGGCTGCGCCACAATCTCAAGAACACGCGATAGAGGACATGGCGTGCGTCAGCGTGGAGCGCGTTCAGCTTGGGGTCGGATACCAATGTCTTGAGCGTCGACACGACCATCACGTCGCCGGCCTTCTGGCTGCCCGTGAGCAACCGGGCATAGCGGCGTAGATACGGCAGGATGGCTGTGTATGCGTTCGCGCTTGCCATGGGAGCCTCATCTTCTACTTCGGTTGGACCGTTTGGGTTCGGCCAACTAGGTATGACGTGCTGGCCTTGACAATTAATAAAGTTGACCAGTTGATTAATCCCATCGCCGAGTTTTTAAACGCATCAAATACGATTCTTTTACTGCCACCGGCTATCTATATTCGCGTGGCGGGATGTGTGAGAATTGACTATGTCGGGCAGCGGCAATTTCGATTTGCAAATGAATGCGTCCATTGCGCAGGCTCTGGGCGAGACAATGCGCGCAACCTCGCAGCTTGACTTGAGCCAAAGCCTTCCTCCCGAATGGTTGGAGTTGGTCGCTCAAATCGTCAGCGATGCCGAGCCGGCATAGCGAGATCCCGGAATCGCTGTGTACGAACTCCGGTCTTACCGGAACCAGCCCCGTGATTTCTTCGGTTTTGGAACTTCCTCGGCGGCGTCCTGGAATCCCTGCGGCGGCTGGGGAACTTGCAGGCGCTGCGGATTCCAGCCGGCGGTCATGTCTTGCTCGCGTTCCAGGCGACGCAGGATCATGGCTTCCGACATCGGCACGGTGAAGGCATAGCGGCCATGCCGCGTGCGATAAACCAGGCCGCGATCCATCAGTGCCAGCAGCATCTGATTGGTGCCGGCGGGCGCCAGGCCACTGGTGTCATTGGCCGGCACGATCTCGCTGGCGGAAAAATCCGATCCCGATTGATCGGGACGACGCGCGATCATGGCCAGGAACTCGCGCTGGCGCTCCGAGGTCTTGTTCCAGCGGGCAGCGAAAATACCGGCATCGAGCCGATCGAGAGTGCTCGAGGACGGGAATTGATCGGCCGACAGCGTGCCGCCGTTTTCTAGGATCTGCTCGACCAGTTCCTTGCCGACGAACTGGATCAGATACGGGTAGCCGCCGGTCAACTCCACGGCCTTTTCCAGCAACTCGCGCGAGGCGCGCAATGGCGGCATCAGTTTGGCCAGCGGCGTGAGCAACGCGGCGCGCGTGTCGTCCCAGGTCAGGCGGTCCAGCGTCATGACATGGAACATGCGCTCGGTGTAGGTGCGGGTGGCGGTCAGGGCGTCATAGACGTGCGGCAGGCCCGACAGGATCAGCAGGCACGACGCCACGCCCTCGCGCTTTTGCAGCGCACAGACGGTCTCGATCAGCATCGACATCGGGAATTCGTTGCGATCGACATGATCGGAGAGGCACTGCGCCTCGTCATAGGCCAGGATGAGGCCGGAAAAACGGGCCTTCTGCAGTAGCGTGGTGACGCGCAGCAGCACCGATTTCAGGCGGTCGCTGGGCAGGCCGGGCGCCCGTTCGAACTGCGCCCTGAGCGAATCGAACGTCAGCGCCTCATTCTCGCCCTGCTGCATGCGGTCGAGCCGCTGGTTCAGCCGGCTGGTCATCTCGGATTGATTTGGGACGTCACCGCCCAACTTGTCGGCAATCGCCGCCGACAGATCGGTCAGGATGCGCAACGCCAGGCGCTCTTCCGACAGCGACGCCGATTCCGACAGGTCGTTGCCGACCCACAGCCAGCCGGCCTCCTCGGCAACCTTGCGCGTCGAATCGAGAAGCACGGTCTTGCCCATGCCGCGCAGGCCCGTGATCAGGATGTTCTCCATGATCGGGTTCTGATACAGCACGCGCTTGAAGAACCGCTGCTCATCATGGCGGCCGGCAAACAGCGGTGGCTCATGCCCGGCCCCAGGCCGGTAGGGGTTCTCAAGCAGCCTCTGGCGTTCCATCGGAAAAAGCTTTCTGTCGTCGCAGCAGATGTGCAGTTGGGGGTAACGTCCACCCCAATGCACTTGCTTTAAGCATAATATCGCAAGGCAAGCACCAACAACAGGACTTGGCGCACTGGGCGGGCGGCCCCGCATGGGCCCGCCCGCCGAAGTTCAAGCCCTCTGCCGCGAGGCTATTTCAGCAACAGCAAGCGGCTCGATTCATTGTTGGTGGTGTTGCCGAGTTTCGATACCAGGGAGTCGAGCCAGTTTTTGCTGACTGGCGCCGGTATCGCTGCTTCGAAAGCAAAACTGCCCCGCAGAGCAATGGAGGGGCCGTTGCCGCCAAAGGCGGCCCGGCTGATCCGGGTGCGTATGATGCGGCGCTGGCCAATGACCTTGACGCCAGCGGCGGAATAGCTGGTCTGGTTCCGCAGCCACGGCAGGATTTCCTGACTGAGTGGCACGGCCTTGTCGGCGCCCAAAGCCATCAGGCCCTGGTTGAGACCACTCCCCGGCAGCGCACGGACAATGCGCGCTCGCGTCCGGTGTCGCTGGGCTACGACTTTGACCGTCGCGACCGCACCAGTCACGTCGGCCGGCGCCGTCTTGGCGGTCAGCGGATCGCTGCTGGCGGGTGCATCGGCGGCTCCGAGATGGCCAATGGTATTGTCGATCGTGTCGCTGTTGGACTGCAACAAGGCCAGTACCGTCTCTCGCGCACTGCCAGTGGCGGCCTTGGAAGCTGCATTTGCCGATGTCGCGGGATTTGTTGCAACCGCGGCGCTGGCATCCCTGGCAATGGCGGCCGATGCCGGTGCGAGATCGCTTGCCGGCGTCGCCGCGGCGTTCTGGGCAGGCACGGTGGCCGGTGTGGTGTGCGGGTCAATCGTGGTCTTGGCCGCAACCGTCGCCAGAGCGGTGGTTGGCATGCCAGGGGTCGGGAATGCTTCGGCATCCTTGGCCAAAGGTGCAAGATCGGCCATTGGATCGGTGGCGGCTTCCAGGCTGGCCACGGTAACGGGCGTCTCACTGGCAGCAACCAATTTGTGCTCTGCGGCCACCGTGGTTGGCGTGGCGGGCTCGAACACAGCCATCACGGCGGTGCCGATCGGGTTCGCGATATCGGGAAGCTGATCGGCCAGCATGACGTAGGAGGCGCTCCAGATCAGGCCAGTCAGCACCACGCTCGACAGGCCGAGAGCGAATGTCTGGGCGCCCGACGAGCGAGGCATTTTCGTTTCCACCACGGAGCGGATGTCGCGCCTGATCTCACGTACCACAACGGAGGGTTTGATGAGCGTCAGGACGCTTGCCGCGCCCGCCAAGCTGTTGGCTGGCAAGCGGCTGCGGGCTCGCTGTGCGGGACCGGCCGCCGCTAACTGTTCGCCGTCGAACGGCGACGGTTCCAACTCAAGTCCTGCCAGCCGATCAATCAACTTGCGCCGCCAGGCGGCTTCGACATCGCGGGCGGCCAAGGCGCCCTTTGCTTTACGGTTACGCAACACAATCCCCACTCTTTGCTTGCATCCAGTCCCGGTCTAGCGCGGAGCTGGATTCGTCCAGATGCTCGTCATCTGCAGCCATCGTCCCATGACGCTGTCGGGCCCACTTAAGGCACGCGAGATAGTTCGCCTTGGGGGCTGCAATGACACGGCATCCGGGGTTGCCGTTTCAACAGTCTTTGCCCACTCGCCCACCGCTAGACCAAAGTCAAAAGTCGCTTTGGCGGGCGTTCTGCTCACATTGAAGTCAAATGTGTCTTGAATGCGACTATCGGTAGTTATTATCCATCAGCAGTGTAGAAATCAACAGCTTTGAAGGTTGTTGTCTATATTGAGCACAACTAAGGATTGTATTTTTGTATTTATCCTGCGAATTACCTGACGAAATTTTTCTCAATACTGGAGTTGAATTTTTATCCACAGATTTTTTAGTGACCGAATACGAATTTATACTCGAAAGAATCACATCAAATCTACCGGAATGAACCTCCTGGTCCAAGACTTGTCATTCGGCAGTCGTGCCCAAGCTGGATGCGCAGGCAACGCGTGTGGAGCGCTCAACGAGCGCCGAGCCGTTGTTTTTCCAGCCTGAAAATGGGATCGGTGGTGAACAGCGCTGCGGCGTGGGCTGCTGGTCCTCGGCAGGCAAGCGAGCACTTGGGACAAAGTAGAGCTTAACCTGTGCAGCCCTCAACGCAGCTGAAGGCTTGTGAGTTGTCCACAATGAGCAAAGGGGCAGCGTTGTGACGCCGCCCCTACAAGATATTTACTTCGCCGGAATTGTGCCAGCGGGAACTAGTTGCCGCCAGCCGCCCCGATTGTACGACCTACTTGATCAGGCCTTCGGCCTTCAGCGTTGCCTGCACCGCGGGCCGGCCACCGATGCGGCCGAGATAGGCGCCGACATTCTTATAGGCGCTGATGTCGACGCCGACATGCGGCGCCCAACCCAGGATGGTGAAGGCATAGGCATCGGCCGCCGTGAAGTGGCCACCGACCAGATATTCGTGCTTGGTCAGATGCTTCTCAAGATAAGCCAGTTTGTTGCCGATATTGGCCTTGATCAGGTCGCCGGCCTTGGCCGCCATGTCCTTGTTGAACAACGAGCCCATCGGCTTGTGAAACTCGGCGGCGACCCAGTTCAGCCACTCGTTCTCGCGGACGCGCTCCATGCTGCCGGCCTTGGGCATGATGTTGGAGTCCTTGGCGTGATCGCCAAGATACTGCACGATCACAGCGCCTTCGGTCAGCACGTCGCCGTTGTCGAGCTGCAGCGCCGGCACCGCGCCCTTGGCGTTGATGGCGAAATAGTCGTCGCCCTTTTCCGTCTTATGGGTACCGAGATCGACCTTCACGATGTCGAACTTGGCGCCGGTTTCGTGCAGGACAATGTGGGGCGACATCGAGCAGGCGCCCGGTGCATAATAGAGTTTCATGGTGGGGACTCCCGGTTTATAGACTTTGGGGGATATGCAGCGGTTTAGCCGTGCCGCGATTTTGCAGTCGCGAGCGGGCGCATTCCGTGCATGGCTGGCTTAGCGGAAATTATATGCACCTGCAAGAAATATGAGATAACATCGTCGTCATGACAGAGACCATCTCCAACCATACCATCCAGGCCTGGACCAGCCTCGTGCGCGCCGAGCAGACCGTGTTTGCGCGTGTCGAAGAGGATTTGAAGCGGGCTGGCTTCCCGCCGCTGGAATGGTATGACGTTCTGTACGAACTCGATCGCGAACCTTCAGGTGTGTTGCCGCAGGCCCAGGTGCAAAGCCGCATCATGCTGGCACAGTACAATCTGTGTCGCCTGATCGACCGGCTGAGCCGCGACGACCTGGTGCTGCGCCAGCCCTCGCCGGAAGATGGCCGCAGCAATCTGTTGGTCATCACCGATAAAGGCCGCGAGCTGCGCCAGCGCATGTGGCCGGTCTATGCCGAGGCCATCGAAACCCATCTCGGCAGGCATTTTTCCGACGGCGAGGCCGAAAGGCTTGCGCAATTGCTCGTGCGGCTGCAAACCGTGGCGGCAAGGGAACGGGCTTGAAGCCACACTAACAAGGGAATTTCCGCCATGACTGAGCGCGGCAACGCGATGGCCGGCAAGCGCGGCCTGATCATGGGCGTTGCCAACAACCGCTCCATCGCCTGGGGCATCACCAAAGCCTGCGCCGACCAGGGCGCGGAGGTGGCGCTGACCTATCAGGGCGATGCTATCAAGAAGCGCGTCGAACCGTTAGCGGCCGAAGTTGGCTGCAAGGTCGTGTTGCCGTGCGATGTTTCCGACAACGCCAGCATGGATGCCGTGTTCGCGGCCCTGAAGGAGCGCTGGGGCAAACTGGATTTCTTGGTTCACGCGATCGCCTTTTCCGACAAGGCCGAGTTGGACGGGCGCTATGTCGATACCACCGAACGCAATTTCGTCCAGACCATGATGATCAGCTGTTATTCGTTCACAGCGCTGGCACAACGCGCCGAAAAGCTGATGAGCGGCGGCGGCTCGATGCTGACGCTGACCTATTACGGCGCCGAGAAGGTGATGCCGCACTATAACGTCATGGGCGTGGCCAAGGCCGGGCTGGAAGCCTCGGTGCGGTACCTCGCGGCCGACCTGGGCAAGCAGAACATCCGCGTCAATGCGATTTCGGCCGGCCCGATCAAGACGTTGGCGGCGTCCGGCATCGCCGACTTTCGTTACATCCTGAAGTGGAACGAATACAACTCCGCCCTGCGGCGCACCGTGACCATCGAAGAGGTGGGGGCGTCGGGGATGTACCTGTTGTCGGACCTGTCGCGCGGCGTGACGGGCGAGGTGCACCATGTCGATGCCGGTTATCACGTCCAGGGCATGAAGAACGAGGACGCGCCGGATATTTCGGTGGTGAAAGAGGGGGTGTGACGTCCGTTGGACGTAGGTTGGGTCAAGCTATTCGCGCGACCCAACTCAACACACGCCGCGCGTGAATATTGGGTCGCGCGAATAGCTTGACCCATCCGACGGTTGAGCGTCTACACGCTCTCCCACTTGCCGCTCGTTTCCGAGCGGAAGAACGCATCGATGATCTTCATATTCTGGATCGCGCTCTCGACGCCATGCGCGAGTGGCTCAACACCGCGCACTGCGCGCCCGAACGCCTCGGCTTGCAGCATATACTGATCGACCACCGGGATGCTGATCGTCTCGATCGCCTTGCCGTCCTGGTGCAGGCGCACAAGCGTCGGCGTATCGGGCGGGGCGTTGAACGGGATGTCGATCTCGAAGCGGCCGGTGGTGCCCAGGATCTGCACGAGTTGGAAATTCATGCTCTGGGTGCCGCAGGTGAAGCTCAGCTGACGGCCTTTGCCGAAGTCGGCGATACCGCTGGCCAGGCGATCGGTCTTGAAGGTCGGATCGCGGTCGATCAGAGCGACAACGCGGCTCGGCTCGGCCTCGAACACGAAGCGTGCGCCGGTTACCGGATAGCAGCCGATATCCAGCATGCCGCCGCCGCCGATATCGGCCTGGTTGCGCACGTTGGTCGGATCGGTGAGGTGGTAGGCGAACAGAACTTGGATGGCATGCACGGTGCCGAGCGCACCGGATCTGGCGAGATCGCGCGCCATCTTCCATTGCGGATGATGGCGCACCATAAAGGCCTCGGCCACCAACATGCCTTTGGGCACCGCGCGCAGCTGCTCGGCTTCCTTGGCCGTGAGGGCGATCGGTTTTTCACACAGCACATGCTTGCCGGCGGCCACCGCCTGCAGCGTCAGCGGCACATGCAGGTGATTGGGCAAGGGATTGTAGATGGCTTCGATCGAGGGATCGGCCAGCAGTTCCTCATAGGAACCATAGGCCTTGGCAATGCCGAGCTGTTTACAGGCGGCCTCGGCGCGCGAGAGATTGCGCGAGGCGAGCGCCACCACCTCCAGCTCGCGGCTCTTCAGCATGGCCGGAATGACTTTTTCCATGCCGATCTTGGCCGGGCTCAGAATACCCCAACGCACGGGATTCATGTCCACTCTCCATCTATTGTCATACGACGGAAGATCCGCTTATTTCCTTCTCCCGATGGGAGAAGGGATTGAGTCGATCGTCCGCTCGTTGCCTAACTCGGCTTGTCGTTGTTGGTCACCAGCACCGGGCCGCGGGTCTTGGCCTTCGGCGCTTCAGTCAGCACGCCAAGGCGGCGCGCTACTTCCTGATAGGCTTCAACCAGCGAACCGGCGTTGCCGCTGACGACGTCCTTGTCGAGCGGCTCCGAAGTCTTGGCGTCCCACAGGCGGCAATTGTCCGGGCTGATCTCGTCGGCCAGGACGATCCGCATCATGTCGTTTTCCCACAGCCGGCCGAACTCGATGCGGAACTCCACCAGTTTGATGCCTATGCCCAGAAACAACCCGGTCATGAAGTCGTTGATGCGTAGCGACAGCGCCAGCAGCTCGTCGATCTCGGGCGGGGCCGCCCAGCCGAACGCCGTGATGTGTTCTTCCGTAACCAGTGGATTGTTGAGCGGCTCGCTCTTGAAGTGGAACTCCACGATCGAGCGCGGGAGTTGCATGCCTTCGGTCAGGCCGAGCCGCTTGGCGAACTCGCCAGCCGCGACATTGCGCACCACCACTTCGAGCGGGATCGGTTCGACCTCGCGGATCAGCTGCTCGCGCATGTTGACGCGGCGGATGAAGTGCGTTGGCACGCCGATATCACCGAGACGCTGAAACAGATATTCGGTGATGCGATTGTTCAACGCGCCCTTGCCCTCGATGACCGAAGTCTTGCCGGGATCGGCGTCCGCATCGACGGCTGTCGCGTCGTCCTTGAAATGCTGGATCAGGGTCCCCGGCTCGGGGCCTTCATAGAGGGTCTTGCCCTTACCATCGAAAACCAACCGGCGACGGTGCATGGAGTTTGGATCCTCGTGTCAAAAGTCGCGCGTCGCATCATCCTGCGGGCCCGCATTGGGCCGGATCGCAGGTGGTTACAGGCGGCGCGGTCGCTGTCGGCCCAGAAAGGACGCCGTCAAGGCATCCTCGGAACGAAAATCGAACACGGGGCTCGCTCCCGGCTCGGCTCATCGGCCATTAAGCGGGCTTTTGGGTCCAAGGCAAGGCCGTTGATTTGGTTTCCCCGTCGGGCTATGGGTCGCATAGGAATTTGGCAGTTTGGCCGGATCGGGCGAAGCGCCGCTGCCGTTGCCGCATGGCGGCTGAAAAGGAGACCCCATGACCACGTTTGATGATCGCGAAAAGGGCTTCGAGAAAAAGTTCGCGCTCGACCAGGAGCAGACCTTTCGTGCCCATGCGCGCCGCGACAAGCTGTTCGGCCTGTGGGCGGCCGGCAAAATGGGTCTCGCAGGCGTCGAGGCCGAAGCCTATGCCAAGTCGATCGTCGCCGAGGACATGAAGGAGCCGGGTGACGGCGACGTGTTGCGCAAGGTGACGGCCGATATGACGGCCAAAAGCGTCAACGTCCCGGCCGCCGAGCTGATGACCAAGCTTGATGAGATGTTCAACACGGCACGTTCGCAGATTGCGGTGGAAGCCAAGAAGGGCTGAGGCGGTATGATGGCGGGTGAGTGGTCAGTCGTGAGTGACGACACCAATCACTCACATCTGACCACTCGCCTCTCTTGCCTTACGTAATAGACACTTCCGTCACGCAGCCATGCGCGGCCACCAAACCGGCTGAGAGATCAAAGCGCCAGCTGGTCACCGTCTCGATGGCGGCTCGATCGAAACTTTTCAGGCCTGACGAGGTCTCGATCACCACGTTCAGCGGCGTGC
Source organism: Hyphomicrobiaceae bacterium (assembly GCA_031367715.1). Lineage (GTDB taxonomy): Bacteria > Pseudomonadota > Alphaproteobacteria > Rhizobiales > Hyphomicrobiaceae > JANYHF01. The sequence goes on along the minus strand of JANLQJ010000247.1, from coordinate 7,857 downwards.
CGTCAGTGTCCACATCATAGCGTACATAGGCCCACGGCTTGGCATCGTGCATGACCAGCGTGGTCATCAGGTCTGCTGGCAGAACCATGTGCTTGGCGCCGCGGTCTTTGACCTTGTCCGCCGGGCAGCTCGGATCGTTCTTGGGAATGGCGTCGGCGACTGGCCGCTTGGGCAACCGATTCTTCTGCAGCCAGCCGCTATCGGCCATGATCTGCTGCACGATCTGCGGATCCTTGGCTGTTGACGTGAAGGTTGCTGATGGGGCTTCGGCCGCCGGTTGCTGCGCGGCACAACCCACCATTGAGAGCCCGGCCAGGACAGCCAAAGTCATTCGCCCAAATCGACCGCCTGTCTGCAGCTTGGCTGACTGTCTCATGGCGCGAGAATCACCTTCGCATTGCGCAATTCAAGAACACTATGCCAACAACCATGGCGTTGCCACGGCCTGAACGAGCAAATGGTGGATGACTGTGGCCATTCAAGCCTGGGCAGAGGCTGACTGTTGCAATACGGCATCAATGGCAGGTGGATTTTTCCTTCTCCTGGTTTCGCCAGGGAAAGGGCAAAAAAAAACCGCCTGCGGTGTTGGCCGCAGGCGGTGCTTTGGTTGCAAAAGTCAGAGGCGTCAGCCCGGCAGGGCAAGCATCAATTGCCGGCGGCCTTCATCTCGGTGTTGCATTTGCTCCAATACTGCGGCCACTTCAGGCCGTTGGTCTTGCCATCGGTCTTGGCCTGCTTCCACAGCACGCCGCATTCCTTGATGCGCTTGTCCATGGCCAGCTGGCCGGGAGTGCGGACCTTGCCGGTGGTGTCCGTCATCGCCGGCTTGGCGGTGGCGTCGGTCGGATCGGGCGGGGTCACATCCTTGGCCATGACGTCCGGAGTCTTGGCGGTCGTCGTCGTGGCGGCCGGAGCGGCGACCACAGCAGCCGTGGCCTTGGCGGGCACAACGATGCCGGCCTTGACGAGGCAGCCCGCAACGAAGTCCTTCTTCTTTTGCGTGCCTTCGGTGCCGGCGTCCTTCAGTGCCTTCCACTCCTTGTTGCAGACCTTCTTGGCGGCTGCTTCAGGGTCGATGGCCTTGTCAGGCGTCACGGCAGCCGTTGCGGCAGCTGTCGTCTTCACCTTGGTGTCCGTGGTGGTCTTGGCCGCCATGGCATCAGCCTTGGCCTTGGCTTCCATGGCCTTGGCGTCCATCACCTTGGCATCGGCCGGCTTGGTCGTGGTTGTCTTGGCATCGGCCGCAGCCGGGGCAGCGCTCTTCAGGCAGCCCTTGAGAAAGTCCTGGTAGGTCGCGCCGTTGGTTGTGTTGGCGGCCTTTTCGGCATTCCACTTGGTGTTGCAATCGGCCATTGCGCTATTGGCAGCGCTGGCGGGAGTGCCGCTCAACGCCAAGCCGCTCAGAGCGATCGCAGCCGTAAGCGCCGTAACGTATTTGAACGATGTCATTGAAGGCCCTTTTTCGAAAGTCGCGTTGCGCCATCCGTGGCAGCCGGATCATCACCATGATCATCCGGCATCCTGACGCGCTATGGTGACGAACACTGTACTATCAGTTTCGCACCTGGATGTCCTGAAGTTTACGCTTTTGTAAACGGCCAAAATGGGGCAACTGGCCAAGAATTCTGCCGGTAACATTGACGCAATAAGTGTTTGGGACGGTTTAGCGTTGAAATACTCGAATTAGGTCGAAACGCGTACCCATCCGTTGTGCGTCAGACGCTCCTGCGGCTGGAAGCGGGTCTTGTAGGTCATCTTGCGCGAGCCATCGATCCAGTAGCCCAGATAGACGTAGGGCAGGCCAAGCCGGCGCGCTTCGTTGATCTGATCCAGGATGAGATAAGTACCTAGGCCGCGGTCGGCCTCCGCATTGTCATAAAAGCTGTAGACCATCGACACCCCATCGCTCAGGCGGTCGCACAGCGCGGCGCCCAACAGCGGCCATTTGTGGAATTCGCTCGGCAGGCTGCCCGGCAGCCGCCGGCGATATTCGGTCAGCGAGGTATCCAGCGGTGAATCCTGCACCATTGAGCGGTAGTCATTGACGCTCATGTCGGCCATGCCGCCATCGCCATGGCGGGCCGCGACATAATCCCGGAACAGCGCATATTGCTCGCCACTGGCCATCGCCGGCAGGCGGCGTGCGACAATGTCGCGGTTCTGCTCCATGGTGCGGCGAAAGCTGCGGCCGGGATCGAATTGATCCACCAGCACACGGACCGAAACGCAGGCGTTACAGCCATCGCAACAGGGCGTATAGGCGATGTTCTGGCTACGCCGGAAACCGGTGCGCAGCAGATGATCAACCACGGCGGGCGGTTTGTCGGACGTAAGATGTGTGAATACCTTGCGCTCGCGCCGGCCCGGCAGATAGGGGCAAGGCTGCGGCGACGTGATGTAAAAATCTGGGAAGTCGCGTTTCTGCTCGGTCAAGCGGGCGGTATCCGGTGGAAAACCCGCCTCTTATGGTCCGCCGGCCCGGGATCGACAAGTCACATTTCCCGCTGTTCGGTTACACCGCTGCCACAAAAAATGCTCGATTGCCGTTCTCCGTAACCGCGCCGCTCCCGTGTTCAGCCGGGGCCTGGCATACCGCCCGCACGGGTCTAATCGTAACAATTGCCGGCGGCGGGCGAATAGAATGCCTGCATCAACGTTATTGCTGTCAAGGGCGGGACAAACAGGTGAGCGACGAATTCAGAGAGCGCATGGTGGCGTTCCTGCCGCGGCTGCGGCGATTTACCTATGGCCTGACCGGGGACTTCGCTCAGGCCGACGATCTGGTTCAGGATGCCTGCGTGCGGGCGCTGACCCACCGTGACCAGTGGCAGCCGGGCACCAAGTTTGAAAGTTGGATGTTTCGCATTGCGCAGAACCTGTGGTTCGATCGCCGCCGCACCGCCAAATCGCGCGGGGTGCATCAGGATATCGACGACATGGTCGAACCCATGGGTGTCGATGGCCGCGATGTCACGGACCAGCGCCTCACCCTGGCCGCGGTGGCCAAGGCGATGCAGACGCTGAGTGACGATCAACGGGCGCTGCTGACACTCGTGTGTATCGACGGCGCTTCCTACAAGGAGGCGGCCGAGACCTTGAATGTGCCGATCGGCACGGTGATGAGCCGGCTGGCGCGGGCACGCCAGGCGCTGCATCTGCAGCTGATGCCTGAAGGTAGTGACGATGGTGCTGCAGGGCTTGGATTGGCAAGGGAGAACGGCCGTGGGTAATGTGCAGGACGAGGTGTTGATCCTGGCGATGGCCGTCGCCGATGGCGAGGCCAGTCCGGCCGAGCAGCGCAAGCTGGGCGCGGCTCTGGCACGCGATCCGCGCCTGGCGGCTGATCTTGCGGCCTTCAAGCTGACAGGCCGCAGACTTGGCCGCGTGTTCGACGGCATTGCCGCGGCGCCGGTGCCCGAGCGGCTGTTGCGCACCGTGATGGAAACCCCGATGGGGCCGGCACGATCTGCTGGCGGCCAGGGCCTGGGCGTGCTGGTCGGGCTGCGTGCCCGCTGGCGCGATTTGATGTCCAACTGGGAAGTGCCGGCGCTGGTGCTGGCGGCCTCGGCCCTCGCCTTCGTGGCTGGCGGGCTGTTGTTGTCTGGGCCGGTCACGGGGCAATCGGGCTCGGTTGCTCAGGGCAACTCACAAACAGCGGCGCTGGGCGTCCTGACGCCGGCTCCGGGCCTGGTTGCCGCGCTTGCGACGATCGAGACCGGCGCCGAGCAGAGCGTCAAGACCGCCGCTGGTTCGCTCAGCGTGCGCGTGGTGGAAACCTTCCGTGATCAGGCCGGTACGGCTTGCCGTGAATACGAGGCGCAAGGATCATCTGGTCCGCGGCAATATGGTGTTGCCTGTCATGCCGCCACCGGCTGGCAATTGAAGGCGCTGTTCGAGGGCCCCGCGCGCACTGGCGCGGCCACCACCGCTGGCCCAGGCGAGTTCAGCGAAACGCTGGATGGCATCGCGGGACGCCTGCGCCAGGGCGAAGCTCTGTCGGCAGACGAGGAGCGCAAGTTGATCGTCGGCGGCTGGTGAGGGACGAAACGAACGTTTCGTCATCCTCGGCCCGCGAGCGCCACTGGCGCGCAGCGGCGGTCGAGGATCCATGGATGGACGGTCCCCGGTTGGCGAGGACGTTTTTCAAGGTTTGCTACTTGATACCGTCCAACATTCCGTCGAACTGATATTTTGACCGGTTGCCAGAAACTGGCCGAAGGCTCGCGGCCGTGCTTTCTGACTGACTTGGCGATAGTGAGCGGTCAAATCTTTCGAGCCATGGTACACCTGCTCATGCCGGCAGCGGATTGCGCTCGGCAAAGCCCGCCTGATGCCAATAGGGATAGGCCATCGGAACGGCGCTGGCGGCGTCGAGTTTAGCCACCTGCTCAGCGCTCAATTGCCATCCGATGGCACCCAGATTTTCCATCAGCTGCTTGTCATCGCGCGCGCCGATGATGACGCTGGACACACTCGGCCGGTGCGCCACCCAGTTGAGCGCCACTTGCGGCACGGTCTTGCCGGTCTCCTTGGCGACCAGGTCCAGCGCGTCAACCACCTTATACAGATAGTCATCGGGCATCTGCGGGCCGTTATCGGCGGTCTTGTGCAGGCGGCTGAGTTTGGGCAGCGCGGCGCCACGCCGGATCCTGCCGGTCAACCGGCCCCAGCCGAGCGGGCTCCAAACCACCGCACCGACGCCTTCGGCGAGCCCCAGCGGCATCAGCTCCCACTCATAGTCGCGCCCGATCAGCGAGTAGTAGGCCTGATTGGCGACATAGCGCGAGGCCCCCCGTTGATCGGCAATGGCCAGCGATTTCATCAGATGCCAGCCAGAAAAATTCGACACCCCCAGATAGCGCAACTTGCCGGCGCGCACCAGATCGTCCAGCGTACTGACGGTTTCCTCGATCGGGGTTTTGGCGTCAAAGCCATGCAACTGGAACAGGTCGATATAATCGGTACCGAGACGCTTCAGCGCGGCGTCGACCGCCGCGATCAAATGGAAGCGCGACGAACCGACATCGTTCGGCCCGTCGCCGCAACGGAAGGTGGCCTTGGTGGAAATCAGCACCTTGTCGCGGCGGCCCTTGATGGCTGCGCCCAGCACCCGCTCGGCCTCGCCGTCAGAATAGACATCGGCGCTGTCGAACATGGAGATACCGGCATCCAGGCAGATATCGACGACCCGTGTCGCGCCCTTGGCATCGGTCGAACCCCAGGCGGCAAAAAAGTCGCCCTTGCCGCCGAAGGTTCCAGTGCCGAACGACAGCAGCGGCACTTTGAAGCCGGAAGCGCCGAGAGTGCGATAGTCCATGGCGAAGCCTTTCTGGGGGAACGGGTGGGCGAAGCTGCTGAAAGTCATCGCACGGCGACCGGCTCCCGGAACGGAAGTCGCCGTGCGCGGGGGTAAATCGAGGACAGTATACTATTTCCCTTTGCAACCAACTCCGCAAACTGAGCAATCTGCCGCGGAAATAGTATACTGTCCCCAATTTACCTCAATGTCCCCGAATTATCTCGACGCAAGCTCAGAAACCAGCAATTCTCAATGTGGGGGCAGGACACCAAAACGTAGGGGCGAGACTTGTCTCGCCCGGGGTGCAACTGCCGCTGCGTGTGGCGAGACGGGCGAGACTTCAGACGCCGTGCCCCAAATTGAGAACTGCTGCCCAGAAACATCGACGCTTGGCCTATCGCCTTGGACTGTGCTATGGCATCGCCTCTCTCACCCATGCCGCCTTAGCTCAGCTGGTTAGAGCACCAGATTGTGGATCTGGGGGTCCCCGGTTCGAGCCCGGGAGGCGGTACCAATAAAATCAAACACTTAGCCGATAATCGAACCTTCCCCGAAAACCCGTAGCTACCATATAGCTACCACTTTCCCAGCAACGGGTGGGGGTGTTTGGGTGGTTTTGGGGCGTCGCGGCCCGTCATGTGACTATCCCTTCGCTTGGGCGGCACGGGTTACCTTGGGAGCCACCGTTGCCGTGCTGAACGAAATTTGACCTTGCAGGCTGGTCGAGGCTGTCGGCCGGGACACGATTTCAATGTCACGGTCGAACGAGGTCAGGAATCGGAGCAGCCGCTCAATCGAATATTCGCGGAAGTGGCCTTTGAACAGACGGGACACTTCGGGTTGCGTAATACCCATGACGGTGGCGGCCTTGGCTTGGGTGAGCTTGCGCTCGCCGGTCAGGCGATAGAGTTCGGCGACCAGCTTGGCCTTGAGGAAATGGGTGTCGGCATCGGGAAGCCCCAGGTCGGCAAAGACGTTGGCGCTGCCCTCAAAAACGTCGGGTTTGGTGCGGGTCATTTCGGGGGCTCCTTTTGGTTATGGTGCGCCTCGGCGGCTTTCAGGCGCTGGCGGATCAAGTCGATGTCATGCTGGGGTGTTTTAATGCCCCGCTTGGACTTTTTCTTGAAAGCGTGCAGCACGTAGATCGCGGACGCGAACTGGACGGTGTAAACGGCGCGGTAGGTGTCGCCGTCGAAGTCATCCACCAGTTCCACGACACCTGAGCCGAGGCCGCGCAAGGGTTTGGCGTCGGGCGGGTGCTGGCCCGTTTGGGCGAGGAACAGCGCAAATCCGAAGCTGTCCTGCACCGTGCCCGGAAATTCCCGATAATCCTTCCGGCTGGATGCAATCCAACGGAGGGGCGTTTCGGGGCGGGGTAGTCGAGCCATAAAGAGATTATGAGTAGTTACTCAAGTCATGTCAAGGGGGGGCCTGACTTGGGCCGTCACGGCTTCATCATCCGAAGCACGAATTCCAATCCGAGTTCTTCGTCCGACTTGCCGATGAACCCCTCATAGGTGTGCTTGCGCTGGCGGATGTCGCCCGTCAGGGTGAGGCCTTCGGTGGCCAGTTTGGTGATCGGGGCCAAAAGGGCGTCCAAGCGGTCAATTTCGGTGATCTGGGCCGGGGTAAGTTTGAGCTGACGCCACACGTCGAGCTGACGGGCGTAATAGGTCAGGTGGATAACCTCATCCTCGAACAGCTTTCGGAACCGGGCCACGTCGCTGTCGGTGATGCTGGGGTAGGCGCTGGCTGCGGCGGCCTTGATTAGCGTCAGAAGGTTGGTGTTGGTTTCAAGCGCGGAATCGACCATGTGCGTGAACGTCGGCAGCATGTTGAGACCGTAGATGTTCTCTTGGGGTGCGGATGCGCTCACGGGGAGGAGTCTAGCCGATTATCCGATTACGGACAATATAGGAGGCGTCCGGTCTTGACGGCGTGAATCGTGCGCCCCACAATCGGGGTACAAATGGAGAATTAGCTATGCCGACTACAGGTGACTTTCGGGACAACGAGTGGGAGCCAAGTGACGCTGAAGAAGCGGCGCTGTTGGAAGACGTGAGGCGCACCGTGGCTTGGCAACGAGCGATGGCGGCTAAGGGGATCAAGGTGCTGGCGCTGCATTTGACGCTGGAGCAGGAAAGCGAGGCCGTCGAGAAGTGGTGGCATGAGGAAGGTGAGCGGCAATTGACTGCGGTCGAAGGGCGTTGATGGGGCAGCAAAGGCCGTCGATGGTTGTGGTGGCGGGGCCGAACGGATCGGGAAAAACGACATTGACGCGGCGGGTGCTTCAGCACGAATGGACCCGAGGGCACACGTATATCAATGCGGACGAGATTGCGGAAAAGGAATCCTGCTTATCCACATCACTCCGTCAAGATGAGCAGCCGATACGGCATCGGCAGCGTACGGACGGCGGCATAGGCCAGGCGGGGCATCATGGCGGCCAGGTCGTAGCGCCGGTTGAAGCGGTATTCGAACTCGGCCAGGGTGCGGTCGGCGTGGCTGCGCACCGCGCGGTAGGTGCCGGTGATGGCGCTCTTGATGTTGCCCAGCAC
>JANLQJ010000245.1:0-29298 GCA_031367715.1 Hyphomicrobiaceae bacterium | reverse complement strand
GAACTTGTCGCGCAGCTAGACGGGCGCACTGCTGTGCGCCCCTACGCCATGACCTCTGTCACGAACCTTCAAAGCGACAGGTCAAACCATAAGTTCGACGGTATTACAGCGGTGCACAGGATTTCATTCGAGAGTTGGCAGATTGGGCTCGGCGGCGTTGCGCTGACGGCAGATCATTCCGGTGTGCTGGTCATCGCGGACGAGGATGTTCTGGTGGTCGCCGATTTGCATCTGGAAAAGGGCTCGTCGATCGCCCGGCGCGGGCCGATGCTGCCGCCCTACGACACGCGCTCGACGCTGGTCCGGCTGCAGCGCGCCGTCACGCGTCTGCAACCAAAACTGGTGGTCGCGCTCGGCGACAGTTTTCACGATGCCGGCGGTTGCGAAAGATTGCATCCGGATGATCGCGAGCAGCTGGCCGGTCTGCAGCGGGGCCGCGACTGGATCTGGATCGCCGGCAATCACGATCCTGACTTGCCGGCCGAGCTGGGTGGCGAGCGGCGCGAGACCTGGCGGTATGCCGCGCTGATCTTTCGCCATGAGCCGACATCAGGTGGATCAAACGAGATCGCCGGTCACTTGCACCCCTGCGCACGGGTCGTCCGCGATGGCCATTGCCAGCGCCGGCCCTGCTTTGCGGCCAGTGCCACGCGTCTGCTGCTGCCGGCCTTTGGCGCCTATACCGGCGGCCTCAACGTACTTGATCCGGCGATCACGGAACTGTTTGGCGACGTACCCGCGGTGGCGGTGCTGGGGAGAAACGGCGTGTACCCGGTAGCATCGCGGCAGTTGCGCGGTGATTAGGGCGGTTTGCACCTCATCTGCATCAGCGGTGGCGCGGAAGTGGGGTCAGACCCCATTCTAGCCGTTCAAATAGTCATGCCTCGCCGTATTCGGCGATTTCGTCGAGGCGCTCGGCCGGCCGCATGGCCGAGGCATGGGTGGTGCCAAGGAGGTGCTACCTCAGGATTGGCGGAACAACGCCATCCGGCCCAGAACGCGCTGCACGAAAACGGCGATGACCAGCAGCGGCGTGACTGTCAACAGGATGGCGACGGACAAGCGCGCCCATTCTTCGCCCTCGCCGATGATCTGGGCCTCCTTCATCGAGATCTGCCCGACCACCCAGGGTGGCACTGTGAGGGCGTGATCGCTCACCAGCACGGACGCAAAGAGATATTCGTTCCAGCACAGGACAAAGTTGAGCAAGGCCACGGTGGCGAGGCCGCCGGCCGCCATGGGCAACACGATGGTCGTGAAGATCTCCCGGTGCGAGGCGCCTTCTAGCCTGGCGGCGTCTTCCAGTTCGCTCGCGCCATCGCCGAATACTGGCTGCAGCAACCACACCACTGCGGGAAGATTTGCAGCAGTGTAGGTGGAGATCAGCGCCAGTCTGGTGTCCAGCATGCCCGTCGCCTGCGCCATGACGTAGAGCGGTATGATGATGGCGACCGGCGGCAGGATGCGCGACGCCAGGATGCCGGTGCGGATAGCGTTGTTGCTCAGCACACCGCTGAACCGGAAGCGCGTCAGACCATAGCTCGCCATGGCGCCGAACAGGACTGTCAGGAATGTCGAAACCAGCGCAATCAGCGTAGAGTTGAGATACCTCGATCCGAGGTTGTCTTCGCGATCGGTGAAAATGAAAACCCAAGCAGCCAGCGTGGGCTTGAAGTCCACGAAGGGCAGGTAGTGCGGGGCGATGAGGACGTCGAGTTCCGATTTGAACGAGGTGACCGCGAACCAGTAGATCGGAAACAGGCAGACCACGGACCAAATGCCCAGGACGGCATATGTGAATACCTTGCCCAAACCTCCAGGACCCTTGCCCTTGACATGCTACTTATCTGTTTATCTATCAGGCTATAGTAATTTCTCTAAGCATTGGAACACAATTGTCATCCCGGATGCGCTGCACCATGACGAATGCTGCAGCGCATCCGGGATGACAATTGTGGGTGGATGCGATCAAAATCCGCCTAAGCCAGACGCTTGCCGCTAGCCGCTTCGAACACGAACAGGCGCTCCTTGGCGACGGCGACGCCCGCCGTCTCGCCGGGCGTGGCATGGAAGTCCTTGGACGCCTTCACGGCGAAGAAGTCGTCGCCGATTTTCAAGGTCACCAGCGTATGATCGCCGATCAGCTCGGTGGTGTAGATGATGCCTGTCAAGCCTCCCGCAGTTGGCGGGGCCAGCGCGCAATCCTCGGGTCGCACGCCGAGCACGGCGGCGTCCACGCGGCCCTGCACTGGTACCGCGATAGCGGCGCCATTGGCGTGGAAGGTGCCGCCGTCGAGCGATCCCTTGACGATGTTCATAGGCGGCGAACCGATGAACTGGGCCACGAACAGGTTGGCCGGGTTGTTGTAGATCTGCGCCGGGGTGTCGAGCTGCTGCAGCACGCCCTTCTCAAGGATCGCGATGCGATGCGCCAGCGTCATGGCCTCGATCTGGTCGTGGGTGACGTAGATGGTGGTGATGCCGAACGACTGCTGCATGAACTTGAGTTCGGCGCGCATGTGGCCGCGCAGCTTGGCGTCAAGGTTGGAGAGCGGCTCATCCATCAGGAAGACGCTGGGGCGGCGGATGATGGCGCGGGCGAGCGCCACACGCTGGCGCTGGCCGCCCGAGAGCTCGCGCGGGTAGCGGCCGAGCAGCTGGTCCAGCTGCACCTGGGCGGCGGCGTCGCGGATGGCGGCCTCCATCTCGGCCTTCGGCACCTTGCGTACCTTCAGCGGGAAGCCGATGTTCTCGGCGACGGTTTTGTGCGGGTACAGAGCGTAGGACTGGAACACCATCGAGATGTCGCGGTATTTCGGCAGGATGTCCGTCACGTCGCGGTCGCCGATGGTGACGCGGCCTGCCGTCGCCGACTCCAGGCCCGAAAGGATGCGCAACGCCGTCGTCTTGCCCGACCCCGAGGCCCCGAGCAGCACCAGGAATTCCCCGGGCGCCACTTGCAGGTTCAGTTCCTCCAGCACGCGCACGCTGCCAAAGGATTTCTTTATCCCGTCGAACGACACCGGCACGCCCGGCTTGCCCATCGCCCCGTCAGCCATGCTCATTATCCTTTGACTGCGCCGAGCAGCACGCCCTTGGCGATGAATCGCTGCAGGAAGATTGCCATCAGGATCACCGGTATGATCATGACGACGATGATCGCCGACATCTCCCACCACAAGGTGCCGCGCTCGCCGGCATTCTTGGCCTGGATCATGATGGGCATGGTCTGCGCCTTGGCGGTCGAGAGGAAGACCGCGAACAGGTATTCGTTCCAGTTCAGGATCAGCGTCAGCAGAGTGGTCGCGGCAAAGCCCGGACGGGTCAGCGGCAGCACGATGTCCCAGAAGATGCCAAAGCGCGTCGCGCCGTCGAGCTGCGCCGATTCCTCCAGCTCGATCGGCAGACTGCGGAAGAAATCGTACATGAGCCAGACCACGATCGGCAGGTTGGCGACCGCATAGACCAGGATCAGCGCCAGATGCGAATCGACCAGGCCCACCGATTGGAACATCATGTAGATCGGAATGACGACGACGATCGGCGGCAGAATGCGCTGCGAGATGATCCAGAACAGGATGTCGTTGTTGCCGAGCGTCGATTTGAAGAAGCGCCCGAGCGATCGCGCCAGCAGGAAGAACAGCGCCAGCGCCGCCGCCGTCGCCAGCGCCCAATGCACGCCGGCATAGGTCGACGCCAGGATCGATCCCAACGCCAGCAGTACGAACATGACGATGTTGCCGAACTTCGGCGCGTAGGCGACGCGGGCCAGCGCATAGGCGGCCATGCTGCCCACGATCATGCACAGGGCCGTGGCGAAGATGCTGATGATCAACGAGTTCTGGTAGGCCAGCAGCACCTTGCAGATCGCCGGCTGCATCCGATCGATGGTGACGATCGGCGAGACCAGGAAGGCGACGGCATTGTAGACGTTGACCCCGAGCTGGTGGACAAAGGCATAGGGGTCGCAGTCGGGTTCGACCAGGAACTGGGCCCGCCAGCCGTCCAGCGTCGGCTGGAAATCGTAAAAGGGGATGAAATACGGCCCCTCGTTGACGATCTTGGCGTCCTTGAAGCTTGTGATGATGACCCAGTAGATCGGGAACAGCACGAAGGCGGACCAGGACAGCAGCAGCGCATAGGCCACGAGGTTGCCCGCGAACGACATCTTGCCGGGCGCCGGCGGCTCGAACAGCCGCTCCATCAGGGTGCGGCCACTCTTCTCGAACTTGAAACTTGCCTGGCTCATACCGACCGACCAACTGGATTTATACCAGCCTTCGTTGATACTGACTCTTGCGTGACAAGGATCACGACTTCGGGAGGCTGCCAGTTGCGTAGGGGCGAGACTTGTCGCGCCCGTCGTGCCGCAAACACTGCGCCTGAGATCGCCGACAGACGGGCGAGACAGGTCTCGCCCCTACGCCGCAACAGCAACTCGCATAGGTCAACCTCAATGAAGGTTGGTATTCGAAGCCCTTGCCCAACCTCACTAGCCCGCCTGGCTCTTCCCCCCACCCCCGCCCTCCCTGCAAGGGGTAGGGAGTCCAAGTGTGCCTGCCTGGCTCCCTGTTTCCAATGGCACTGGTCGAATTCCCCTCCCCCTTGCGGGCTACGGCATTCACACATCTGAGTCGCAAGCATACCGGCGGTGCTGTCTCGGCGAAGCGTCGCCGCGAGTCTTCCCCTCCCCTCGACGGGGAGGGGCCAGGGGTGGGGTGAAGGTATGGCGCTGAATTTTATGAAGAAAAGAGACGTTGCAGCAGTCGGGATACTCGCGAGTGTTCGCTCGGCGCGACCCCCCACCCCTGGCCCCTCCCCGCAAAGTGGGAGGGGGACGCAGGAGCCGCTAGTCCATTGATTTGGTGAGTTATTGCGACTTGTGTGAATCCCGAATCCTTGCGGGGAGGGGGTGAGAGCTTGGCGAGTGCTATCGAACAGATCGGAGCCAGTGGTTTGAATTGCTTGGCTCATGCGTGGGCTTTGCGCAATTGGTTGAGCACGACGTAGTTGAAGAACGACGAACACACCACGACGGTGAGGATCAGCAGCAGATAGGCGACGGCCGCGCTGTCCCCCATATTGTTGGCGCGCCACAGGAACACCGAATGCAGCGTCATCGATTCCGACGCGATGCCTGGACCGCCTCCAAGCATGATGTTGGGCAGGTCGACGATCTTGAAGGCCTCGATCATGCGGATCAGGATCACGGTCGCGGCGACGGGCACGACTTGCGGCCAGGTGATGTCCTTGAAAATCTGCACGCTGGAGGCGCCGTCAACCTGCGCCGCCTCGACCTGATCTTTCGATACGTTTTCCAGCGCCGCCAGCATGACGATGAAGATGAATGGGATCCACTGCCAGCTGTCGCCCAGGATGACGAACCAGCGCGCGGCCCAGGCATCCGACGACCAGGCCCAACCGCCCAGACCAATGAACTCCCAGAACGGCTTGAAGGGCCCCTTGGTGACGTCCAGGATCATCTTGAAGGCATAGCCGATGCCCAGCGGCGTGATCATCAGCGGGATGAAGAAGATGACGCGGAAAAAGCTCTTACCCCAGATCGGCTGTGAGCACAGGAACGCCAGGGCGGTGCCGATGACGAACTGGATCGAGCAGCCGGCAAAGACGTAGAACAAAGTGTTCAGCAGGGTACCCCACTGGTTGCCGGACAGCAGCGTGGCGGCAAACAACAATCCCAGGCCAAGGGCCGCGGCGGCTGAGATGAGGCGCCCGATGTTGCCGATGACGCTGGTCTTGGCAAGTGAACGCAAGAACCACCACAACACGGCTGCGATCAAGACGGCGCCGAAGATGTATCCGGCGATGCTGAGGCTGTTCAACCTGCCGAGAAAGTGCGCCTGCTCACTGCCGCTGAACTGGGTCTTGAAATTATCGAACCAGACAAAGCGGAACACCAGCCCATTCGGAGAAAACTTGACCCGGCTGAGCGCGAAGACGATCGAATAAAACGTCGGGAAAATCGCAAAGACAAGAATGAGCGTCACCGCCGGGGCGATGAAAAAAGTGCGTGAGTGCCTGTCGAGCCATTCGCCCCAGCTTTCACTGGGCGCAGTACCAGCCAGGGATGACCCTGGCTGGCGTGTCGTTTGTGTTGTCACAGCCATTTACTTGGCGGCGCCGAGGGCGAGACCCTGAGCTGCGATCTGCTTGTCGCGACCGAAGTCCTCGGTGATCTTCTCCCAACCGGCTTCGATGTTCTTCAAGGCCTCATCGACCGTGATTTCACCGGCGAGGTAGCGGGCGAGTTCAGTGTCGAGCACGACGCCCGAGTACTGCTGCGCGCCCGGCACCTTGAAGTCCGACGCCATGTTCGGGTTGGCAAGGGCGCCGTTGATGGCGTCCATGTAGCTCTGGGCTGCTTCCTTGGTGAAGCCCGCCTTCTCCCACAGCTCGGTGCTCTTGAGCTGCGACAGACGGTAGGGGTTGTAGCCCGTCCAACCGAGGGTGACGTCGACGTTCGATTGCGCGGCCTGGTTCATGTAAGAGAGGAAGTCATACGCAGCCTGCTTCTTCTTCGGGTCGGCGATCTTGGCGTTGATGGCGCCGACCCAACCGCCGAAAGCGGCGAACGGAGCATAGTTGAGACCGTCAACCGCGTAAGGAGCATTCTCCTTGGTCACGGGCACCAGCTTGCCGCTCGCGCGATCCAGAACCTGATTGGTCCCGAGGCCGGGCACTGCGTACAACAGGTTCTTGACGGCGGTTGCGTCCTTCTCGAGCGTCAGCGGCGGCGGGTCGCCCCACTCGATCAGCAAAGCGCAACGTCCGGCCTTGAACAGGCCGCGCGTGTCGCCGATGTCCATGTTGAGTTCTTCAGCGGGACCGTACTTGCCGGTTTCCTTGTAGATCTCAAAGGCCTTCTTCCAGGCTTCGTTGTTGATCACCGGCTTCATGGTCTTGCCGTCGAAGTGGAAGCCCTGGGAGGTGCCCTGGGTTTGCACGAAGGCGGCAGCGACCGTCTGAATGGCGAAGTAGGACTGGGCGTTGCGCTTCTTGAAGATGCAGCTGCCGTAGTCCGGCTTGCCGTCGCCGTTGAAGTCCTGGCCGTTCAGGGCCTTGGCGATCGAGAGGTAGTCATCCCAGGTCTTGGGTGGCTTCAGCCCGGCCTTGTCCAGCAGATCCTTGCGATAATAGATCATCTGGAAGTCGCCATCGATCTGGATCTGCATCGTATGGCCGCCGATCTTCATACCGAAATCGCGGAAATAGGGCGCGATGTCAGCTGTGTCGATCTTGGTGTCTTTAGCGACGTAGGGGTCGAGGTTCTCGAGCAGGCCTGCCGCGGCGAACTCCACACCCCAGCCGGCCGCGAACACGCCGACGTCGACCGAATTGGTGCCCGTGCTCCAGTCATTCTGCAGCTTCGGGAAGATTTCGGCGAACGGCACTTCGTTGACGACGATCTTGGCGCCGGTGGCGGCCTCGAACTCCTTGCCGCGTTCGGCGAGCCGACCGGCGATGACCGGACCCGGACGGGTCAGGATGCTGATGGTGATGCCATCATATTGGCCCGCCGAGGCACCTTGCGCGAGGCCGCACAATGCGACTCCCGACAGTAGAGCGCCAACGAGCAGTTTTCTAACAAACATGCAGATTTCCTCCCATGTGAAGAGGCGGCTCCGTTTATTTTGGGGGCGGCCTGCAGCAACGATACTATCTAAGCTTTCAAGCAATTCAATCGACGAAAGCGCACCTCCCTGTTCAATGGGCCCGATCCATGGGATCAAACGCGTACGAGAATTTTCAGGTTCTTGCCAGCCGGGTCAAGCAACTGTTCGAAGCTTTGGCTAACGACGTAGTCGGCGGCGATCTCGGCCGTCACGACATTTTCGACCGGATAGAGCCCGGCTTCGATCATCGAGATGATGCGCGGCCACATCTGGACGCGGAAGCACCAGGCCAGTTCCAACGTGATATCTTTTTGCGTCCAGAGCATTGCATCGATGGCGGGCGGCTTCATATGCAGGCCGACCTGCACCACGGTGCCGCCGCGCCGCACGGCTGTGCCGCAAGTGGCGAGCGCGGCTTCCAGGCCGACACATTCCAGCGCCACGTCCACGCCGACGCCCTCGTCGGTTTGCCCCTCGATGATGCCGAGCAGATCCTCCTTGAGCGGATCGACGATGACGATGCCGGGCGCAAGTTCGGCGGCGAGGCGGCGGCGCCGATATCGACCACGACGGCGCTG
Organism: Hyphomicrobiaceae bacterium; assembly: GCA_031367715.1. GTDB lineage: Bacteria > Pseudomonadota > Alphaproteobacteria > Rhizobiales > Hyphomicrobiaceae > JANYHF01. Next base: position 21,086 of record JANLQJ010000245.1, on the reverse strand, counting down.
AACTCATGACCAAGGATCTGCGGCAGCATCGCCTTGGTATAGACGTGGGGAGTCTTTGGCGTGACGATCGGGCCAGCTGTGTATTCGTGCAAATCGGTGCCGCAGATGCCGCAAACGATCGGCTTGATGAGGACCTGGTGGGGTTCGAGTTTGCGGCTGGGCGCAGCGACGTCCTCGACGCGGATGTCACGTTTGGTGTAAAATCGTACAGCCTTCATTTCGGCCTCCCGGCGGTCGCCCAGCAGCAGGTTGATCCTGCTGTTCCGTCCAAGGCGCCAACATCGGTTGCGCCGACAACGAGCGTCCGGGGCGCTTTGACGGTATATTTTCCACAATTTCCCACTAAGTCAAGTTTTTTCCATTTTAATGCACTCAACGATATGCGATAGTAAGTTGGATTGGCGATATACGGGACTTAATTGGGTCTTGCTCGGCAAGAGCAGGGTCATGGTGGGCAAGAGCAGGGTCATGATAGGCATCAGCAAGGTCGTGGATGGCTGGTGAGAGGCGATGAAACAAGGGTGTTTCCCGGCATGGTGAAGCTCAAAGAGACCGGCCTGACACTCGGAAGCTCCGTCTACGAAGTGATCCGCTCGGACATCATGGAGGGTCGTTTTGCGCCCGGCGAAAAGCTGCAATTCGATGCGCTGCGCAGCCGCTACGACATCGGCATCAGTCCGATCCGCGAAGCGCTCAGTAGGCTGCATTCCGACGGCTGGGTGGAGCGCGAAGAACAGCGCGGCTACCGCGTCGCCAACATCAGCAAAGCCGAGCTGCTGGAGGTCGTCCGTACACGTGTAATCATTGAGGGTGTCGCCGTATCGGAAGCGATCTCCCGGCAAGACATGGTGGCCGAGGAAGCGCTCGTTCTGGCATTCCACCGTCTCTCCAAGGAGCACCGACTGCTCGACGACAAGGCGCGCAATCTGGAATGGGAGAAGCGTCATCGAAACTTCCACATGGCGCTGATTGCCGGTTGTCAGTTGAAGTGGATCATCCAATCGTGCGAGCAGCTGTTCGATGTCGCCGAACGGTATCGCTTGCTGTCAGCCGCCCGGCACGCCGAGCGCAGCGAGTTGAATGAGCATCGCGCCATCCTTGACGCCTATGTGGCTGGCGATGCCGCAGAGGTAAAACGTCTGTTGGCTGCGCATTATCAGGTGACGGTGGACGTCATTCTGGAAGCGCAGTTTCCCGACTTCCGAGCGTCGTAACGAAGAAAAAGCACTGATTCCATGGCGCTTTATGATCGACACAGATCCATCAGCGTACTGATGACGTCACGATCACCCGCTATCTCAACCTCGAAGACGCCAGCGCGGCCTGGGAGAAGATGCCGGTGGCCTGCGAGTGGCGCATCCACGTCCACGTTCCGGTGTTCCTGGAAGATCTCGGCCCGTTCAAGTCGACGCGCTTTGCCTTCGCCGAGGCGCTGGCTTTCCAGAAGAAGCACAAGCTTTCCGAGCAGTTGGAAATCGAGACGTACACGTGGGACGTGCTGCCGGATCACCTGAAGACCGGCGACGTCGTCGATTATGTCTGCAAGGAGCTGGAGTGGGTGAAGTCGCAGTTGCAATAAGGTGGCAGGCCGATCGCAGATGCGCTCGCAGCGCGATCGGCAGTTTCCTAAAGCAAGTGCAGATTGCCCGCGCCCACCGCTCGGGCCCGGCCAAGACTACGCAGGGCCAGGGCGCCCAGGCTCGGCGTCACATACTGTTCGCCATTTTGCACCAGGCGCAGGATGTCCATCAGTTCGGTACCGCCGATGCCCTTGACGATGTAGCCGCGCGCGCCAGCCTGCATGACGGCCGAGACATTCGCTTCGCTTTCTGAGTTGGTCAGGAACACGATCTTGATGCCGGGGTTCGATCGGGCGATCACGCGCGCGGCATCGATACCGCCTCCCGGGATGTTCAGGTCCAGCAGCATCAACTCATGCCCGTTCGATTGGGCAAGCTGCAGCGCGTCGGCAGCGTCGGCGCCTTCGGCAACAACTTCCATGTCATCCGATGCGTCCACGACCTGTCGGATGCCGGCGCGATACAGCGGATGATCGTCGATCACGGCAACCCGGGTGATATCAGACATGAAGTTCTCCATTGGCACCGATTGGGCATGTCTGTGCGAAATCGAACGGCACGTCGCAAATGCAGGACAGAATAAGATCAGACCTGCGCATGCCAACCAAGCCAACGTGAAGTGCACAAACCACCAGGTGCCGTTTGCGTCATTCAGAACCAACACCCACGACAAGTCTAGTTCAGTCCGTCTGATATGGGACTGACAGTCTCTGTCAGGATAATGTCAGGTTTGCGTTCGAATTGAAATGACACATCAATTCAGTGGGTTAAACGATGCTCCCGATCTCGTTCTCATGACGAGTCGTAAGGGTTTATGCTGATTAAATGAATGTCCGGCAGCCGATTTGCGTCAGCAAATCCCGCTTATCGCGCCGTTTCGCCCCGCAGAGTCAGGACGGCTTCCATTCGGTTGCGCACCTGCAGTTTCTGCATGACGTTGGTCATGTAATGCTTAACCGTCTTCTCGCTGAGATTAAGCGTCCTTGCAATTTCCTTGTTGGTCAGCCCCTTGGCGACGTTGCCGAGGATCTGGGTTTCACGATGGGTCAATTCATCGAGCTTGGAGAGCACCGGCGAACTGCGGATCGGGCGGCTCAGCAGGCGGGCGGCAAGTTGCGGCGTCACATAGGACTGCCCGGCATGGATCGACAGCAGCGTGCCGACCAGCTCGCTTGCCGACACGCCCTTGAGAATGTAGCCACGGGCGCCAGCCTCCATAGCATCGCAGACATGTTCTTGGTTCTCTGAAATGGTCAGCATGACCATTTTCACGACCGGGCACTCAAGGGCAATCTGGCGGGCGCAATCGATGCCGCCGCCCGGCATGTTGATGTCCAGCAACAAGATCTCGGGAAGGTGATCCTGGGCGATTCGAATGGCCTCGGCGCCACTGCCACCCATCGCGACAACGGCGAAGCGGCCACTATGCGTCAAGGTATGAGCGACGCCCTCGCGCATGAGAGGATGGTCGTCAACTACTGCGACCGTGATCTTCTCAGTCATTCCCTCGGGTCCTCTGCCACTGGACTGAAACGGGCAATCAGCCGGCTGCCCTTGCCAGGCTGCGACTGGATGTCGAACGTACCGCCGAGCGAAACAATCCGGTCCCGCAAGCCGGGAAGTCCGAGCCGGTCCCCTTTGGCGACCATACTTGCATCGAATCCAGGACCAGCATCGGTAACTTCGACCGTGATAGTTCTGTCGGCGACACTGAGCAGCAATTTCTGGCCCCCGCCGGCAGCGTGCCGGAAGGCATTGTTAAGCCCTTCCTGTGCGAACCGGTAGAGGCAGATTTTGACCGCAGTCGAAACTTCAGCGGGCGCCGGATCAATCTGGCAGGTCACGCTGGTTCCGGTTCTGCGCTCATGTGACTGAGCGCACAAGAGCAGTGTCTGGCCCAAAGTCAGGGTGCGAACCTCGGGCAGCGACAGGCCGCCCGAGAGGTTGCGGATCTCCGTGAGAGCATCACCAAGCACCTTGCGCAGGATTTCCACGTCCGGCGGCTTGGGTGGGTTCGATTTCTTAGCGGCAAGCACCACTTTCGTGCCCGGCAGCAGCGTGTCGAGCCGCAGCAATGCCAGCGCCAGAAGCTGTGCCGGTCCATCATGCAGCTCGGCGCCGACGCGGCGCAGGAAGCGATCGTTCAGAACCACAGAACGCCGATTGGCGTCTTCGACCCGTGCGGCCAGTATCTCGTTGCTCGACAGTGCTTGCGACAGCTGCGCGATGCGATCTCGCAGCGCCAGCTGCTGGCGGTCGATGGTGTTGCCGGCCTGCCGAACCAGACCATACAACGCAGCGAACATACCCAGACCGCCGAGACTGACGACCAGCCAGCTGGCGCGACGGGCTGCCGCAAGGTCGCTGCGCAAATGTTCGGCGCGGTCGTAGAACTCCCCCACAGCAATCACGGCGCCGTCCTCGCTCTTGCGTAGCGGCGCGTAGATTTCAAGCAATGGAACATCGAGGCGGCGCTCAATGGCGTTTTCAGCCTCGATGAGTTGATTGTACTCGCCTGCAACGGTCCCACCCCAGGCCAACTTCAGGCTGTCCACCAGTTCGAACTGCTGGCCGACGACCTCCTTATGAGTGCTGTACGCAATTTTCGCGCCATTGACCCAGATCTTGATCGAAACGATGTGCTTGCCGAGCAGCGACGATGAGAACAGCTCATCGAGCCTCCTGGTCTGCTCGGGCGACAGCTGTCCATCGGCACCGATGTCTTGGACGATTGGTTCTACCAGACTGCCCATATAAAGTGCAGCCGAGACGGCCGAATTGCGCACCACGGCGACCTCGATGCGCTGCGCCACCCAGGCACCGATGGTAAAGGTGCCGCTGCCGATGACGACCAAGCCAATCAAGGCGAATTGGCGAACCAGCGTGAGCCGGCGCCAAGTTGCGGTGATCCCGTTCAGGATCGGCCATGGCAGAGTGTGGGCGGTGCTGCTGTGCATCGATATCGGTTTCGTTGGCATCACGCGAGACTGCGGACCAAGGTCTGAGGGCCGTCCGATCACCAAGGCATCTCACAACGCTCGCTACGGTTCTAGTAAAATCCAAGCAAATGAACAATGTATGGATCGCGAGTCATTACGACATGACCATGAAAGGAGGGGGGCCAATAGCCAGCGCTCAATGCCGTGAAATTTGCTCGGACGGTTCCTGGCGACGCGAGGCGTTGGTCAGTGATTTTGGCAAACGCCGCGGGTCTCGGTTCAACCGGATTTGTGCCCGATATGTTCACACGTTGGATTGCGTTGGCGGCCGCGCGCGGGGTCCGCTGGTGTTGGCAAGATGTTTGCACTCGATCACTCTGGGCAGCATTTTCGCGCTAATTTGTCGATTGTGGCTATGGGGGATTGCCTTGTGGCGTGCCGGATGGATATTCTGATGGTCGATCAGCGAAGTGTCTGGCATGGTTGAAAACTGATTGAGGACATAACCGTAGACCGTCTGTCCTGACAAATGAGATGAGATCGGCTTTTGGAGAACTCGTTAGTCTTGCCAAGATCGACTGGCACGAGCCGTGCACGAGCTTCGGCGGAACAAGCAGCCTGTCACCGTCCCGGACAAATGCCTGTCATGGCGCAATGGAGTTGGACGAAAGTCTGACGACTCACCGACTGTCGGCCCGAGTATTGGTGGCCATTGGGTTATAGTCAGATTACGCAGGAGCGGTGAAAGTCTTGGTTATCAGGACCTTTCACTTGAAGCGATTTTGGCCGTTGCCGGGGTGGGTTTGGCAGCGGTCGCGGAGTGGGTGGGCAGCCGCCAATGTTGAGTCTTCAGCGTCGAGTCGTCAGTGTTTGCGTACGAGCTGTTGCGGAGTTGAGTGATGTCGATCGGATCGTTTGAGACTGTTGCAGTCGCCCGCTCGTTGATCGTCGGTGTCGGTGACCTGACATGAGCATGAGCAGCACCCTGGATCGCATCCCCGAGGCCAAGCGCTCGGCACAAACTGCCAAATCAAGCAAGGCCGCCGATCTGACCAAGTCCGAAGTCGCTTCGGCGCTGGCCTCCTGTTGGGGGGCGTTCGTTGGCGTCGGGCTGTTTTCGGGCCTCATCAACCTGCTGGCGCTGACCGGCTCGTTCTACATGCTGCAGGTCTATGACCGGGTGATCCCATCGCACAGTGTGCAGACGCTGGTCGGGCTGACCGTGATCATGATCGCGCTCTATGCCTGCAACGGCGTCTTCGAATTAATCCGTACACGAGTGCTGAGCCGCATCGGCCTGCGCTTCGACCGCAAGCTGCGGGCGCGCGTGTTCACGGCCATGCTGCTGCTGCCGATCCGCACCGGCACGCGGGGTGACGCGCTGCAGCCGGTGCGCGATCTCGATCAGATCCGCGGTTTCCTGTCCGGCGCCGGGCCGACGGCGCTGTTCGATCTGCCCTGGATGCCGCTCTATCTGGGCCTGGTTTATCTCTTGCATCCTTGGCTGGGATTGATGGCCACCGCCGGCGCCGCATTGCTGGTCGGCCTGACCTTGCTGACGGAATCGCGCGGCAAGGCACCCAACCAGGCTGCCAACCAAAGCGGTGCGGCGGTGAACGTGTTTGGCGAGGCCAGCCGGCGCAACAGCGAGGCGGTCTATGCCATGGGCTTGGCGCCTGCGCTGGGCACCTTGTGGACGCGCCTCAATGTGCGCCATCAGGCCGACCAGCTGAAGGCCGGAGATCTGGTCGGTGGCATCTCGACGCTGACCCGCGTCATTCGCATGGTGCTGCAATCGGGCATGCTTGGCCTTGGTGCCTATCTCTCGGTGATGGGCGAGGCAACGGGCGGCGTAATGATCGCGTCGTCGATCCTGACCTCGCGCGCGCTCGCCCCGGTTGAGATCGCCATCGCCAACTGGCGCGGTTTCCTCAGTGCACGTCAGAGCTACACTCGACTGAGCAAATTGCTGTCCGGACCGGCGCAAGAGCGCAACACCATGCCGCTGCCGGCACCGCTCAAGTCGTTGGCCGTCGAGGGGCTCACGGTCTGCGCCCCCGGCCAGAATAAGCCGCTGATTCGGGGCGTTTCTTTCAAGCTCGAGGCCGGTCAGGGTCTCGGCGTCATCGGTCCAAGTGCATCGGGCAAGTCCAGTCTGGCGCGTGCCCTGGTGGGTATTTGGCTGCCGCTGCCAATCAGCGGTGGCCACGTGCGGCTCGATGGTGCCGCGCTCGATCAATGGGCGCCCGCCGCGCTTGGCGCCCATATCGGCTACTTGCCGCAGGATATCGAATTGTTCGAGGGCACGGTCGCTCAGAACATCGGCAGGTTCAGCCCGGACGCCACCAGCAAGACCATTATCGCTGCCGCCAAGGCCGCCGGCGTCCACGAGCTTATTCTGCAACTGGCGCAAGGCTACGATACGCGCATCGGCGAAGGCGGGCAGGTTCTCTCGGCCGGCCAACGCCAGCGCGTCGCGCTTGCCCGCGCGCTCTACGGCAACCCTTTCCTGGTGGTGCTGGATGAGCCCAACTCAAATCTGGATGCCGAAGGCGATGCGGCCCTGACCGATGCCATAGGATCGATCCGTACACGCGGTGGCATCGCCATTGTCATTGCACATCGCCCGTCGGCGCTGGCGGGCCTGGATCACTTGCTGGTCATGGGCAATGGCCAGCAGCACGCCTTCGGACCCAAGGACGAGGTGCTGAAAAAGGTCACGGCGCCGCCGACCGCGCCGACCGCGCCGGCCATGAATGGCCATGCCTCTGGCGTGCCGGCCGGTGCCAATGGCGCCCTGGCCCGGCAAGCTCCCGTCGTCAAGACAGCACCTGCCAATCTCATGAAGGGGTCGTGATCATGCTCACCGATGTCCTCAACTGGCTGCACAAGACTCTCGGATCGGACCCGCAGCACTGGCCCGAGCAATGGAACCAGGGCATCGGCTCGGCGCGCGACGGCTTCAAACTGTGGGCGCAGACCAAGGGATTGACCGGCATCATCGCCGAGCCAGGACTCTGGTTGGTGGTGCTGGCCGTCAGTCTGTTGCTGCTGCGGGTGGCATTCCTCAGTATGCGGGCTTCGAGGCCGGCGCGCCAAAGCCAGTCGTCGTCCGCCGACACCTCCCCCTTCATGGCGCCCGACAGCATTAGCCGGGATGACGAGGTTTCCGACGGCATCGGTCGTTATCTGGCCTTCGGCAGCGTGCTGGCCGGCCTGCTGGTCATCGGAGCTGGCGGCTGGGCCTGGACCACCGAATTGGCTGGAGCCGTGCTGGCGCAGGGAACCGTGGTGGTCGATTCCAAAGTCAAGAAAGTGCAACATCCGACCGGCGGCGTGGTCGGAGAAATCAACGTCAAGGATGGCGACACCGTCAAGGCCGGCGACATTCTGATCCGGCTCGACGAGACTGTGACGCGCGCCAACCTGCTCACCGTCACCAAGCAGCTCGATGAAATCGCGGTTCGCAAGGCGCGCCTGCTGGCCGAGCAGAACGGCGCTGGCGACGTGCCCTGGCCGGTCGAACTGCTGCAGCGCCAGGATGATCCGGTGTTGTCGAATATCTTGCAGACCGAGCGAGGCTTGTTCGAGAATCGCCGAACGGCGCGCGACGGCCAGCGCTCGCAATTTAAGGAGCGGGTGGCGCAACTGACGTCCGAAATTGACGGCATGAAAGGACAGATCACCGGCAAAGCCGCCGAGGTCAAGCTCACTCAGGAGGAGCTTGATCGGATGATCCCGCTTGAGACTGCTCGTCTGGTACCCGCGTCGAAGATGACCGGCGCCCGTCGCGATGTGGCCAGGCTCAAGGGGGAGCATTCTCAGCTCCTCTCATCGATGGCGCAAGCCAAGCAGAAGATCGCCGAAACCGAACTGCAGATCCTGCAGCTGAATCAGGATATGCGCTCCGAAGTGAGCCGGGATCTGCGCGAGCTGCAGGGCAAGGAAGCCGAACTGATCGAGCGCAAGGTCACGGCACGCGATCAGCTGACGCGCCTGGACATCCGGGCTCCGCAGGCCGGCAAGGTGCTGCAGCTGGCGGTGCACACGATCGGTGGCGTGATCGCCCAGGGCGAGCCGATCATGCTGATCGTGCCCGAGGACGATCCGCTGGTCATCGAGGCCAAAATCTCGCCGTCGGACATCGATCATGTGCGCACCAATCAGACCGCATTCGTGCGCTTTCCGGCTTTCAATCAGCGTACCACGCCTGAGTTCAACGGCTATGTCACGGTGCTGTCGGCGGACCTGACGCGCGACACCACCAGCGGCCAGCCAGGACCGCCCTACTACCTCGCGCGGATTGCTCTGACGGCGGAGGATCAGATCAAGATGGGCGCCTTGAAACTGGTTCCCGGCATGCCGGCGGAAGTGCATATCGAGACCCCCAGCCGCACCGCGATGTCCTATATCGTCAAGCCGCTGGTCGACCAGATTGCGCTCGCCTTCAAGGAGCGATAAGGCGCGGGCGCAAGTTTTGACCTGCCAACAGTGCGGTCACTTCTCCAAGCCCGTACCGCCAACCTGATCCTGCCCCGCAAGCGGGGGGTGCCGGATCGCGTGCATTTCTGGTCGAATTCGGTATGGCAAAGCGCCGTTGCAGGTGCCAATTACAGTCCTGCTGTTGTCGTCCATGACCCTGTTATTGCCCTGTTTTGGCCAGTTGCAGACCTGTCTATCGCCTGTTGTCGCGATGGATCTGACGCAGGCGGTTGCCTGCCAAATTTGACGCCGCTGCGTTGCGGCGTCCTCGGGACATTCAAAAAATACTCTGACCCTCACTCAGACCAAAGTCGCAAGACCTTGGTCTGATAATTCTGATCGGCTTGAGGAAACTCCTCATTTTTCAAGCATTTTTGCGCGTTAACCTAGGAAATACGTGAATCTCCATCGGACGAAAAAAAAGATTGAACGCCGAGCCAATTGATGGTTCAAATCAGCACATAGACTAAGGTCTGATGGACGGCAATTAAACGACGCCCGGTTTTCCGACCAAGGTCTGATAAATTTTCTTTCCGCTGACAGACCGTCATCACACGGATCGCACCTGCTTGCGCCGAACGACCCCTGTTGGAGTGAGTCATGGCTGCATTTGCCGACGAGCATCGCTTCAGCCTGCCGAGTGAAACCCGGCCCCCCGTCGAGCGGCTGCCGGGGTCGCGGCACGGACCACCGCCTCGAAGAGTGTTTGGCTGAGCTTTCCCGTCTGTCCCCATTGCACCCTGGTTCCCAGTATCGGAGTTCCATCATGGCCTATCTCAAGCCCTTCAATATCAACGGCAACGACATCCAGTTTCTGCTCGATCAGATCAACTTCCGGCCGCTGTTCCGCATGGTGAACGGGCAACTGCAAGTGGTGATCGCCTGGGACGGCACGGGCGCGATCTTTGACCAATGGGGCAACCCGCTATGGGATGGCATTGCTGGCGCGCTGACACCGGCACAGGCGATGGGCCAATTCGGTACGTCCTATGCGAACGTCAACGATGCCTCCGGCCTTCGCCAGGTCAGCGGCGACTTCAACAACCTGCAGCCGGGCCAGCAGCATTGGGGCGCCGTCGACCAGCCGTTCGAGCGTATGGTGAAGGCGGATTACAGCCACTATGTTTCGAGCAGCATTGCCGGCTACGTTTCTGGCGCGCCGGCGGCTGGGCTGATCGCGCCAGTCGACAGCAGCCATCCGATGGCAGACGCCGCGGCCGCTGCGATAGCTCTCGCGGGCCTGGACACTAGTCACCAGAATACGGCCAACACGACGACGGTCGCGAACGTCGCCAGCACTTACGCCGTGCCGGGGTTTCCGGGCCTGACCATCGACACCGTCGACAGAACGACGAAACTTTCGAATACAACGACGACATTCTTCGATGGCCATCACGTCAAGGCGAATTGGGGTGAGACGGCCTCAAGCGTGACCACGACGGCTGACACCTACTATGTCGCTGCGAATGGCGCTGAGACCAACCTCACCAATACCGCAGCCGTGACTTCGACAGAATCCACGGGCCCGAAGATATCCGGCGGCGAGTTGGACGCGGCCTATCATGGGCAGCTCCGGGCGTTTGATCCACTTAATCCGCAGAACTATGTTGCTGGGCTCGAGCGCAATACCGACGGCTCGGTCAACGTGACCAACGCCGCCAACTTCGACTACACCGTCAGCTTTGCAAACACCACGACCTCGACGCCCACCATGCACAGCGTCATCGACTACACGCCGCGCATGATCAGTCAGCTGATTGCCTCGGGCGGCGTGGTCACGTTGAAGGACGCCGATGGCCATCGTGTCGATTGGAATCCGGGCCTTTATAATGCAACCTCGGGCACGCCAACAGAGCAATCATCCTACAAAGCACTCATCGACAACTGGAACCTCGCCCACGCCGCCGGCACCGCCGGCCACATCGACCTGACAAAACTCGTCGAAGGCGCCGCCATCGTCACCGACTACGGCATGGTCGGCCAGTCCGGCGGCCAGGACACGCAGAACCCGAACAGCTCCGACATCTATATCGGCTCGGCCAATCCCGGCATCGCGGCCACCAACGGCATCTTCACGCTGTTCGGCCAGTTCTTCGATCACGGCCTCGACTTCATCGGCAAGGGCTCGCAGTACAAGATCATCATTCCACTGGCGGTCGACGATCCTCTTTATGGAGTCACCGGCGCCGACGGCAATCCGACCACGTCGATTACCATCACGCGCGCCACGGTCAGCGGCCAGGATGCCAACGGTAACGCCACCTATCTCAACCACACCTCGCCCTATATTGATCAAAGCCAGACTTATGGTTCGGCCGATACCGTCACCAATATCCTGCGCGAGTGGGTGAAAGATCCCAACAGTCCAACTCACTACATCGCCGGCGCTTCGCTGCTCGACGGCCAGACCATGAAGACCTGGACCGATGCCAATGGCAACGACACCACCAAGACACTGCCGACGCTCGCCGAGCTGCGCGCGCACATCGACGCCACCGGCCGGGATGCGCTGACTTGGGAGGATGTGGCGGGCGATCTGCGCCCGCGCGATGCCAGCGGTCATGTCATTGCTGGAGGTTCTGGTCAGCCCCTGCTGCTGGATATGAATCCCCACATCGACGCAACTCATATCAAGCAGAGTTCCGTCGACGCGCTCAATACCGCTGCCGGTCTCACGGGCACTGATGCCATCACGCTGGCGAGCCTCAATGTCAGCACGCTGATCGCGCATGGCTGGATCAACCCGGCGAACTTCAGCATCACTGTCGCGACGACGTCGCCCGAATTGGCTGCGCTGCACGCGGCCGTCGGCAACGTACTAATGGACTCCGTCTCCGACCACTACATCGCCGGTGACGGCCGCGCGAACGAGAACTTCGGCCTCACCGCCATCCACCATGTATTCCACGAAGAGCACGGCTTCCAGGTTGCCAATCTGGAGGCGGCTGTTCTGAAACAAGGGGCTGCGGTTGCCAACCAGTGGCAGGTGGCCGTCAGCGACGGCACCGGTGGTCATTACACGGACGCCAATGGCAACTACACCCTCGCCGACCACGCGACGGTTTCCTGGAACCAGGACAAAGTTTTCCAGGGCGCCAAGCTGGTGGTCGAGATGGAATATCAGCATACCGCCATCGACCAGTATGCCCGCGCCGTCACGCCCAATCTCGAAGAGTTCGTCGGCACTGACTCAGGTCAGAACGCGGCGGTGACGCTGGAATACGCCCAATCGGCCTTCCGCTTCGGTCACTCGCAATTGCGCGAAACCATCGACACCATGGATCCGAGCGGCGGCCTCACTGGCAAGGTCTTTTCCTACGCCTTGGAGAAGGCCTTCCTCAACCCCGCCGACTTCGCCAAGATCGGCGCCGGCTCGATCGTCATGGGCATGGAGCGCCAGCAGAGCAACGAGATCGACGAGTTCGTCACGCCGTCGCTGCAGCAGGGCCTGCTCGGCCAGCCGATGGACCTCGCGAGCATCAACATCGCGCGTGGCCGCGATCTCGGCATTGCGACCCTGAACCAGTTCCGCGCGGCGCTCGGCGATCAGAAGATCGGCGACCACACCGTCCATTTCGCCGCCTACGCGAACTGGAACGCCTTCAAAGCGCAAATGATCCATCCTGCCAACCTGGTGAATTTCATCGCCGCCTATTCGCTCGACGGCGATGTCGCGCACGCCAAGGCCATCATCGATGCCGAGGCCGATAAAACAGGCGCGATGCACCACTACATCGACAAGGCCGGCGCCGATCACACGGTCAGCTACCAGCAGGCCTTCGACTTCCTCAACAAGTCCGCGGCGGCGGGTGGCGACAGTGGCGTCGACAAGATCGACCTGTGGATCGGTGGCCTGGCCGAGGTGCACATCTCGGGCGGCGTGCTGGGCGAGACCTTCGATGCCATCTTCCTCTCCCAGATGACCAAGCTGATGAACAACGACCGGCTCTATTACCTGTCGCGGCTGGTCAACCAGCAGTTCGGCGACGAGATCATCAACGAGCAGTTCAAGGACATCATCGAGCGCAATACCGGCACGACCCATCTCAACGGCAACATCTTCGGCTACGCCGACCAGTATTATGAGGTGGGCAAGGATGCCTCGACCTTGGCCGCTGCCGGCGCCGAGCACAAATACGGCCAGATCATCGCTGCTTATGCATCGGCCAACGGCCACGGCATCGGTGTCTACATGGATGGCGGCGCCAGCACGTTGCTCAGCAACGGCACACTCTATACCGACCCGGCCATCGGCGGCGGCCAGACCTATGTCTTCGACGCCCGTCCCGATCAAACTTTTGGCGTCAACCCCGACGGCACCAACCAGAGCGGCCACGACTCTTCCGAAGTAATCGTCGGCACCGCCTACAACGACTATATCAAGGCCGGCTCGGCCGACGACACGGTCTACGGCGACGCCGGCGACGACATCATCTTCGGCGGCGGCCCGTCGACGCCAGCTGCGGCCGGTGGCGCCTCGGCCGGTCTCGACCACCTCTACGGTGGTGACGGCAACGACACCATCTACGGCGAGGACATGCCCGACCTGATCGACGGCGGCAACGGCGACGACCTGATCTTTGGCGGCTCGTCGGGCGCCTCGATCAACGGCACCGACCAGCTGGTCGGCGCGGCCGGCAACGACACCATCTACGGCGATGTCGGCATCGACAAGATCTATGGCGGCACCGGCGACGACAACATCTACGGCGGCCAGGACACCGACCCCTTCTCCTTCGGCGGTGACGGCAACGACTACATCAACGGCGATGCCGGCCAGGACATCAACTACGGCGGCAACGGCTCCGACATCCTGGACGGTGGCACCGGCATCGACCTGCAATACGGCGACAATGGCGACGACATCCTGCGCCGCGGCGACGGTGACTCGGGCGTCGCGGGCAATGGCGGTGGCGGCGACGACCTGATCGGCGGCGACGGTGTCACCGATACCGGTTTCGACCTGGCCGACTGGAGCCAGCAGTCGGGTGCAGCGGGCTTTGCCGGCGATCTGACGCAACAGTTCACCGGCGCTCTGCCCAAGGACCTGACGCCGCTGATCGTCAACGGCGTGTTGCAGCCGTTCACAACCACCAACATCATCTTCCAGATGGAAGGTCTGGTCGGCTCCAAGAACAACGATCAGCTGCGCGGCGACAGCGCGGCCGACGCCGGCGCCGCTGCCGTCTCGCATGGCGACAACTGGCTGATCGGCGGCTCTGGTGACGACCTGCTGGAAGGCCGTGGCGGCAATGACGTGATTGTCGGCGGCTCGATCACGTTGCAGGGCTTGATCGGAACGTATGCGGACAGCTATACGTCGTATGTGGACGGCGCCAGCCATCACACGGCGGCAACTGCAGTGCTTTCAGGCGGTTTCCTGGACAAGGCAAGCACGGCCGGCGTGACCTATGCCAAGCACTTCACCGAACTGTTGAAGTCTGAGGCGTATAAAGACTATGTGCTGGGTGACACCGCCGGCCTCAGCAATGGCGGCGGCACGGATACCATGCTGTTGTCCGGCAACCGTCGCGACTATGCGGTCGTGGCCTTGGATGTAAATGGTGGTGTCATCAGCGATGCGAATGCCGTGAGCAACTTGGCAAGCGTCTACGCCTTGCGCGTCACCGATAAGGGTAGCGCTGGGCGCACTGCCAGCGATGGCACCGACCTCGTCATCGGCGTCGACAACTTCCAGTTCGCCGACGGCATCAAGACACTCGCACAGCTGTTCAACAACAAGCCGACCGGATCGGTGGGGTTTGTCGCAGCCGAAACCCCCAACAATGTGAACAACAACGCCAACGCTGTTCGCCTCACGGGACGCAGCAGCCTGTTCGACCTCGACAATGCGTCGTTGACCAATGTGCTGGGAGCTGTGGCCGCCGGGGCCATCACAACTGCGTGGCGGACCGTTCCCGATGCGGCCGTTTCGACCACTGCCAGCAATACGACGCCCTATGCCGACAACCAGGGCCGCCTGATCCTCCACACCACGGCTGGAACGCAGATCAACGAAGTCGCGAGCTATACGGACGCTAACGGAACACTTGAGACCGTCAGCAAAGCGTGGAACATGATCGTAGGAGTTGGCAGCGGCAACGCCACCGCCCAAAACAATACGCTCACCGGCACCGATAGTTTAACGATCAGCGATGCCATCTTCGGGCTTGCCGGAAACGACTCCATCCTCGGCAAGGCCGGTGACGACCAGCTTTATGGCGGCGCTGGCAGCGACACGCTAAACGGCGGCACAGGCAACGACAACTTGGTTGGTGGCAATGGCACCGACACTGCCGTCTATTCCGGAACGGTTGCTGAGCACACGTTCTCGCTGAGCAACGGCAATCTTGTCATCAGTGATACTCTAGCCAATCGCGACGGCATTGATACCGTATCAAGTATCGAGCGATTGCAGTTCGGCGCAACGATCTACAACCTGAACTTCGGCACCAATGCCGTTAGTAACACGCTGTTGGCGACATCTCCGCCAGAACTCTTCATCGGTTTCGGTGCAACCAACACCGTGAGCTATCAAGAGTCCAATGCCGTCACGGCAAATCTGGCCGTGCAATCGACCAACGCCGGCGGTGCTGCCGGGGACGTCTACGTCAACATCCAGAACCTGACTGGCAGTGGCGATGCCGACCGTTTGACCGGCGATGCCAACGCCAACGCACTGTCCGGTGGTGGCGGCAATGATACGATCATCGGTGGCGCCGGCAACGACACGATTTCTGGTGGCACCGGTAGAGACGCAATGACCGGTGATGCCGGCAACGACTGGTTTGTCTTCACCAACACCAACAATACCGGCAACTCGGCCGCCACCCGCGATATCATCGTCGACTTCGTGCACGGCACGGACAAGATCAACCTGTCGGGCATCGACGCGATATCGAACACAAACTTCAATGATACGTTTATCTGGGACAACCTTGCGACAGATGCCAACGGCAACCATTTACGCGGCCATGTCGGCTACCACCAGGAGCAGGACGCCAACAACAACTGGCTGACCATCATTGAGGGTAACACGAACAGCAACAACGCGAGTCACAACTTCCAGATCGCGTTGTTGGGTCAAGTCGCACTCGATGCCGGTGATTTCAGTCTGTAATCACCGCACTCTGATCCGGGCCACCCGCCTGGACCCCACAAATCAAAACAGCCCCGGTCCATCACGGATCGGGGCTGTTTGTCATCGGGAACTTGATAAGATCAGCCCACTTATGGTTTGACCTGTCACTTTGAAGGTTCGTGACAGAGGTCATGGCGTAGGGGCGCACAGCAGTGCGCCCGTCTAGTGTTCTGTAACAATCATTTGGAATCCCGAAAAATCGTCATCCCGGCGAAGGCCGGGATCCGTCCAAGTCGATGCGAGGCACTCAGGACGTACGCGGCAAGTCTCTGTTTCAAAGCACTGTTTCCGAATTGCCAACTGCTGCAGGTCCCGATGGTTGGACAAGTCCCGGCCTTCGCCGGGATGACGAAAAATCGGAAACCATTTGAATGAGTCAGAACACTAGCTGCGCGGCAAGCGCTTGGACGGGCGCACTGCTGTGCGCCCCTACGCTTGCGAGCACGAGTCAAACGATAGGTTGGACGGTATAAGATCAGCCAGCCTCAATTGGTCGCCGTTCCCGCCGCCGGTGCCGTCTCGGCTTCCGGCTTCAGCAGCGTCATCGCCAGCCGGCCGTCGGTGCCGAGCTGCATGGCGCGCACGCCGGTCTTGGCAAAGCGCCGGTTGACCAGCGCTTTGACCAGTTCGCGCGTCGCTTCGGGCTCGCCGGTGGCCTCGATCAGCCACGGGATCTGACCCGACATCCATTCCTCGGGCTTCAGTTTGGGGCGCGAATTGGAGCCGGTCAGGCGCTTGTCGACCGCCTCGCTGACCATCGCCCACAGCACCAGGCCGATCGCCGCCGTGGCGCCGCTGTTAGCGTCGGAGCGCTGCGCAAAGGCAAACTGGCCCGACGCTATGCCCGGCGCCACCAGCCATTCCAGCTCGGGCAGGAAAGTGGTGCGGTGGTTGGGCGAGCGCATCATCACGACCACCGCGTCGCCGAACGCGGCCGCGGTGCCGCGGCCGGCCGCATTGCCGTTGACGGCAGGGTTGGCTGCCTTGCCGGCCTTGGCCTTGGTGTCGTTGGCGTCCATGGCATCCTCCTTGTGCGGTCAATCAGATCATACGACCGAGCGTGCAGCCGCCGTGCCAGAGCGCGGCAGGCAGGCTTAACAGCGGCAGAAATTGGCGGTCCAGGCAGGACTCGAACCCGCAGCCCCTTGGTTCGAAGCCAAGTGCTCTATCCTTTGAGCTACGGAACCGACAACCGGAGTGTAACCCAGTTGCAGCCATCCGGGTACCCTCTTCGACACCCCCCTCGTCGACAGCCGCGCGCGCGATCCCGCGACCACGCCTTGCCGCCGTGAGGGCAACGGCGCTAACTTGACATTGCGTCGCGGCAACGCGTAAATCCCACCACAGCCTGTGGGGCCGTAGCTCAGCTGGGAGAGCGCTGCAATCGCACTGCAGAGGTCGACGGTTCGATCCCGTTCGGCTCCACCACTTCATGTTTTAAACATCTGATTTCATTGATATATTTCGATAGTCGGCTGCGTCACCCCACCGATTGCCCCACGCTATTACACCCCGTTGACGAACCGATCGTGGCATCGGCGTCGTCACTCGACGCTGCCCCTTTGCGATTTCCAACCATTCTTCCAACTGCCGCAGCAGCGCCGTGGCCGGCTGCCATCGGGTCCGGCTTTCGCATTTCTGATCCTGCCCCCGACCCGCAGAGGCGAAGCGAGCGGCGTATCGGACGGACGTGGTCCTGAATGGCCATCTTTGGACTTTTTTAGCTCACCGCTTGGATCTATCTGCATAGCTTGAGTCTCAAGCCTTTTGTTCGTACTCGACATCGTGCCAATGTTCTGGAGCAGCAGGGCGGGATGACGCCGAGCAGCGGCTGGATCGAACACTTCCCTGGACTGCGGCGGTTGCCTAGCGACTTGCTCACCAGGCTGGAACGGCAGCACCATCGTCAGCCTTCCGGAAGGCAGCCGCATCTACAGGCTGGGGCAGTCGCCCGAGGCCTACTTGTTGCCGGCCCGACGGCGGTTCGGCGCGAGCTGATTTTCCAGGCGGCGATGCGCGCGAACTCTATCGATCCATCAAAAAGGTGCTAGTCCTGCCAGCCGGGGCGGCAGGCCTTGCTGTTCGCCACCAGCCGACTGTCCCGGGCCAGATCAACTACGCACTGTCAGGCCTGATCGATTGATGGCTGGCTCTCATGTTGGTCACCGGCGGCGTGTTCGGCCGCTGCCTCGTTGGGCAGCTGGCCCAGCAGAAATATACGCTAGCGCGTCTTTGCCGTCATCGTCGCAAGCGTCGGTGTCAATGTGGTCGCGCGCGGGTTGCTCGGTTGATCTGAACAGCCAAATGCGCAGTGCCGAGTTTGCGGCGATGCCTCGTGGCACTTGAGCTTCAAAAGTTCAATTGAATGGGCTGCCGGAGTGTTCGCGAACACTTGCCAACTCCACGTCAGTCTTCTACATGTCGACTAGTATCGACACAACGGAGTTGGCGATGTCCAAGCAGCCCTATAACGTGCTCTTTCTATGCACCGGCAATTCTGCTCGCAGCATCATGGCCGAAGCGATCATGAACCGCGAGGGCATGGACAAATTCAAGGGCTATAGCGCCGGTTCGATGCCGAAGGGGGCAGTCAATCCAGGCACGCTCGATTTGCTGCGCAAGCTCAACTTCGACGTCAGCGGTTTCCGCTCGAAGGCCTGGGACGAATTCGCCAAGCCGGATGCGCCCCAGCTCGATTTCGTGCTCACCGTCTGCGACAATGCCGCCAACGAGACATGCCCGGTCTGGCCTGGCCAGCCCATGACGGCTCATTGGGGCATTCCCGATCCCGTGGATATCCAGGGCAACGACGCAGAGCGGGCACTCGCCTTCGCCGATACGTACCGCATGCTGAGCAATAGAATCTCGATATTTGTCAATTTGCCGCTCGCCAGCCTCGACAAGCTCTCGCTGCAACGCCAGCTCGACGACATTGGCAAGTCCCGTGACACAGGTC
The DNA here is from genome assembly GCA_031367715.1 of Hyphomicrobiaceae bacterium. GTDB lineage: Bacteria > Pseudomonadota > Alphaproteobacteria > Rhizobiales > Hyphomicrobiaceae > JANYHF01. The sequence goes on along the minus strand of JANLQJ010000245.1, from coordinate 1,988 downwards.
CAGCCGGCGATCGTTCGCAATGACGGAGCCCGGCACACTCACCGCAGCCGAGGCTGCCGCGATCTTCGACGCGCTCTCCCAGGTGACGCGGCTCGAAGCCTTCCGGCTGCTGTCGCGCTATCATCCCTTCGGTCTTGCGGCGGGCGATATTTCCAGGCTGCTGGCGGTTCCGCACAATACGCTCTCGACGCATCTTGCGGTGCTGCAGTCCGCCGGATTGGTCCGATCTCGCCGCGATGGCCGCACCGTCATCTTCGTGTGCAATCCAACGCGCTATGAAACGGCAGAGGCCTTCCTCAGCCAGGGCCAGCCGAAGCGTCGTCAGCGGTCGCCCTTTTCGACACTGAACACCTATCCCATCAAACGCCCGGATGACGACATGACCGACAAGCCGCACAACATCCTCATTCTCTGCACCGGCAATTCGGCGCGCAGCATCCTGGCTGAGGCCATCATCAACCGCGAGGGCCAGGGCCGGTTTCGCGCCTACTCGGCCGGCAGCCAACCCTCGGGCCGGCCAAACCCGCTGGCGCTCGAGCTGTTGTCGGGTCTTGGATACGACACGAGCGGCGTGCGCTCGAAGTCCTGGTCGGAATTTGTGTGCGCGGACGCCCCAAAGATGGATGTGATCATCACGGCCTGCGATGGGGCAGCCGGGGAATCATGTCCGCATTGGCCCGGCCACCCGTTGGTCGCGCATTGGGGCATCCCCGATCCCGCCGACGTCGCCGGCACGCCCGAGCAGAAGCGCGCGGCGTTTCAGGACGCGTACCGGCAGCTCATGAACCGCACTACGGCGCTGGTTACGCTGCCGATCGACAACCTGTCGTTGTCCGAACTTAAGGCAAGGATCGCCGGTATCGGCCGCATGGAAGGCGCAACGGACATGACCTTGTCCGGGCGGGCTGCTTAAGACGCCCGACGCCGGCAGAACTCATGGGGGAATTGGCATGTTCGATCTGAAACGCCGCCTCGCCGCCGAGGCGCTGGGAACGGGGCTGCTGGTCGCCACCGTGGTCGGCTCCGGCATCATGGCGGCCAAGCTCGCGAACGGCAACACCGCAATTGCGCTGCTTGGCAACACGCTGCCGACTGGGGCGATCCTCATTGTGCTGATCACGATCCTGGGGCCGATCTCGGGCGCCCATTTCAATCCGGTGGTCAGCCTGGTCATGGCGATCCGGGGTCAGCTCTCCAGACTTGAGCTGATCCCGTTCGTCCTTGCCCAGATCATCGGCGGCTGCTTCGGCACGCTCGCGGCCCATCTGATGTTCGAACTGCCGCTGTTGCAGCTCTCGACCCATGTCCGCAGCGGCGCGCCGCAATGGTTCGCCGAGTTTGTTGCCACTTTCGGCCTGCTCGTGACCATCCTCGGCTGCGTCCGCTTCAAGCCGGAGTTCGTGGCGACTGCCGTCGGCCTCTACATCACGGCGGCCTATTGGTTCACAGCGTCGACCTCGTTCGCCAACCCGGCCGTCGCCATAGCGCGGACGTTCACGGACACCTTTGCCGGTATCCGGCCGCTGGATACGCCCGCTTTCATCGTCGCTCAGATTGCTGGCAGCGTGGCCGGCATGCTGGTAGTCGGATGGCTGCTGGCTGGCGAAGACAGTGCCATGTAGCCCGCGCCAAGGCTCCACGCGATTGCGGCCTCGGCCTCCATCGGAAGGCTGGCCGCCAATCCGCCATGGAACTCCGCCCACGCCATATCGAAGGGTTCGCGAACCGCGGTGAGGATCGGCACGCCCTGGACTGATGCCTCGGAAAAACAGGTGATCAGGCCCCGCCCCTTGCTCTCGGCACGTCCAAAGCGGTTGAGGAGCAGCAGATCGATCCCAGCATCGATCGAGCGCAGCACCGCCGTCTCGGCTGCGGCGAGGCCATTCTCATCGAGCCGGCAGCCCTTGGCCCAGCGGCCGCGTGGTTCCCAGATCCGATAGCGCGTCCCTGTGAACAGGTCGACAACTTCGACCGAGGTCGCCTGCATG
>JANLQJ010000244.1:0-16191 GCA_031367715.1 Hyphomicrobiaceae bacterium | reverse complement strand
TCAGGACGTACGCGGCAAGTCTCTGTTTCAAAGCACTGTTTCCGAATTGCCAACTGCTGCAGGTCCCGATGGTTGGACAGGTCCCGGCCTTCGCCGGGATGACGAAAAATCGGAAACCATTTGAATGAGTCAGAACACTAGGACCATCGCCGATCCAGCCAATCGCGTGTCCGAAAGTACGGTCCAATCACTGGCAGCAGCCACTTCGGATCACCGGCATAGAGCGGATGATCCGGGAACTCCTCGCGATCGAACGCACACGCGTAATTCGCCACGCCAGCAATCTTGCGGGCAACTTGCGTGCCCAGATAGGTCATCATCGCAACCCCCGAGCCGTTGCAGCCGAGCGCATAATGCAGCCCGTCCATGCGGCCCATATGCGGCACTTCGTCGAAGGTGAAGGCGACGTTGCCGGTCCAGGCATGGGTGATCTTGGTGCCCGCCAGCTGCGGGAAGCGGTCCAGCATGTGCTGATACAGGATCGGCGCGGTATCGAGCGGGTCTGACAGGCTGAACTTGGCCCGTCCACCGAAGATCAGCCGGCGACGGTTTCCAGACATGCGATAATAGGTCAGCACACGGCGCGTGTCGTAGATGCTCTTGTTGTGCGGCATCAGCGAGAAGGCGAGATCCTCCGGCATCTCTTCGGTGGCGATGATGTAGCTGCCGACCGGCACCACGCGGCGCTGCAACTGCGGCGTGATGCTGCCGGTATAGCCATTGGTGGCAATGATCACGTCGCCGGCCTCGATGGTGCCACGCGCCGTCTCGACCCGCCATTTTCCACCCGACTGCTCAAGCTTGGTCACGGCAGCCTTGCCACAAATGGCAATCCTCTTGCCGGCCGCGATATCCAGCAACCCTTTGTAATACTTGGCCGGGTGCAGATGCGCCGAGCGGGCAACCACTAGGCCGCCGTGGTAATAGTCGCTGGCGATCTCGTCGCGCTGGCGCTCCTTGGGCAGCATGTAAGCGCCGCTATCGGCATATTCGTTCAGGGCACCGAGCTTCTTGGCCATCTGGGCATAGTGCTTCCTGGCCCACGCTCCGCCAAAGCGGCCCGTCCTGGTCCATTCGCAGTCGATGGCATTGTCGGCGATCATGCGCTCGATGATTGTGAAGCTGTCCGAGGCATCCGTATAGAGCCGTTCCGTCTCCTCGGCTGTGTTGGCCCCGGTGTATCGCTTGCCAACGGCCACACCGCCCGAAACCATGCCGCCATTGCGTGTCGAGGCGCCGAACCCCGGCTCGGCCGCATCGAGCACCACGGCGTCGATGCCTAGCCGATGCAGCTCGATCGCCGCACACAGCCCCGTATAGCCGCAGCCGACGATGGCGACGCGTGCCGTGGATGGAACTTCGACGGCCTCGGTCATGGTGGGCTGATAGGCCTCCCACCAGAACGGCTTGGTCTTGAAATCGGGATGGAAGATATCGGAGCGGGGCATGATGAACTGACGATCTTTCAATTGCCGTGTCGCGGCGCACTGTCGGGGCGTAGGCGCGAGCGGCGCTCGCGCCTACAGCATTGAACTCTTGCCCATGACCATTGCCAAAAAGTACCTCTAAAGACTGATCAAACGCTGATCAACCTCGAACCAGTGTTCCTCAAGATTGGCACCTGGCCCTGAGCGATCCACAACCAGAAACTCTTGGATGGGTTGCAGCACCAGCACCGGATGATGCCAGGTATTGCGGGCGTAGTTGACGCCCTGCCGGCCGGAGGCACGAAAGCAACGGATGGACGCCGGCTCGGGCCGCAGCGCGCCATCACCCACCACCACTAGCCAGTCATGCTCTGTCAGCGGATAGAATGCCTGGCTGCCGAGCGGATGCCGTTCCAGCATACGTACCAGGAATGGCAACGGCCGCTGTTGCGCGCGGAACAGCGAGAGAATGGCCGTCCCGCCTTGGGCAGAAACTTCGGCATGGGCCAGCGCGTGGAACCGTTCCGTAGTCCCCTCATTAATCATGCGGCGCTCGGCACCCGCCACCTCGATCACCTCGCCGTAGGGCGCGAAGGCAGCGCGAGTCAACGGCTCGATGGTCAGCGGGCGCGGTCCGCTCACGTTGCCAGCTTTCCGAACACGCGCAGGCGCGACACGCCGCCATCGGGGAAGATGTTCAGCTTGACGTGTGTGATCGGACCAAGTTTGGCGATCAGATCGGCGCCAAAAGTGTGGACAGTGTCGGCGGTGAGCTTCTGTTCGCCCATCAGCGCCGGCCAGAACTGCGATTGCGTGATGATGGACGCGCGCGTGCCCTGCGCCACATTGGCGGCCTGCAGCGAACAGCGATCGGGGAAATTGCCTTTGTAGAAAGCGGTATCGATCTCGATCTTTTCGGCCGTGCCCGCACCGCCAAGCGCGACGATGATCCAGTCGTTGCCCGGCTCGCGGCGGCGGCGGGTCTCCCAGCCGTCGCCCATATTGCGGCCGCGTCCCTCGATCAGAAAGGCTGGCAGGTTGCCGTAATGCGCGTCGTTGTAGGCGACGATGGCGCCGCCATTTTTCAGTGCCGATAACTCGTGCACGGTTTTGGTGTCGCCCGGCTTCCAGCTTGGCACCGGTGCTCCGTAAACGCGCAAACGCGCGACGCCGCCATCAGGAAAAATCTGTAGGCGGATGTAATTGACAGGAGCGTCGGTGGCGACCGCGAAATAGTGGTGCCGGCTGGAGCCCAGCGAGCTGATCGGCAACAGCGGCATCCAGACTGTCTGGTCGCCGGGAGCCGTCTCGGAGCGGCAACCCTCCAGCGATGCGGCGGGCGGGAAGTTGCCGGTGAAATGGCTGGTATCGATGTCGAGGCCCTTGATGACGCCGGGCACCGCCAGCCTGACGATCGCCCAGTCATGCCCGCCATGACGCCGCCGCCGCGTCTCCCAGCCGTCCATCCACTTGCCGTTGTCGTCGTATTTGTCGGGTATGAAGACCGCAGGCGTGTCTTGCAGCATGCGGGATTTGTCGGCGAAGAAATCGTCCGTCACCTGAATGACAGCGGCGCCAAGACGCACGCTGGCGAGGTTGGGGTAGTCGTAGACGAAATCTGGGAGGTTGGGATCGCGGATCATGATTTGCTCATTTCTTAAAGCCGGAAATCAGTTTTTAACCTTGCTCAGGCGAATCTCCCTCCCCCCTTGTGGGGAGGGGTTAGGGGTGGGGTTCTTCGCGCCAGAAGCACCCCACCCTCCCCAAAAGGGGGTGGGTGGGGTCCTTCCGTGTATCGAAAATTGGGTCACGATCCAACCTTATGCGGATGTTCCGTGCGCCAGTGCCGCGCGATGTCCACGCGCCGCGCCAGCCAGACCTTGTCGTGGGTCTGCAGATAGTCGATGAAACGCGCCAGCGCCTGGATGCGCGCGGGGCGGCCGATCAGGCGGCAGTGCAGGCCGATCGAGAGCATGCGCGGCGTTGTCTCGCCCTCTGCATACAGCGCGTCGAAGGCATCCTTGAGGTAGGTGAAGAACTGGTCGCCCGAGTTAAACCCTTGGGGCGTGGCGAAGCGCATGTCGTTGGTATCAAGCGTGTACGGCACGATCAGATGCGGCGTGTCGACCATCTTGGACCAGAACGGGAGGTCATCGGAATAATCGTCAGCGTCGTAGAGGAAGCCGCCCTCCTCGGCCACCAGCGCGCGGGTGTTTTCCGACGTGCGCCCGGTATACCAGCCGAGCGGGCGCGTCCCGGTGATGCGCCTTTGGATGTCTATCGCTCGTTGCATGTGCTCGCGCTCCTCGGCGATGGGCATACCGTGGTAGTTGATCCAGCGTAGCCCGTGCGAGCAGATCTCGTGGCCGTCCTTCAGCGCCACCTCGGCCACCTTGGGCAGCCGCTCCAACGCCATCGCCACGGCGAACAGCGTCAGCGGGACGTTCCGTGAGCGGAACAAATCGAGCAGCCGCCAGACGCCGACGCGCGAACCGTATTCGTAGATTGATTCCATGCTCATATGCCGCGCGCCAACGAACGGCAGGGCGCCGACGATCTCGGACAGGAAGATCTCGGATTGTTTGTCGCCGTGGAGAACGTTCATCTCGCCGCCCTCCTCGTAATTGAGGACGAATTGCACGGCGATGCGGGCATGGCCCGGCCAGTTGGCGCCGGGCGGAGCCGCGCCGTAGCCGACCAGATCGCGGGGATAGGGCGTTGTCATTGTAACTAAAGGCCCTTGTCTTTCAGCCAGCTTGCGAGCACTCGCCGCTCTTCAGGCTCGATCTCGGTTACATTACCTGGCGGCATTGCATTCGACCAGACCGCGGCTGCGGCGATTTTGCGGGCCAGCCCCTCGATCTGCTCAGGTGACTCCAGCACGACGCCTTTTGGCGCACGGTGTACGCCAGGCCAGCCGGGCTCGGCCGCGTGGCACATCGAGCAGCGGCCGGCGATGATGTTCTGCACATCCGCAACCGTGATCGTCTTGCCATCTGCCGGCACTTCCACCTTCGCGCCGTAGGATGGTCCAAGTGTGCTCAACCAGACGGCTCCCCCCACACAAGCCGTTGCCGCCCCCCACGTCCACCAGGGCGACGCCAGGCCCTTGTGGCGGCAATTGTAGAAGTGCCTGATCAGCACACCAATGATAATCACCAGGGCGAGGATCGCCCAGCTCCAGCGCGTGGCAAAAGCGAACGGATAATGGCCGCCGATCATCACGAATACGACCGGCAGAGTGAGATAGTTGTTGTGCAGGCTGCGCTGCTTGCCGCGCTTGCCGTAGATCGGATCGGGGGTCGCGCCGGCCAGCAGTGACGTCACAACCTTGCGCTGGCCGGGGATGATGACCATCAGCACATTCGCCACCATCATGGTGCCGATCAGCGCGCCGATCTCCATGAACGCGCCGCGCGCCGAGAACAGGCGGGTAAAGAGGAAGGTTGCCGCGACCAGGAACACGAAGCCGACCCCGAGCAGCGCGCGATCGTCGCGCCCGAGGGCCGAGCGGCAGAGGCCATCATAAACCACCCAACCCGCCGCAAGGCCGGCCAGACTGATGAGGATTGCCTGCCACGGCGCCAGTTCCAGCACGTGCGAATCGATCAGATACAACTCGGCGGCGAAATAGTAGACCACCGCCAACAGCGCCATGCCGGAGAACCAGGTGGCGTAAGCCTCCCATTTGAACCAGGTCAGTTCAGCGGGCATTTGCGCCGGCGCCAGCAGGTATTTCACCATGTGATAGAAGCCGCCGCCATGCACCTGCCAGGCATCGCCGAACGCTTTGTCCGGCAAGTTTGGCCGCTGTTTCAGGCTGAGATCGAGATGGATGAAATAGAACGACGAGCCGATCCAGGCGATGCCAGCGACCACATGCAGCCAGCGGATCAGCAATTCGGCCCAGTCGAGGAGGAGGTAGGATAAGCCCGTCATCATGCGCGCCCCAGCAAGTTTTTTCCCGCAATGTAGGTTGCCACGATAGCCCGGTCATCGCCAAGGATCATCAATGCGAACAGCACGTCTTCAAGCCCACGAGCTTGGCTGACGCGCTCGGCCAGGATCGGGCGGGATTTGGGATCGAGCACGATAATGTCGGCCTCGTAGCCGGGCGCGAGATTGCCGATCTGGTGCTCCATGCGCAGCACTTTGGCCGAGCCCAGGGTGGCGAGATGAAACGCCTGTACTGGGTGCAAGGAGTGGCCGCGCAGCTGGGCGATCTCGTAGGCGGTGCGCATGGATGACAGCATCGAGAACGACGAGCCGCCGCCGATGTCGCTGGCAAGGCCGACCGGGACGGGACGGGGCCCGCTCTTCATGCCAGCCAGATCGAACAGCCCCGAGCCGATGAAGGTGTTTGAGGTCGGGCAGTGCGAGATGCCCGAACCGCTGTCGCGCAATGCATCGCCCTCGCGCGCGCTCAAATGGATGGCGTGGCCGAAATTGGCGCCGGGGCCCACCAGACCGAATCGTTCGTAAACGCCGAAATAGTCGGACGCATCGGGGAACAGCTCGCGTACCCAGGCGATTTCCTTCAGGTTCTCGCTGACGTGGGTCTGCATCAGCGTGCCGGGATGCTCGGACCATAATGCTCCGGCGGCGGCGAGTTGTTCTGCGCTTGAGGTCGGGGCAAAGCGCGGCGTCACGGCGTAGACATTGCGGCCCTGGCCGTGCCAGCGCTCGATCAACGCCTTGGACTGGTCGTAGCCGGCTTGCGGCGTATCGGTCAGGCCGGCCGGCGCGTTGCGGTCCATCAGCACCTTGCCGCCGGCCACGCGCATGTTGCGGGCGGTGGCGGCAGCGAAGAAGGCGTCGACCGACTGCGGGTGCACGGTGCAATAACTGCTGACCGTAGTGGTGCCATTGCGCAGCACTTCGGCAAAGAAAATGTCGGCAATCGCGGCGGCGTGCGCGGGATCGGCGAAGGCCAGTTCAGCTGGAAATGTATATGTGTTCAGCCACTCGATCAACTGGGCTCCGTAGCTGGCGATGACGCGGACTTGCGGATAGTGGATGTGGCAATCGACGAAGCCCGCCATGATGAGGTGGTCGGGATAGTGGTCGACGCGGATACCGGGATGGCGGGCCAGAATGGCCGACGCGGCGCCAGTTTCGATAATGTGGCCGGCGTCGATGACGACGGCGCCGTCGCTGTCAAAGGTATACGCCGTTTGCGGATCGACCTCGAACGGATCGGCCGTGAAGGCGAAGATCTGCCCACGGATGGCGAAGATGGTCATATCGGCTCGGACCGAGCTGGGATCGTGGATATGGCAATGGGGTCAGACCCCTACAGCGATGGGGTCTGACCCCTAGCTCACTTCGGCAATTCACCCTCAATGCCCTGCACGTAGAAGCCCATGCCGAGCAGATCGCCATCAGGCGCGGTCTTGCCGTCGGCCAGCCAGTCGGAGCCGTCCTGCTTCTTGAGCGGGCCGGTGAACGGATGCAGCTTGCCGGCGGCAATGTCGGCCATTGCGGTTTCCGCCAGCTTGCGCACGTCCTCGGGCACTTTCTTGTTGATGGCCGGGATCTCGACCGCGCCTTCCTTCATGCCCTGCCAGACCGAGCCGGTCTTCCAGCTGCCGTCCATGGCGGCCTTGACGCGGCCGACCACGTAGGGCGCCCAGTTGTCGGCGATCGAGGTGATCACGTTGTCGGGAGCAAAGTGCGCCATGTCGGACGACTGGCCGACCGCCCAAAGACCCTTTTCGGCGGCGACCTTCACGGCGGCGGCGCTGTCGGTGTGCTGCATGAGCACGTCCGCACCCTGATCGATCAGGGCCTTGGCGGCGTCGCCTTCCTTGCCGGGATCGAACCAGGTGTTGACCCAGATGATCTTCATTTTGACATTTGGGTTGGCCTTCTTGGCGCCGAGGTAGGCGGCGTTGATGCCCATCACCACTTCCGGGATCGGGAACGAGGCGATGTAGCCGATGGTGTTGGACTTGGTCAGCTTACCCGCCAGCAGGCCGACGACATAGCGCCCCTCGTAGAAGCGGATGTTGTAGTTGGCCATGTTGTCGGCGGTCTTGAAGCCGGTCGCGTGCTCGAATTTTACCTCCGGGAATTGAGCCGCGGCCTTCAGCGTCGGGTTCATGAAGCCAAAGCTGGTGGTAAAGATGATCTTGTTGCCATCCTGCGCCAGCTGCGTGATGACGCGCTCGGCATCGGGGCCCTCGGGCACGTTCTCGACTTCGGTGACTTTCACCTTGTCGCCGAACTCCTTCTTGACCGCCTCAGCGCTGAGATGGTGCTGAAAGGTATAGCCGCCATCGCCGATCGGGCCGACATGCACAAAGCCGATCTTCATCGGATCGGCAGCGTGGGCGGTGCCCGCCATGGCAGTGCCGGCGGCAAGCGCGAAAGCAGCCAGCCCGCGCCGGGTCATCGAAGCATAGATCATCATCGTCCTCCATTTGCGGACCAACAACGACCCGCACGCCAAACGTTTCTATAGCATCAGGAGGCCGCGTAGAAGACCTTGCCCAACGATGCCGGTGCATTGAATTGCAGTTTCAATTTGTCGCGGGATATGAGAACCAGCACGATGATGGTCGCCAGATACGGCAGCATGGACAGATATTGAGCCGGAATGCTGACGCCGAACGCCTGCGCGTGCAACTGTAGGATGGTGACGCCGCCGAAAATATAGGCGCCGAGCAAGGATCGCCACGGCTTCCAGGCCGCGAACACCACCAATGCGAGGGCGATCCAGCCGCGGCCGGCGGTCATTTTTTCGGCCCATAACGGCGTCTGCACCAGCGACAGATAGGCCCCGCCGAGACCCGCCATGGCGCCACCGAACATCAGCGCCAGATAGCGGATGCGCTTGACGGGATAGCCGATAGCATGCGCCGCATCGTGGTTTTCCCCGACCGCGCGCAACACCAGCCCACCACGCGTGCGGTTCAGAAACCACCAGACCCCCGCGACAGCGCCGAGCGAGAGATAGACCATCAGGTCCTCGCCGAAGAACAGCTCGCCGACCACCGGAAGATTGCTGAGGCCAGGCAGGTCGAGGCGCGGGAAACGGCCCGCCGACAAGCCGGAATAGCCCTGCCCCCACAGCGCCGAAATGCCGAGCCCGAACATGGTGAGCGCCAGCCCCGAAGCGACCTGATTGGCCAGCAGGGTCTGCGTGAGAATGGCGAACAACAGCGCCATGACGGCGCCGCCCGCCATGGCGGCGACCAGCGCCAGGGCCGGATTGCCGGTGCCGATGATGGTGGCAAAGCCCGCGATCGCCCCCATGATCATCATGCCCTCGACACCGAGGTTGAGCACGCCGGATTTCTCGGCCACCAGTTCGCCAAGCGCGGCAAAGACCAGCGGTGTCGAGGCGACAATGACGCCGATCAGGATGTTGGCGATAAGGTCCATGGAAAGTTCCGCTGTGGGGACATGATGTTCATGTGTGGACGGCCTACTTTGAACGGCGAACGCAAGTTGAAACGAGCGAGCCGAAGATGAACATCATGACCCCTTCGCTGCTGCCGCCGAAGGCACCCGCCGCACTCGGTACGTCACCAGCACATCGACCGCCAGCAGGAAGAACAGCAGCATGCCCTGGAACACGCTTTTCACCGCCGACGGCAGGCCGAAGGTGATTTGCGCGGCGTCGCCGCCATTGTAGGTAAGCGCCATCAGCAGGCCCGAGGCGATGATACCGAGCGGATTGAGCCGGCCGAGAAAGGCGACGATAATGGCGGTGAAGCCGTAATTGTTGGGCAGTTGCGGCACGATCTGGCCGACCGGACCGGCCGCCTCGAACAGCCCCGCCAGCCCCGCCAATCCGCCCGAAATGAGAAGACACATCCAGATGATGCGGGTTTCGGAAAAGCCGGCAAAGCGCGCGGCGGCGGGGGCGGCCCCGAGCACGCGGATCTGATAGCCCAGCACATGCCGCGCCAGCGCAATCTGCGCCAGGATCGCGGCCACGATTGCCGCGATGAAGCCAATATGCGCGCGCGTATGCGGAATGAGCGTCGGCACCCTGGCGGCGTTCTGGAACAGCCGGCTCTCGGGGAAATTCAGCCCCTCGGGATCGCGCAACGGGCCATCAACCAGAATGCTGAGCAGCAGCACCGCGACATAGGTGAGCATCAGACTGACCAGGATTTCATTGGCGTTGAATCGGGTCTTGAGAAACGCCGGGATCGCCGCCCATGCCGCGCCACCCACGATGCCGACGATGCACATTAGCGGGAACAACCAATAACCGCCACCCGGATAGGCTGCCAGCCCGACCGCGCCTCCGCTCAAGGCACCGATGGTGTACTGGCCCTCCGCCCCGATATTCCAGACATTGGCGCGAAAACCGAGCGCCAGCCCGACCGCGATCAGGATCAGCGGCGTGGCCTTGACCAACAGTTCGGCGAAACCGCGAAAACTGGTCAGTGGGCCGATGAAGATGGTGTAGATGGCCTCGGCCGGCGGTTTGCCCAGAGCGGCAAACATGATGGCGCCGGCGATGATGGTCAGCAGCAGCGCCAGCACCGGCGTGAGGTAGAACATGGTGCGCGACAGTTCTTTGCGCGGCTCAAGCCTGAACATGGGTTGGCTCCTTCGCTGAAGCCATTGCGGCGCCGCCAGTGCTCCCGCCCATGTCGCGGCCGATCTCTTCCACCGTGATCTCTTCGGCCCGGCGGGTCATCGACAGCCGGCCATTGGCGATCACCGCGATGCGTGTGGAAATTGCGAGCAGTTCGTCGAGGTCCTGCGAAATGACGAGCACCGCCGATCCGGCCGCCGCCAGATCGATCAGCGACTGATGGATAGCTGCCGCTGCACCGGCGTCCACCCCCCAAGTCGGCTGCGAGACGACCAGCACACTCGGGTTCTGCAGCACCTCGCGCCCAACCACGAATTTCTGCAGGTTGCCGCCGGACAGGCTGCTGGCCATGCGTTCGACGCCCGCGGTCTTGACCGCAAATTGCTCGACGATCGTTCCGGCGAACGCTGCCGCCGCGCCGAGGTTGAGCATGCCGTTGCGGGCAAGACCCTTGCGCTCGATGCCCGAGAGCAGCGTGTTCTCGGTCAGCGACAGCGCCGGCACGGCGGCATGCCCCAGCCGCTCCTCGGGCACGAAACTCATGCCGAGCCGACGGCGTTGCTGCGGGCCGAGCTGGCCGGCCGGCTTGCCATCGTGCGCGATCTGATCGGCCGCCGCCAGCCGCTCGCCGATCAGCGCTTCCATCAGTTCGATCTGACCGTTGCCCGCCACCCCGGCGATGCCGACGATTTCGCCGGCACGCACATCCAGCGACAGGTCCTGCAGGTCGACACCGAACTGGTGATCGCTGGCCAGCGTCAGACCATTCAGACGCAGGCGCACTGGACCGGGTGTGGTTTTGGCGCGCGCCGGCGGTTTCAGCAGGCCGCCGATCATCATCTCGGCCAAACTCTTGGCCGTCTCCTGGCGCGGATCGCAGTTCGCAACCACCTTTCCGGCCCGCAAGATGGTCGCGGTATCGCACAGGCTGCGGATCTCCTCAAGCTTGTGCGAGATATAGAGAATGGAGACGCCCTCGGACTTGACACGCCGCAGCGTGCGGAACAGCACGTCCACTTCCTGGGGCGTCAGCACCGAGGTCGGTTCGTCCATGATGATCAGGCGCGGCTTTTGCAGCAGCACACGGATGATCTCGATGCGCTGGCGCTCGCCGACCGACAGCGTGCCGACCATGCGATCGGGATCGACGGTGAAGCCGTAGCTGGCAGCGAGCGTAACAATGTCCTTGGCGAGCGCCCGCCCGGTGCCGCGACCCTCCATGCCGAGCGCCACATTGTCGGCAACCGACAGCCCCTCGAACAGCGTGAAATGCTGGAACACCATGCCGATGCCACGCGCGCGGGCGTCGGACGGTTTATTCGGCGCATACGGAGCACCGTTCAGCGCCATGCTGCCCGAGTCCGGCTTCATGACGCCGTAGATCATTTTCACCAGGGTGGATTTGCCGGCGCCGTTCTCGCCGAGCAGGGCATGGATTTCACCCGTGCCGACGCTGAAACTGACGTGGTCGTTGGCGATCACGCCCGGAAAGGCGCGCGTGACCTCGCGGATATCGAGCAGGGTGGCGTCAGCCATGCTGGCGCTCACTCGCTACTTGTTCGAGACCGCCCGCGCTGGCCCAAGCCGCCAGTTGCGCCGCGACCGAAATCGCGATCATGGCCGGCTCCTTGCCTGTGATGCCAGCAATGCCGATCGGGCAGGCGAGCCGTGCAAGCGCTGCTTCGCCAATGCCGGCCTCGCGCAGCCGCTTTTCGAAACGCACGCGTTTAGTGCCTGAGCCGATCAGGCCGGCCCAGGCGAAGTCTCGCCCCAAGACGGCATGGCACAGGTTGAGATCGAGGGCGTGCGAGAAGGTCATGATGAGGTGCAGGGCATCGGGTGGTGCTGTAGTGGCGACGGTGGCCGGATCGATGGTGACGACGGGCGTGGCGTTCGGCGGGATCTCTTCGGGAAAACGATCCGCCGCCACATCGACCCATTGGATCGCAAAAGGCAAGTCCTGCAATGCGCGCACCACGGCGCGACCGACATGGCCGGCGCCGTAGAGGTAGAGCGGATGCGGTGGCTGGGTCTCGGGTTCGATGATGTGATCGGGGGCGCCCTTTTGGCCGCGAATGAGGAGAGTGGCGCGGGGGCGGGCGCCCGAGAGCATGGCGCGGACGGCGCGCAGGACCGGGAGGGGAAGGTCCGCAGCGTAGCGGCGGTCGATGATGAGGATGGGCGGCGTGCCAGCGACTAGCGAACGAATGACGAGAGCCGAGCCCGTAGGTTGGGTTAGCGCGGCCACGGACTTCGAGGGCCCTGCCGTGCACGCCGTTCCGCGCGTAACCCAACGTCTGCCCGTGACCGTTGGGTTACGCGCGGACTGACCGTTGTCGGCACACGGACCAGCGGTGGCCGCGCTAACCCAACCTACGGTCTTGTCGGCCGCGACGACTTCGAACAGCAGCCGCACCATGCCGCCGCAGCATTGGCCGAGGGCGGGGCCGAGCGGGTACGACCGCAGTTCGCGGCGCCATTCGGGCAGGTCACTCGCCAGTATCGCCCGCGCCTTCACGATCGCCTCATGCTCCAGCGTGCCGCCGCCGATAGTGTCCTCGATACCGTCCGTAAACACCCACATCACTGCCCCGGCCTCGCGCGGCACGGAGCCTTCGGCTTCGGCGACCAGGACGCGGACGGCCCTCATCGCGCGCCCTCCACGCGTTCCGTCGGGTGGGTCACCCTCGTAGGTTGGGTCAAGCTTTGCGCGACCCAACATTCCACGGCCGGTGCCAGTTGTGTTGGGTCGCGCAAAGCTCGACCCAACCTACGAGCCATCCCTTTCGCCTTCATCGCGCACCCGCCTTGGCCTTCACGGCTTCCACCGCGAACAGCACCCGTTCCGGCGTGGCCGGAGCATCCAGCGCCGGATCGACCTGGTAGCCACCGACGCTCGCTACCGCATCGCCCAGCGCCAGCAGCGTCGAAATCCCCAGCATCAGCGGCGGCTCGCCCACGGCCTTGGAGCGATAGATCGTGTCCTCGGAATTCTCGCCATCCCACAATGCAATGTTCAGCACCGGCGGACGATCCGAGCACGCCGGTATTTTGTAGGTCGACGGAGCGTGCGTCGCCAGCCGCCCCTTGCCATCCCACACCAGCTCTTCCGTGGTGAGCCAACCCGCCCCCTGCACGAACCCGCCCTCGATCTGGCCGAGATCCACGGCCGGGTTCAGCGATTTGCCGACATCGTGCAGGATATCCACCCGCAGCATGCGGTTTTCGCCAGTCAGCGTGTCGATGGCGACTTCAGTGACCGCCGCCCCATAGGCGAAATACAAGAACGGCCGGCCTTTGCCGGTGGCGCGATCCCAGTGAATTTTCGGCGTGACGTAATAGCCGGTCGAGGACAGCGACACGCGTTTGGCATGGGCTAGAGTTGCCGCTTGGCCGAGCGTGAAAACGTGCGTCCCCGCAATCACCGTCCCGGCCTCGAATCGCACATCGCCGGAATTGCTCCCGGTCTCGGCGGCAAGCACGCCGGCAATCCGTCCCTTGATTGTCCGAGCGGCCTCGCGCGCCGCCATGCCGTTGAGGTCCGAACCTGCGGACGCCGCCGTTGGCGAGGTGTTCGGCACCTTGCCCGTCGTGGTCGCCGTGATCTTCACGTTCGCCAGATCGCATTGGAATTCCTCGGCCACCACCTGTGCGACCTTTTGATAGAGCCCCTGACCCATCTCGGTGCCGCCGTGGTTGAGATGGATCGATCCATCGGTGTACATATGGATCAGCGCCCCGGCCTGGTTCATTTGCGTCAGGGTGAAGGAGATGCCGAATTTCACCGGGCAAAGCGCGATGCCGCGCTTCAGGATCGGGCTTTTGGCGTTCCAGGCACGGATGTCGGTGCGGCGCTTCTCGTAGTCCGACGATCGCACCAGTTCATCTGTTAGCGCATCGATGACCGAGTCTTCGACCTCCTGGAAATAGGGCGTAAGGCTGCGTCCGCTGGCGGCCGATTTGCCGATGGGCGCGTAGTAGTTGACCCGCCGCACCGATAGCGGGTCTTTGCCAAGGTGCAGGGCAATGCCCTCGATGACCCGCTCCATGCCAACCATGCCCTGAGGACCGCCAAACCCACGGAACGCCGTATTGGAAACGGTGTTGGTCTTGCAGCGATAGGACGTGATGCGCACATTTGGCAGGTAATAGCAGTTGTCGGCGTGGAACATGGCGCGGTCGCAGATCGCCATGGAGAGATCGAACGACATGCCGCAGCGCGCCGCCTGCTCGAAGGTGATGCCGAGGATGCGCCCGTCGACATCGAACCCCACGTCGTAGTCGATGCGGAAATCGTGGCGTTTGCCGGTGATTTCCATGTCGTCGTCGCGGTCGTAGCGCAGTTTCGCGGGGCGTCCGGTTTTGCGCGCCACCAGTGCCGCGACCGCCGCGGGCAGATTGCCCTGGCTTTCCTTGCCGCCGAATCCGCCACCCATGCGCCGCACTTCGCAAGTGACGGTATTGAACGGCACATCGAGCACATGGGCGACGATGTGCTGGATCTCGGTCGGGTGCTGGGTCGAGGAATGCACCAGCATGTCGCCGTCCTCGCCTGGGATGGCGAGCGCAACCTGCCCTTCGAGATAGAAGTGTTCCTGCCCGCCCATCCGCACACGGCCTTTGAGGCGGTGCGGGGCGGCACCGATTGCGGCATCCGCATCGCCACGGCCGAAGGTGTACGGATCGGTGAGGAAGGACTTCTTGTCCATCGCTTCGTCGAGACTGATGATGGCGGGCTTGTCTCGATAGGTGACGTCGGCAAGGCGGGCGGCGTGGCGGGCGGCCAGATGGCTGTTTGCGGCAACCGCGAAAAGCGACTGCCCAAAGTGCTCCACCAGCCCGGTGGCGAACACCGGGTCATCGCTATTGCCCCGGCCGGGGCTGACATCATTGGCCCCCGGAATGTCGGCGGCTGTGAACACGGCAACGACTCCAGGCGCTGCACGGACCTTGTCGAGATTAACGGCCAAAACGTCGGCGTGCGCCCGCGTGCTCATGCCCAGCGCGATATGCAGCGTGCCCGGAGGCTCGGGGATGTCATCGGTGTAGAGCGCGGTTCCGGCGACATGCTTGTGGGCGCTGTCGTGCGCGACGGGCGCGGCCACGCCGCCGGTGATGTGGGTGGTGGTGGGGCTATCTTGCATGACCGACTGTCCGCAATACGACGAGGTCTCCCTTCTCCCTTTGGGAGAAGGTGGCGCCGTAGCGCCGGATGAGGGGGGTGGACGTGAGGGTGCGCACCGCTGGGACGTACCCCTCCGGCAGCAATCCCCTCATCCGCCCTTCGGGCACCTTCTCCCGACGGGAGAAGGTGATCACCTTGGGCCCTGTGATTGAATTGATCACTGCAGGCCGATGGGCTCTGACCCCATCGCCTCCATAGCACCGCTGCCAACCAACCGCGTCGGCACATCCGACGTCGTCTCGTGGAAATACCGCACCAGCAGATTCTTGGCCGTCAGCATACGGTAGGCGGCCGAAGCGCGCATGTCGGTGAGCGGCTGGAAGTCGGTCTCGAACGCCGGCAGCGCCGCTTCGACCGTGGCTATGGTCCAGGGTTTTCCGGTCAGCGCCGCCTCGACCGCCTTGGCCCGCTTGGGTATCCCCGCCATGCCGCCAAAGGCGATGCGGGCGGTGGCGACTTGGCCGGACTCGATGTGCAGGTTGAAGCATCCGAGTACGGCCGAAATGTCCTGGTCGAAGCGCTTGGAGATTTTGTAGCAGCGCAGACTGCGTCGTCTAGGCCGGTCCACAGGCACCGATACGCTCAAAATGATTTCACCCGGTTGGCGATCCTGTTTGCCATAAGAGAGGAAGAAATCTTCCAAAGCGATGCGTCTCTGGGCCTGCCCCTGGCGCAGTTCGATCATTGCATCGAGTGCAATAAGGGCAGGAGCCATATCGCCGATTGGCGAGCCATTGGCGATGTTGCCGCCGATGGTTCCGGAGTTGCGCACCTGCACCGAACCCAGCCGCCGCACGAGTTCGCCGAGATCGGGCCAATAGAGCCTTAGCGAGCCGAATGCCTCAGAATAAGTGACGCCCGCACCGATCACGAAATGATCGGACCGCTCGTCGAGATCGCAGACTTTCAGGGCTTGGATGCGTGCGGTCGAAATCAAAACCGGCACACTGCGATGTTGTTTCGTGACCCACAGCCCGACGTCGGTTGCGCCGCCGAGTATTGCTGAGTCCAGGTACCGTTCA
>JANLQJ010000235.1:0-17517 GCA_031367715.1 Hyphomicrobiaceae bacterium | reverse complement strand
TCAGGACGTACGCGGTAAGCCTCTGTTTCAAAGCACTGTTTCCGAATTGCCAACTGCTGCAGGTCCCGATGGTTGGACAGGTCCCGGCCTTCGCCGGGATGACGAAAAATCGGAAACCATTTGAATGAGTCAGAACACTAGTGGTCAAAACCACACAGAAGATTGCGTCCACAGCCGCCATCGCCGGAGTAGGCCGCGTCGCGATCAGCTGGACTCAATGAGCCAAGGGGCGGCTCATGCCCACTCGGATCAGCAGTTCTCAATGCGGGGGCAGGACACCAAATCGGGCGACACTTGTGTCGCCCGTCTCGCCACGCGGCACACGCAGCGGCTGTTGCACCACGGGCGAGACACGTCTCGCCCCTTCGCTTCAGACGCCGTGCCCCACATCGAGAATTGCTGCACTCGGATCGCTGCAATTGACCGGATCGTCGGAGCAGCATGCGTACCGGTTGGTGCCGACGCCCGGCGCGGTCGGGTCGAACGTGTCGGGGGTCATGAACCGGCCGAGCACGGGATCGTAGAACCGGGCATGCAGGTATTGCAAGCCGGTTTCGAGGTCGAACTTTTCGCCGATGTAGCCCTTGGACTGCGTCAGCGCCGGGAACTGCTGGCCCCCGGCCTTCGCCGGGGCAGGCTCCGGGCTGGTAGTTGGCGCGCTCCAGCTGAGCGCCGGTCGAGCCGGTCACCAGGCGGACGCTGGAGAGATGGTCGCCCCCGCGCGGAGGCGCGAAGCAGACTGGGCATCCAGGTGGTGACGGACCCGACCCGCTTCGCCTCGGCCGTCAGGTACTTGGTCCAGACGCCGCCGGCGAGTTCTATGTCGTCGCCGAGATAGAGCGTCGAGGCGGTCGTAGTGGTCTTCTTCAGCCGCGAACCGTCAGGGCCGTAGGAGTAGACGCCGCCGGCGACGCCGGTCGCCCGGTTCTCACCGTCACCGGCCTTCAACGGGGCCGGCTACGGTGAACCAGCGCGTGTCTTCCGAGAGCGAGTTGCCGTTCGCGTCATAGGTGAAGCGGCGGCTGCCGGAGGTGGTAGGGGCGTGGTGAGGGCGCCGACCAACCTAGCCACGGCGACGACTCAATTTATTTCTGGAAACCGCTTCAAAATATCCATGCAAGATTCCTTGATACTCGGAGACATCCGTTCAAGAATTTTGCCTCGTTCAGCGTCCAGTATCGCAAGCGCAGTGCTATCCCACGTCTGTCGTGTTTTGCCAACCGGGAACCGGTCCAAATCTGATTCGAGTGCTCGAAATGCATAAAACACTTCGTTGGCAGACTCGCCAACATTCAAACGAAGCGCGCAAATCTCTTTGGCTCCATTAGCAAGGTCGATTTCCCCAGACAAAATGCGTTTGGCAACATACTGAATTGCATTCCAGGCAACACGGTCCTTTTCATCATCTCTCATTGCAAAAATACCTCTTAGATCATGTCTCGTGTTTCTTTTCCATAGCCATTTTGCCTGGGACTAAGGGATCGGCATTCCGTTTATCAGCGAATTCAGGGCCCTAGTCTTGTGTTCAACCTGCATTCCAGTTTGGATATTTTGAACCCAGTGAGTTTCGAACGATAGCCCATCAATACCTGTGAACGGACTACTCGTCATTTTTGCCCATTGACTCGCTTGCCCACCATACGTCTCCGCAATTCTTGTTGCATCGCCAAATATTACCCTTCCTCCAGGTCCCGCGATGACCACGCCAAGGCCGCTAGCTGCTTCACCCATTTGAGCTTCACTTGCCAAAGCTCTCGCCAAAAAAATTCTATTTCCGGCTGCTATCGCAAACTCACTTGCTCCGTCCGTAGCTGCGATCAACGCCGCGTTGGCTGCGAACTGGAACGTTTGACTATTGACGATTGGGGAGGCCGTGTCCTCTACTCTCGACAATCCGGGTACTACGTTCCGATCGAGCCAGCTTGCCAAACCCTGAGCCCAATCGGAGCTGGCGATGGCGTTGACGGCGCTGGTGATCCCTTCGGAAGCGTTGAGATGCTCGGCCGGCCCTAGAGCGTCGCCGACCGATACACCAGTTACGTCATGTGTGCCCGCCAAGTCCGCATAGTGACCACCACTACCGCCGACGGAGTCGCCGTTCCTGGCCGCGGTTCCCTCTGGACTGCCGCCTGATGCAGGGCCCCCATTGGCCGCATCCGAGTGGCAGCTACCGCAGCCTGTCATGCCATCGCCGCTGCCGTAAGCATTGTCGCGATCCGCAGGACTGAGCCCACCAAGTGGCGGCTCATGCCCGCTCGGATCGCTACAGTTGACGGGATCGTCGGAGCAATACGCATAGCGGTTGGTGCCGACGCCTAGTGTCGTCGGATCGAACGTGTCGGGGGTCATGAAGCGGCCGAGCACGGGATCGTAGTACCGGGCGTGCAGGTATTGCAAGCCGGTTTCGGGGTCGAACTTTTCGCCGATGTAGCCTTTGGACTGCGTCAGCGCCGGGAACTGCTGGCCCCCGGCCTTCGCGGGGCAGGCTCCGGGCTGGTAGTTGGCGCGCTCCAGCTGAGCGCCGGTCGAGCCGGTCACCAGGCGGACGCTGGAGAGATGGTCGCCCCCGCGCGGAGGCGCGAAACAAAACTGGGCATCCAGCTGGTGACGGACGACCCCGGGGTGGGGCCTACCCGCTTGGCCTCGGCCGTCAGGTACTTGGTCCAGACCCCGCCGGTCAGCTCGAAACTATCGCCGAGATAGAGCGTCGCGCCGTGCCAGTGGTCTTGCGCAGGCGCGCGGCGGTTTTGGCTTTGCACGCCTGCGCGCGCGGGCGGGGCCGTAGACATAGGCGAGGCCGGAAACGCCGGAGCCATAAAGGGGGGACAGACGACTAATTTCCCTCGGCCGCAAACACCAGCACACTTGCCGGATCGACCCTTACGCCCACCTCCGCGCCGCGCCGCACCGGCACGGTCGTGCGCAGGCGCGCTCGCAACACGCTGTCGAGGCCTTCCACCGCCAGATCGACGATCACCACGTCGCCCATGAATTTGACGTCGAGCACGCGCGCCGCGCGGCCCTGGCCGGCCGGCAGCAGCTCGACGCCACGCTGGCGCACGCACAGCACAGCCTTGGTGCCATCGCTCAGGCCCGGCGCCGGCACGCTGCCGAGCGCTGTCGCGATGGCGCCGCGGGCAACGCTGGCGGGCACCTCGTTGATGTTGGAGAACAGCCGCGCCACGAACAGATCGGCCGGCGCGGCATAGAGCGCCTCGGCCTTGCCTTCCTGGATGATGCGGCCGTGGCGCAGCACCAGAATGCGGTCGGCGAGCCGCATCGCCTCCTCGGGATCGTGAGTGACGATGATCGAGGTGGCGTGGGTTTCGTGCAGCAATTGCAGGGTCTCTTCCTGCATGGAGTGGCGCAGCTGCACATCGAGGCCCGAGAACGGCTCGTCCATCAGCAGCACGCCGGGGCGCGGTGCCATGGCCCTGGCCAGCGCCACGCGCTGTTGCTCGCCACCCGAAAGCGCATGCGGATAGCTGTGCGCATAGCGGGCAAGACCAACCCGTTCAAGCGCGGCCAGCGCCACGCGGGTGCTCTGCTCGCCCGGCAGTGCCCACAGCCCGAAAGCGACGTTCTGCACGATGGTCAGATGCGGGAACAGCGCGAAATCCTGGAACATCAGGCCGACGTTGCGCTTTTCTGGCGGCACGAAGCGCTCCTCGCCGGCCACCTCCAGGCCGTTGAACAGCACGCGTCCCTTGGACGGCTTCTCGATGCCGGCAGCGATGCGCAGCAGCGTGGTCTTGCCGCACCCCGACGGCCCAAGCAGGCAGACGATCTCGCTCGGCGCCACTTCCAGGCTGACACCGGCCAGCGCGCTGGTCTCGCCATACCATCGGTGCACGTCCTCGAAACTCAGGCTGGACGCGAAGGTGGCGCCGGCCGAGCCGCGGGTGCCCCAAGGGGCGTCGGAGTCGGCACCGGCGCTGGCGTCGGCCGGCCGGGGTGCTGGGGGACTGATGACGCTCACGATGCCGACGATGCCTCATCGTCGGAGGCATCCTGGTCCGTCTCGATGTCCTCATCGTCCGCAGGCGTTGCTTCGGTCTCGATCTCGAGCGGCATTTCGTCCGCCTGCAGACTAGCCAGCAGTTCCGGATCGGGAACGCGAAAGCCCGGGGGCAGGCTGGAATCGAGCAAACCGGCGCCCTTGAGTTCGGCGGCGCCCGGAAGATCGGCCAGCGTATCGAGGCCGAAATGGGCCAGGAACGCTTCCGCCGTGCCATAGGTCACCGGCCGGCCCGGTGACCGCCGCCGCCCGCGCAATCGCACCCAGCCGGTCTCCATCAGCACATCCAGCGTGCCCTTGGACGTGGCAACGCCGCGGATCGCCTCGACCTCGGCGCGCGTCACCGGCTGGTGATAGGCGATGATGGCGAGCGTTTCGAGCGCGGCCCGTGACAGGCGCTTCTCGGTCTCGGATTTCTTTTCCAGCAGATAGCCGAGGTCGGTGGCGGTTCGGAACGCCCATTTGCCGGCAACGCGTACCAGGTTCACGCCGCGCGGCGCATAGGTCGATTTCAGGTGCTCCAGCAACGCGGGGACGTCCGCGCTGGGCGGCAGCTCCTTGGCGAGCTGCGCGGTGTCAAGCGGGGCGGGGGCGGCGAACAGCAAGGCTTCGAGAATGCGCAGGTGCTGCGCGGTCTCGGCGCTGGCATTGCACGCGTCGCTCGCGAGCGGGCGATCGCCAGCTGCGGTCATGGGTTCGGATCTCTGCGCCGGCCTGGTCACGAATTTCTACTCAGAGTTGCCGTTGACATGGTGTAACTGGGAATTGGTGTGCTCACCAATGCGATGGGGTGCCATAACTGGATCATAAACGACAACAACAGGGTCATGCACGGCAAAACGCGACAGCTCATGCCCCATCATGACGACGCTTCCAGCAGCGTCAAGCCGGGCCGCTAACCAGTTTCAGATGCGATCTAGTTCGCACAAAGATCTTTGCGTACGGCTCGGCTTGCTGCAGCTCCAACTTGCCGTCACGGGTAAGCTCCAGGACGGCGCCGAGCGAGGCGGCGGTGACGGTCTTACGATCCATGCTCGCGGTCAGATACCGGCCCATCAGCTGGTCGAAATCGGCCCAGTCGGGCATGGCGCCGATCAACCGCTCGAGCCGGGCGCGCGCCTCCTTGATC
Organism: Hyphomicrobiaceae bacterium; assembly: GCA_031367715.1. Taxonomy (GTDB): domain Bacteria; phylum Pseudomonadota; class Alphaproteobacteria; order Rhizobiales; family Hyphomicrobiaceae; genus JANYHF01. Next base: position 12,370 of record JANLQJ010000235.1, on the reverse strand, counting down.
GACCACACCTCGCGCCGCTTGATCGTGACGTGGCTGTGCACGGTGCGCTTGCGCTGGTCGGCGTAGGCGCGCAGCAGGTCGTACATGCTTACGGCGTAAGTCTCTGATTTAACAATGCGAATTGGTTCCGGATCGCCACGCGCAAAGATCGAACGGCCGAGCCGGTCGCGCGCCATCAGGTGGGCCGCCGCCGCACGCATGGCGCTAAGCCGCTGCAGACGGAAGGCCAGCTGCATGGCCAGTTCCTCGCCGGTGAGGCCTGGCTCGCCGGGCTCCTTGGGCAGCAGCAACCGGGACTTGAGGTAGGTGAGCCAGGCGGCCATGACGAGATAGTCGGCGGCCGCCTCCAGCCGCAGCGGCCCGGCGCGCTCGATGAAAGCGATGTACTGCCCGGCCAGCGCGGCCATCGAAACGTGTTTCAGGTCGAGTTTGTGCGTGCGGGCTAGCGCCAACAGCAGGTCCAGCGGGCCCTCGAAGCCGGCGAGGTCTACGATCAACGCGGCATGCTCAGCATCCGGCAGCGCCATCAGTGGCGCATCGTCGTCGAACGATAACGTGTTGTTATTGTTAGACAATTCGTGTCGTCCCGAGATTGGCGATGGGCACGGAATCGGCAATGGGGACGACTATAGCTGATTTTGACGCCTAGTGTTCCCCGGTAAGCCGAACCATCGTAGCAGCGCCGGGGCAACCGCTCAGCCCAACGGAATAAATCCGCAACGTCCCGAGTCTCTCATGCATTCCGCCCTGTGGGCCAGTCACCAAGGAGAGATATCGATGTCCCATCACGACGACGACCAGGCCGCGAATGGCCACACGCGCCGGCACGCGCTTGAATGCATGTTGTGGGCGGGCACCGGTGTGCTCTGGACCATGGCTGCCGGTGTGCCGGTGTCGCGCGGTTTGCTCGGCACGGCCCAGGCCGCCGAGACGACCGGCTTTTCCTTCCTGCAGATTTCCGACAGCCATATCGGCTTTGCCAAACCCGCCAATCCGCATGCCGATGCAACGCTCAAGGAGGCCATCGGCAAGGTGAAAGCCATGCCCGGCAAGCCGGCATTCATGCTGCATACCGGCGACATCACGCATCTCAGCAAGCCGGCCGAGTTCGACACCGCCGCGCAGCTGATCGGCGAGAGCGGCCTGGACGTTCATTACGTCCCCGGCGAGCACGATCTGGTCGATGAGGGCGAGGGCAAAGCCTATCTTGAGCGCTACGGCAAGAACACCAAGGGCGCCGGCTGGTACGCGTTCGATCAGGCCGGGGTGCATTTCGTCGGTCTCGTCAATGTCGTCGGCTTGAAGGCGGGCGGCATGGGCTCGCTCGGCGCCGAACAGCTGGCATGGCTGGCCGACGACCTGAAAACCAAATCAGATTCCACACCCATCGTCGTGTTCGCGCATATCCCTCTCTATGCGCTCTATCCGCAATGGGGCTGGGGCACCGATGATGGTGATCAGGCCTTGGCCATGCTAAAGCGCTTCGGCTCGGTGACGGTGCTGAACGGCCATATCCATCAGCTGATGCAGAAGGTGGAAGGCAACGTCACGTTCCACACTGCCCGTTCGACCGCGTTCCCGCAGCCCGAGCCCGGCAAGGCGCCGTCGCCCGGTCCGATGCTGGTGCCAGCGGAAAAACTGCGCGGCTTGCTCGGTGTCCGCAATGTTGTCTACATGCCGGGACAGGCCTCGCTGGCCGTCACCGATACCGCACTGGCTGACGCATCATGATGGCACGGCGGTGTTTGTTGAAACGCGTGCTGTCCCTGGCGATGGCGGGGATGGCGTTCACGCTGTTGCTGGCAGCGGGCGCACGGGCCGAAGATGCAGCCGCTCCTGCGCCGGCGGCAGCGGCCGATGGGATCGTGGTGAAAATCGAGAATTTCACCTTCAATCCGGCCGTACTGACGGTGAAACCCGGCACGACTGTCACCTTCCTGAACGCCGACGATATCCCCCATTCTGTGGTCGAGACGGACAAGAAGTTCAAGTCCAAGCCGCTCGACACCGGAAACAAGTTCTCGATGACGTTCGCCGATGCCGGCGAGATCAGTTACTACTGCGGTTTCCACAGCCACATGACGGGTAAGATCATCGTCAAACCCTAAGCGAGCAGGCAATTGGACGATCTGCTGGCGGACGATAAAAGAAGGCAGCGCTTCGAGGCGGTGGTCATGCCCCATCTGAACGATGCGCTGTCGCTCGCCCGCTGGCTGACCGGCAATCTTGCCGATGGCGAGGACGTGTTGCAGGAGGCGGCGATCCGTGCGTTTACGGCCATCGCCTCTTATCGCGATGGCAGTCCGAAGGCATGGCTGCTGGCCATCGTGCGCAACACGGCCTTTTCCTGGTTGCGCAAGAACCGACCGAAAGCGCTGCTGGTGACCGATGATGACAGTATTTTCGAGCAGGCGCAGGCGGATGGTCCGCTGAGTTGCAAGACGCTGTCACCCGAAGCTGCCCTGATCGCCAAGGCCGACGCCAAAGCCGTGCAGGACGCCATCGCGGCGCTGCCGATCGCCTATCGCGAGATGATCGTGCTGCGCGAGATCGACGAGTTGAGCTATCGCGAGATTTCCGATGTCACCGGGCTGCCGATCGGCACCGTGATGAGCCGGCTGTCGCGGGCGCGCGGACTATTGATGCAGCGGCTGGGTGGAGCCGAGCGCAAGAAACAAGGAGCGGCTTGAGCGTGGCTGAAGCGACCAACACAACTCCCGAGGAAGCCGTGCTCTTGAACGCCTATCTCGATGGTGAACTGGAGTTTTCCGCACGCGCCAGATTCGAGAGTCAACTGGCGATCGATGCCGCTCTCAGAGCCGAGCGCGACCGGCTGCTGGCACTGCGCCAGGCATTGGCCATCGGGCTTGCCAAGGACGTCGCATCCGAGCGCTTGCGAAACCGCATCGCTGGTATCGGCGCGCCTGCCGCTGTGGCGCGTTCGGCCTTCAAGCAGCGGCGTTTCGAGTGGCGGCAGATGGCGGCCGCGGTGCTGCTGGCCGCGGGCCTTTCCAGCCTCATGACCTGGCAGTTGATCGCGCCCGACCGGAGCGCAGTCGCCCCCGCAGCCATTGTCGCGGTGCATCAACATGCGCTGCTGGCGGCCAATCCGGTCGATGTCGTCTCGACCGACCGCCACACCGTGAAGCCCTGGTTCGACAGCCATCTGGCGGTCTCACCGCCGGTGGTCGATCTGGCGGCAGACGGGTTCGCCCTGATCGGCGGCCGCATCGATGTGGTAGACGGACGTTCCGTGCCGACCCTGGTCTACCGTCATCGCGAGCATCTGGTGAGCCTGGTCGCTGTCCCCGAGCCGGGCGGCAAGGACGACCAGCAGACCGTGACGCGCACCTCGCGCGATGGCTACACGGTGCTGAGCTGGCGCGGGACGGATTTTTCATTCTCGGCCGTGGCCGACATCGCGCCGGCCGATCTGGAGGCGTTTGCGGCCAGGCTACGGGCGATGATCGCGGCGGGTTAGAAACCTCACGCCCGCGCCCGTCCCTCCGTCACCGCCAGCACCTCGGCCAATGCCTCCAGCGCTTCCGAGACATCGAACGTGCCCGGCGGGGTGCGCCGAGCCAGTGCGGCGGCGTAGCGCTCGTGCGGGCGGCCCTCGAGCAGGGGCGTGGCGTCGGCGACGGCCAACATTTCGTCGAGCTTGCCGTTGCAGTGCAGGATCACGTCGCAGCCGGCGCCGAGCACGGCTCGAGACCGCTCATCGACCGTGCCGCCGAGCGCGCTCATGGAGAGATCGTCGCTCAGCAGCAAGCCGTCAAAGCCGATCTCGCCGCGGATAATGGTGTCGATCACCAGCCTTGAAGTGGTGGCGGGGCCGTTGCGGTCAATATCGGTGAACAGGATGTGCGCGGTCATAGCGATCGGCAGATCGCGCAGGGCGCGGAAGGGCGCGAAATCGGTCTCGGCCAGTTCGTCGATGCCGGTCGCGACCACCGGTAGCACCTTGTGACTGTCGGAGACGGCGCGGCCGTGCCCTGGCAGGTGCTTTATCACCGGCAGCACCCCACCATGGGCCAGGCCCTCGGCGACAGCGCGGCCAAGCGCGACGATCATCGCCACGTTCGGCCCATATGCGCGGTCGCCAATGGCGTCGGTGATGCCGGGCACCGGCAGATCGAGACAGGGTGCGCAATTGGTGTTGATGCCGAGCGCGCGCAGGTCCATCGCGGTAACCTGGGCCACCGCGCGGGCGGCACTCAGCGCAAAGTCTTTGTCCTCAAGGTAGATCGTGCCGAAATTGGCTGCTGGCGGCAGCAGGCGCCAATGCGGCGGCTGCAGGCGCTGTACGCGGCCGCCTTCCTGATCTATCAGGATCAGCAGATCGTCGCTGCCGATCGCGTCCTTGAAGCTGTTGACCAGGGATTTGACCTGCTCGGGGGACTGGCAGTTGCGCTTGAACAGGATCAGGCCGCACGGGCGCGCGTCCTGCAGGAAGCGCCACTCGTCGCCGGTCATGGCCTCGCCAGCCACACCAGTTATGAAGGCAGAGAGCATGGCCATGGTGGACTCCCGTGCCTCGGAGATCTTGATACCGTCCGACGGTCCTATGTTGCATGAAAAAGGGCGACTGCCAGCCGCCCTTCGCACTTAACTCTGTCGTTCTCGATACGGACTGCCTGATCAGTACGCCGCCACGATGCAGTCCTTGAGGCCGTTGGTCTTCAGCTTGGTGCACAGGTCTTTGGCGGCGACGCCTGAGCCTGGCGGGCCGATGCGCAGGCGGAACCATTTGCCCTTGGCGCCAAGGTCGACCTCCTGGATGTCCGGCTGCGAGGCGCCGAGCAAGTCGCTGTAGCGCTGTTGCAGATCGGCAAAATAAGCCAACGACTCGCCTTGCGTTTTGGTCGAGCGAACCTGGATGATGTAGCCGCCCGACGCCGATTTGGCCGGAATGGTCGCGCTGGCGGCGGCGCTGGCCAGCTTGGGCTTGGTGGGCGGCACCGGCGCCGCAGCGGGATCCGTGGCTTCGGCGGACGGATCAGCTGCAGGGTCTAGCGCGGCCACCACGGTCTTGACTTGTTTCTTGGCCGTTTTCGTTACGGCGCCAGCCAACTTGGTGGGCTGCTGGGCGACATCGGCAACTGCCGCATCGGCCTCCACTTGCGCGCCCGCCGCATCGGGCTCGGCCGCCAACTTCGCCGCGGCAGCCTCGGCGGCTTTCGCGGCCGCAGCCTTCGCCTTGACTTTCAACGCCGCAGCATCGGGGATCTTGGCTGGTTTTGCCGCCGGATCGGTGCCACCCAGGCTGATGCCGGGGACGCCCTCATCCGGCGCGGCGGCGGGGTCGACCGTTACACCCTCCATCTGGATCGGCTGGCCGTCTTTGACCACAACGGTTGCCACCTTGCGCGGGCTGGCGAGCGCATCGGCTTGGCCGTCGGCGGGAGCTGAAGCGGTCGCTACGGCAACCGGCTCCTGGCTTGGCACCACGGTCGCGCCGTCGCCATTGCCGGCATCAGGCGTCGCCCGGTCGAGAATGGTTTTCTTGCCGGTGTCAAAGGATTGGCCGCCGGCATCGGCTGGAATAGTCTTGGCGGGCGCCTTGTCAGCCTGAACAACTGGCGGCGTCCCACCCTTGCCGGCATGGCCACCCAGGCTGAACTTGTAGGCATAGCCGAGGCCGCCGCCGATGATGATGGCGATCACCAGCACCGCCGAAACGATCAGGCCGCGACGGCTGCGCGGTGCGGCCTCGTCGGCCTCTTCATCCTCGGCCTCGTCGTCGTACTCTTCGTCCTCGGACCCATCTTCGGCGGTTTCGGCATAAGGATCGTGGCCATAGCCGTCCTGGGCGTAGGCCTGCGGCTGGCGGACCGGCAACTGTGCAGCTGCAGGCTGAGCCAGCGGCGTGCGGCGTTGCGGCGCCTCAAAGAATGGCTCGCGCGAGCGCCCGGTCGGCGGCACGATCTCCTGATTGGAGAGTGCCGGGGCGTTGCCATAGCCGGCAGCCGGCGCTGGATAGCCTTGCGGCACCGAGCGGGCCGTCTGCCCAGCCATCTGGCTGCCATTTTGAGCCAGGCTTTGGCCGGGTCGGCCTTGCGTACCGGGACGGGCCGCGGCCGGCTGGGCTGGCGCGGCATATCGGCGATCGCCAACCGACGGGGGCACCTGTTGCGGCGCGGGCGGGCCAGGGCGCGCCGGCAACGCGCCAGCCATCGGGTCGCGCGGGCCGCCTTGCGGCAGGCGCTGTTGGGCGTAGGTGTCCTGGCCGTAGCCTTGCGGCGCCTGGTTCGGGAATTCCAGCCGCGGATCCTGTCGGCCAGCTGGTGCCGCCTGGCGTGGATCGCCATAGGGGCGACCCTGCTCAGGCTGCTGCTGACGCTGTTGCCCGTTTGCTTGAGAAGGAACGCCTTGCGGCAGATACGGATCGAAACGCGGCGTTACGCCGGGCTGGCTTGCTCGGGCCGGTTCGCGCGGCGGATCGGGCGCCAGCGGAATGCCGGATTGATTGGGGCCGCGCATCGGAGTTTCGGTGCGCGCACGCGGATCACGGCGCTGGCCTTGCAGGCCATCGTCATAGCCCTGATCAAACCCGCCGGCGTTACGAGCGGTCCCCCTGGCAAGCGTATCTTCTGGCCTCGCCATTGCGCGCTATCCTTGCAACTTCAAACGTCACCCGAATCGCAGTCTAGCGCATCTCGTCCGGTGCATGCACACCGAGAATTCCGAGTCCGGTCGCTAGAATCTGCCGTATTGCCGCCGTCAGCGCCAAGCGGGCGGCGGTTGTCCCCTTGTCGTCCTCCCGTATGAACCGTAAATGTGGCAGGTCTATGCCACGGTTCCACAAACCATGGAATTCGGATGCGAGTTCATAGAGATAGAAGGCCAGCCGGTGCGGCTCGTGGGTGCTTGCGGCCTGTTCGATCAGGCGCGGAAATTGCGCCATGCGCTTGATCAGGGCGTGCTCAAAGTCATCCACAAGTATTTGCAGGTCGGCCTGGAATATCCCCATAGATCCGGGTGTCAGATCGGGGAATTTCTCGGCCGCATTGCGAAATACCGAACAAGCACGCGCATGCGCCATCTGCACATAGAAGACCGGATTGTCTTTCGACTGCTCGGTGACTTTCTCGAAATCGAAGTCCAGCGGCGAGTCGTTCTTGCGATACAGCATCATGAAGCGGACCGGATCGCGGCCGACCTCGTCGACCACGTCGCGCACCGTGATGAAGGTGCCGGCGCGCTTCGACATCTTGAATGGCTGGCCGCCCTTGTACAGCTTGACCAGCTGGCAGAACAGCACGTCCAGCTCGCCCCGGCCGTCCGAAATCGCCGCCACGGCCGCCTGCAACCGCTTCTTGTAACCGGCATGATCGGCGCCAAGCACATCGATCATGTGTGTGAAGCCGCGGTCCCACTTGGTCTTATGGTAGGCGATATCGGGCGCGAAATAAGTATAGCTGCCGTCCGATTTGAGCAGCGCGCGGTCGGCGTCGTCGCCAAACGCGGTCGATTTGAACAGCGTCTGCTCGCGGTCCTCCCAGTCCGGATTGACCTCGCCCTTTGGCGGCTCGAGCCGGCCTTGAATGACATGGCCTTTGGCACGCAAATCCGCGATGGTGGCGGCAACCACGTCGGTGCCGCCTTGCGTCAGCGAGCGCTCGGAAAAGAACACATCGTGCTTGATGCCGAGCTGGGCGAGGTCGTCGCGGATCAGGTCCATCATGGCGTCGAGCGCAAAGTCGCGCACTGGCACCAGCCATTCGGCCTCGGGCTTGCCGAGCAAGGTCTTGCCGAATTTGGTCGCCAGGGCCTCTCCGACCGGCTTCAGATAGTCGCCCGGATACAGCCCCTCGGGAATGCTGATGCCCTGCCCGAGCGCCTCGCAATAGCGCAGATAGGCTGAGCGGGCGAGCACATCGACCTGACCGCCGGCGTCGTTGATGTAATATTCGCGCGCCACGTCAAAGCCAGCAAACGCCAGCAGATTGGCCAGCGTGTCGCCAACGACGGCGCCGCGGCAATGGCCGACATGCATCGGGCCAGTTGGATTGGCCGAGACGTATTCGACGTTGACCTTCTTGCCCTGGCCAGCGTCCGAGCGCCCATAGTTGGCGCCTTCGGTCAGGATGGTGTCGACGACGCGCGTCCATAGCGTGCGCTCGAGGGTGATGTTGACGAAGCCCGGCCCGGCGATCGCGACCTTGGCAACGCCGTCAGACTGTTCCAGCCGCGCCTTCAGCAGCTCGGCGATGTCGCGCGGTTTCATGCCGGCAGGCTTGGCCAGCACCATGGCAGCGTTGGTGGCCAGATCGCCATGGCTGGCCTCGCGCGTCTGCTCGATGCCGAGCCGCACCGCCGTGACGGCGTCCGGCAAGAGCTTGTCGCGCACCAGGCCAGCGACGATGTCGACCAGCTTGGCTTCGTATTGGGCGAACATGTGCATGAAGACGACTTTCAATTCTTGAACTTCAAGGGCCACGTGGCGGTGCCGGTACACCCACCAGTGTCATCCTCGGGCTGGTCCCGACGACCCATCGGGCAAGCTGCTTTTGGGCGCGAGGAGACGCATATCAGACTCGCGCCGATGCTCGTGACCCGCACCGCCTGGGCGTGCCGCTGCAAGGGTCCCCGGGACCAGCCCGAGGATGACACCGGAGCGCATGGTCCGGGCTAAACCAAATCCGGTGTGTGGTCAAACAGGCGGCGGTGTTCCTCGATGGCGTAGCGGTCGGTCATGCCGGCGACGAAGTCGACGATGCGCGGGCCCTGCTCGGCGACGGGTAGTCCCTCGATCGCGCTGCGCCATCCGGCCGGTAGCAGCCCCGGCTCGGCGCGATAGCGCTCGAATAGTTCGGCGACCATGGTTTCGGCCTGACGCATCACATCCATGACGCGCTTGGAGCGGTACACCTCGGTGAACAGAAAGCCGCTGAGATCGCCAAGCGCTTCCGCCATACCCGACGAAAACGCGATCACCGGCGCGTCGGCGCTGCGGATGGCATCGGCATCGGTGGGTGCCAGCCGCACCAGCCGCCGTCCGGCCTCGGCCACCACATCGCTGACCAGGCCGGTGATCAGCCGCCGGCTGATTTCGTAATGCAGCTGCGGTCCGGTCAAGTCACCATGCGCAGCCGCAATATCGTTCATGTAACAAGCGATCAACGGCACATCCGCCAAGCCTTCGACGCTGATGACGCCGGCGCGCAAGCCGTCGTCCAGGTCGTGGCTGTTGTAGGCGATATCGTCGGCCAGCGCGGCGACCTGCGCCTCGGCCGAGGCGTAGCGATCCAGCCACAGATCGTGCCCGCCATTGTAGGCCACGATCACCTGTGACAACGGTCCATGCTGATTGCTGCGGCGCGATCCGGTCAGCGGGCCATTGTGTTTGACCAACCCTTCCAGCAGCTCCCAGGTCAGGTTGAGGCCATTGAAACTGGCATATTTGCGCTCCAGCGCCGTCACCACGCGCAGGCTCTGCGCATTGTGATCGAAGCCGCCGTGCTGTTTGGCGGCGTTGGCCAGCGCCCGCTCCCCCGCATGCCCGAATGGCGGATGGCCAAGATCATGGGCCAACGCCAGGGCTTCCGTCAGGTCCTCGTCCAGGCGCAACTGGCGGGCGATGGCGCGCGCGATCTGCGCCACTTCGATGGTGTGCGTCAGCCGGGTGCGATAGTGGTCGCCCTCGTGATAGAGGAACACCTGCGTCTTATGTGTCAGGCGGCGGAACGCGGTCGAATGCACGATGCGGTCGCGATCGCGCTGGAACACGCCACGCATGGCGCAATCGGGCTCGGGCACCAACCGGCCTCGGCTGCGCGCGGGATCGGCGGCGTACAGCGCAAATTCGGCCCGCATGCGGGCCCTGGCGGCCTTGCGCGGACGCGGCGCGGCATCGGACGTTTTGGCGCGCTTCAGGATGGCAGCCATGCGATGGGTCGGTTTCCAGGCTGATGGTTTGGAATTCGGGGCGACGCCGACTATATAGTGGAATCGACAGCCGTTGCAGCACGTTCCGGCAACGACCGGACGGCTTACGCACACCGAGGTCTGACAGATGAGCGCCCCATCCATCGCCGTAACCGATCGCGCGGCCAAGCGCATTGCCGAGATCCTGGCCGTCGAACCCGCGGCCCGCATGATGCGGGTCAGCGTCGAGGGCGGTGGCTGTTCGGGATTCCAGTACAAGTTCGATCTAGTGCCGGCTGGCGAGCCGGACGATCTCGTTATCGAGCGCGGCGGCGTCAGCGTGCTGGTCGACCCGGTCTCGCTTCCCTATATGGCGGGCTCGGAGCTGGATTTCGTCGACGACCTGATCGGCGCGCAATTCAAGATCAAGAACCCGCAAGCCAAGGCGTCCTGCGGTTGCGGCACCAGCTTTACCGTGTGATGCCGCCGGCCTCAGCCGTACTGATCGGCCAGCAGATATAGCCAGGCACACGAGCACACCGTCAGGATCACCGGATAGAGCGAGAGAATCTTCGCCAGCTTTTCGGACTCGAACGACCGCGCAATGACCACGCCGGCGACCGCCGACAGTGGCAGGCACCACAACATCACGAACGGATAGGCCCAGATCGAGGAGTCCTGCGGCACATCGCTGCCCAGGATGCGCAGCACCGGCTCTTCGACATAGGGTGCCAGATAGCGCCAACCCAGCAGCATGACGAGAGCAAAAGCCAGATTGACCATCGTCATCAGTTTGATGAACGTCGGCGTTCGTGGTCTGCTGCGGCCGAATGCAACGTCGGACATGGGGTGCTGGCTCCTGTGCCAATGCAACTTGAGCGGAACTAGGGCAAGTTGGTAAGTCTACGCAGTAAAGATTAACAAAGAGCAAATAATCCGTATCATGAAGATTTCCACCTGGAACATCAACGGCAGCAGGGCCCGCATCGACAGCCTGACGCGCTGGCTGGGCGAGGCCAAACCGGACGTGGTCTGCCTGCAGGAGATCAAGACGGTCGATGAGGGCTTTCCGCGTGAGCCGATCGAGGCGCTGGGCTACAATGTCGCGGTGCACGGACAAAAGGGCTTTCACGGCGTTGCCATCCTGTCGCTGCGGCCGTTCGACGAAGTCACGCCGCGCCTGCCCGGTGATGATTCCGATGAGCACAGCCGCTATCTCGAAGCAGTGATCTCGTCGGGCGATGGCGGCGCGGTGCGGGTGGCGGCGATCTACCTGCCCAACGGCAACCCGATCGGCACGGACAAATTCACCTACAAGTTGGCCTGGATGGAGCGCCTGCACAGGCATGTGGCCGGGCTCATGCAACACGAAGAGGCGCTGGTGCTGGCGGGCGACTTCAACGTCATCGCGCAACCTGACGACGCGCATGATCCGGCCGCCTGGCTGGGCGATGCTCTGTACCAGCCCGAAAGCCGCGCGGCCTTCCGCCGGCTGTGTCATCTCGGCCTCACCGATGCGATCAAAGCAACCCATCCGGGCGGCGGCCACTATACCTTCTGGGACTATCAGGCCGGTGCCTGGGCCAAGGATCACGGCATCCGCATCGACCATCTGCTGTTGTCGCCGCAGGCTGCCGATCGCTTGCGCGCGGCAGGGATCGACCGCAAGACGCGCGGCTGGGAGAAGCCGTCCGACCACGTCCCGGTGTGGATCGAATTGGCGGTTTAGCCGCAGCAATCAGCCGTTTTGCCAGGCCGCGGCCCGTGCCGTGGGTTGGCTCGAGCGTTTCAGCGCGACCCAACAGTCCACGGGCGGCGCACGCAATGTCGGGTCGCGCCAAGACGCTTGACCCAACCTACGCAGCGTCCAAGCGCGGAAATTAATCCGTAGTCTGTGCGATCTTGCGCAGAGGAAATAGCGTTTAATTGCAACGTGTTAATTACAAGAACGACACATGAATTAACACTTTGTTAATGGGTTTCCCCTGAAATGACCTCGAATTCCGCATGCCCGATTTGGTCTGCGGCGGGGGCCGGGCGCTGTCACAGCGCCCGCAAGATCATTTTTGGATAAGGGGATACCGGGAACATGCCGCTCATACCGACACTTACGCTCGCAACCGACAGTGGTGAACAAAATGACCAAATCACCAAATTCGGCACGGTCAATGTCGGTGATCTCGAGCTCGGTGCGACCTGGGAATATTCGCTTGATACCGGACTCAACTGGATCCCTGGCGTTGGCACCAGCTTCGCTGTCACGGCGGATGGCTTAACCAGCGCAATCGCTCGTCAGTATGACATTTTGAGCATTATTTCGCTGCCGTCCCTTCCGTTGGTGTTCACCCTCGACACCAGTGATCCGTCGGCCCCTGTCGTGACGCTCGCAACCGACAGTGGTACGTCGGCCACGGATCACATCACCAACATTGACGTCGTCGCGGTCAGCGGCATCGAAGACGGCGCCAGCTGGTCCTACAGCGTCGACGGCGGCGAGAGC
>JANLQJ010000223.1:0-2569 GCA_031367715.1 Hyphomicrobiaceae bacterium | reverse complement strand
CTTTTCAGCGCGGCGACGATGCGGTCGAAATCGGCCCAGGTGCGCGCCGCCCGCCCGATCCCACCGTAGACAACAAGCTCGTGCGGGTTTTCGGCGACGTCGGGATGCAGGTTGTTCATCAGCATGCGCATCGGTGCTTCTGTGAGCCAGCTCTTGGCCGTGATGGTGCCGCCGGTGGCGGGATAGACGTCGCGCTGGTTGTGGCGGGGATTGGTCATGGTGCGTCTCCTGGAGCGATATCACTTTTGGTGGAAAACCATCGCGCGGTGTAGGGGCGCACCGCAGTGCGCCCGTGCGCAGCTTCCATTGCCGGACGGCAGGTTGGATCAAGCCGTACCGCGGCCTCATCCCAGTAGATCCGGGCAAGGTCGGCAAGCGTGACGCAACCCGGCATCGGGATCATTGCGGTCAAAGTGTTCACTCCTGTCCGCCGCTACGCCACTTGGTGGCATACGGCAACACGAACATGTATAGGCCAGTGAACATGAGTAAGGCGAGCGGGAGCAACGGCAACAGATACACCCAGTAGGCAGGTTCCTTCCCTACCCCCATGGCGATGAAGATGATGGTGACAATCGCCGTAAAGATGATCGATAGCCAGCGGTGGATGTGTCGAATCCACATGCTCCAATTCATTGGAACCTCCTGTGACATCGGGCCCGGGCGGATCGGGGGCCCCGCTTTGAATTGTAACCTGGAGCGCCACCACTCTTGCAAGAGGACGCCGTCAAGTCAGACAGTCGGACGATACGCATGGCCGGCCCCTGTTCCGTGCCGAAATCGAAGCTCGAGGCGCGGCCTACCGCTATGAATTGGTTTCGAGTGCCGTTGTGACGGCCCCGAAGTGGTTGCGGGTGCGCTTGGTCCTTGCTGCAAAGTCGCGCGCGCGGCATGTCGAATGCCTCCATTATGCTGACGACAAACCATTTCTGTTCGAAGATCGGTGGATCAATCTGGCGGCCGTCCCACGCACCGAAAACGCTGATCTTACGGCGATTGGCCCCAATGAGTGGCTGGTCGGCGAAGTGCCCTATACCAACGCCGAGGTTCGGTTTTCGGCCGCCACCGCCGACGAACCGGTAGCGCGGTTTCTCGAGACGAGGTCAGGCGCGCCTCCTTTTCTGGTAGAGCGAACAACCTGGCTGTCGGAGACACCCGTCACCAACGTGCACCTTCATTTCGCGTCCGGTTACCAGATGGTTGCCCGGTACTGAGCACGGGCAACATCAAGCAGCCGGTGCAGCGAACTGGCGCTGAAAGCCACCGGTTCGTTCGGCCAGATATTGCGCGAAGTCGAAATTCGGCCGTTCCAGATGGCTAAGATGCCCCGGCTTGGCGGCGCCGGCATTGAGTCCCTTGAACACTCTTTCCGTGCAGCCGCGATCCTCGACATTCACGTTGTCGAGCAGCGTCTTCAATTGCCCGAAATGCTTGACGGAATCGGCGTCATGCACGAACTCCGGTGACATGCCGCCGCCAAAGATCATGTGCACCTTGCCGACGCCATGGGGATGCAGGCACAGATACCAGAAGTAGCCGGGGGTAAGGGTGATCAGCAGACCCGGATAGATCGCGAGCAGAAAGGTCGTGCGGCGGCGGTCGCCGACCAGGCGCGTGTTGCTGGGATGCGCCAGCGCGATCTTGAGGCGGTCGTCCTTCAGGATGGTATGGAAGTTGAAGGCCGGACGGCCTGGTGGACAAACCATCTCCGCCAGTTTCGAGAGCCCGCCGATGGTCCCGGAGTGACAGACCGGCAGATGGTAGCTCTCCATGAAATTCTCAGCCAGGATCTTCCAGTTGGTGTCCCAGATATGGGTTTCACGGAAGGTTTCGACATAGCTCTCCATCGCGAAGTCGCCGACCAGGGTCTCGACCTCGGCGAGCCCTGAGCTTGGGGACGCGATGTCGGGGTTCAGCGTCACGAACAGCCAGCCCAGCCATTCGGCGGTTCGGATCCGCGGCAACTGGTAGTCCGCCTTGCAGAAGTCCTGGTTGAGCGTCATGGCTGGCGCGCCGCGTAAGCTGCCGTCGAGATTGTAGGTCCAGCCGTGATAGGGACAGACAATGGCGCCTTTGTTGCCGGTCCCTTCCAGCAGTGTCGACATACGGTGCAGGCAGACATTCGACATCGCCTTCAATCCGCCCGCGCGGTCGCGGATGACGAAAATGGGCTGGCCGGCCAGGTCGTAGGTGAAATAGTCGCCCGGCTTGGGCAAGGCTTCGGCGCGACCAAGGCAGATCCACTCGCGGGCAAATACCTGCTTCAATTCCAACTGCAGAAAGTCGGGGTTGATATAGACGCTTGGCGGCATTGCCCGGGCGCGCTCGAAGGGTCGCCTGACGTTGGCGATCAAATCGGCGACCGGTTCGATCAAAGTCAATGGCGGCACTCCTCGCCGTTGCAGGGCGGCTCACGAGCTGCCTGCGTTCTCTAGTCAAATTCCGCGACCAATGGAGCTTCAAACATGTCCAACGACGAATCAAGTGAGGTTGCTACTAGTCGGTTTGCCCAGGGTCAGGCACGTGTGGCCCACCAGTGCCTGATACCGGCCAACCTATCGTTTGACTC
>JANLQJ010000219.1:0-1992 GCA_031367715.1 Hyphomicrobiaceae bacterium | reverse complement strand
CGCCATTGGCAGCATGGCCCATCCAACTCGCGGCGGCTTCATCAATGCCGACATCACCCTCAACCTGCATCGCGAACCCGAGGGTGAGTGGCTGTGCCTGGAAAGCGTCGCCAGGCCGGATCATGCCGGCCTCGCCACATCAACGGTCCTGCTGCATGACGCGACAGGAACGCTCGGCTCGATATCGGCCGGTGTTCTGGCCAATGGCTCGCCGAAAGGTCTGGGCAGCGCAACGGGCTTGGCAAGGTAGTCTCGCGTCGCGATGAATCTTTCCTGGATCCAGCAAGCCGTCCTGTTCCTGACCGCCGCGGTCATCGCCGTGCCGCTGTTCAAGCGGCTCGGCGTGGGTGCGGTGCTTGGGTTACTGGTCGCCGGCATGGTCATTGGTCCACGCGTGTTCGGCTTCATCAGCGATGTTGACAGCATCCTGCATTTCGCCGAACTCGGCGTGGTGTTGCTGCTGTTCGTCATCGGCCTCGAACTGCAACCGTCGCGACTCTGGGCGTTGCGCCGTCCCGTGTTCGGTCTGGGCAGCGCGCAGGTGGTGATCACCGGCCTGATCCTCGCCGGTGCAGGTTTCATGTTCGGATTGCCGGCAACGCCGGCGCTCATGATCGGGCTTTCACTGGCGCTGTCGTCCACCGCGCTGGCGCTGCAGATGCTCGCCGAGAAAAAACAGCTCACCACACAACACGGCCGCACCGCGTTTGCGGTGTTGCTGTTTCAGGATCTCGCCGCGATTCCCATGCTGGCGATCTTCGCGCTGCTCGGCGGCGAAGGCATGGCGCATGGCTGGAACTGGCTCGGTCTGCTCAAGACGATGGCGGTAATCGTCGCCGTGATCGGCGGCGGACGCTGGCTGCTGCGTCCATATCTGCGGCTGGTGGCTTCGGCTAACAGCCACGAGGTGTTTATCGCCGCGACACTGCTGGTGGTCATGGGCACCGCGCTGCTGATGCAGCAGGCCGGCCTCTCCATGGCGCTGGGTTCGTTTCTCGCCGGCGTGCTGCTCGCCGACTCGGAGTATCGCCACGAACTGGAAGCCGACATCGAACCGTTCAAGGGGCTGTTACTGGGACTGTTTTTCATCGCCGTCGGCATGTCGACCGATCTGCGGCTGGTGGTCGAACAGCCGCTCACCATCCTCGGCCTGACATTGGGTTTGATGGCGATCAAGGCGCTGGTGCTCTACGTGCTGGCGCGACTGACCAAACACAGCCACAGTTCCGCAGTCAATCTCGCGCTGAATATCTCCCACGGCGGCGAATTTGCTTTCGTGCTGTTCGGCATCGCGGTGGGCACCCACGCACTTGACCAGGCAACAGCCGACACGCTGATCGTGGTGGTGTCGCTGTCCATGGTGGCCACGCCGCTGCTCGCGACCCTGAACGAAAAATGGCTCAAAATCGGCTACGCCGCCACCGAGTCACGCGCGTTCGACAGCATCGAGCCACGCGAACATCGCGTCATCATCGCCGGCTTCGGCCGTGTCGGGCAGGTGGTTGGCCGTACCCTGCGCATGAAGAAAATTCTGTTCACCGCACTTGAGGCGAATTCCGAACAAGTGGATTTCGTGCGCAAGTTCGGCAACAAAACCTACTTCGGTGACGCATCGCGCCTCGACCTGCTGCGCGCGGCGCGCGCCGACCTGGCCGAGATATTCGTGCTCGCCATTGACGACGTCGATGCCTCGGTCAAAACCGCCGAGATGGTCAAGAAGCATTATCCGCATCTCAAAATCCACGCCCGTGCCCGCAACCGCGTGCACGCCTATCGACTGATGGACGCCGGCGTGGACAAGATCATTCGCGAGACATTTCTGTCGAGCATCGAACTGGCGCGCGACATCCTGGTCGGGCTGGGGCATTCGGCCGCCGATGCCGAAGAGTCCGTGCGCCGCTTCCGCAAACATGATGAAGCCCTGTTCGCCACCCAACACAAGGTATACAAGGACGAGGCCCAGCTCATTGCCACCGCCAGGCAAGGCGTGGA
>JANLQJ010000206.1:0-7706 GCA_031367715.1 Hyphomicrobiaceae bacterium | reverse complement strand
CCCATCGATCCAGTTGGCTGGCCGGCCGTCAAGTCCGGAGTTGAGGCCATCGCGTTAGCGTTCCTCTTGCGTTCTCCCGGCGGTCGCTATCGGGGGAGCTTCAAGCATCGCCGGACACGGCGGCGAACGGCCCTCATGACCCATCGATCAATTTGGCGAACTGACCGTCAAGTCCGTATCTGGGGCTACTGCGTCGAAAATGTCGCTAACGGGATTGCGCTATCGAACCACCCCGCCGCAATATGGGTCACGCATTGCCAGGAACGTTCCGCTGCGCAGGCGAATTATGGCCGTCTGGAGGCTGGTCAATCGGGCTAAACAGAGACATGCCGCCGCATTCAGACCTGCGGCGCGTGCCCCTCGTGCGTGGCCATGTAGCCTTCGATCTCGGCTTCCAGTTCGGCCATGTGCTCGCCGCCAGCCATCAGGTCGGTGATCTCTTCGCGGCTCTTTTCGCCCTTGCGGAAGTCGGCGGCCTTGGCGCCGCGGATCAGCACGGCGAAATGGTCGCCGACCGTCAGGGCGTGTACGACATTGTGGGTGATGAAGATGACGCCGATGCCTTTCTGGCGTGCCTGCAGCACGATCTTGAGGACATGCGCAGCCTCCTTGACGCCGAGCGCGGCGGTCGGCTCGTCCAGGATCAGCACGGTGGCGCCGAAATGGACAGCGCGGGCGATGGCCAGCGCCTGGCGCTCGCCGCCCGAGAGGCCGCCGACCAGCCGGTCGCCTTCGGTGATGCGGGTGATGCCGAGGTCGCGCACGGCCTTGACGGCGATCGTGTTGGCCGTGCGGCGATCGTAGACGGTGAGCGGCCCCCAGCCTTTGGTGGGCTCGCGGCCAACGAAGAACGAGCGCCCGATGCTCATGAGCGGAAAGGTGCCGCCGAACTGGTGCACGGTGGCGATGCCATGGTCGCTGGCCTCGCGCGGGCTGGCAAACGTGAGAGGCTTGCCGTCCATCTCGATGCTGCCGGAAGTCTGCTTATGGACGCCGGAGAGGATCTTGATGAGCGTGGATTTGCCCGCGCCATTGTCGCCGAGCAGGCATAGAACCTCGCCCCGGTAGACCTCGAGCGAAACGTCATGCAGCACGTCGACCGGGCCGAAGGACTTGTTGATGCCGGCGAGTTTCAAGAGGGGCGTCGCCACAGTCAAGCCTCCTTCTTGGCTCGCGGAATATAGGACAACGCAAGGGTCCGGAAGGTGTTGTTCATCACCACCGCCAGCAGCAGCATCACGCCGATGATC
This sequence comes from Hyphomicrobiaceae bacterium, assembly GCA_031367715.1. Taxonomy (GTDB): domain Bacteria; phylum Pseudomonadota; class Alphaproteobacteria; order Rhizobiales; family Hyphomicrobiaceae; genus JANYHF01. The sequence goes on along the minus strand of JANLQJ010000206.1, from coordinate 6,456 downwards.
GCACTGGCCCAATTGGCGTCGAAGGTGGTGAAATAGATGCCCTGGTTGACGATGGCGAAAGTCAGTGTACCGAGCACGATGCCGACCACCGAACCATAGCCGCCTGTCAGCAGCACGCCGCCCACCACCACCGAGATGATGGCGTTGAAGATGTAGGACTGCCCCGCCGAGACCTGGGCGCTGTTATAGAGAATAGCTTGGCACAGGCCGACGAAGGTGGCACTCACGCCGCTCGCCATGAACAGGAGGATCGTCATGCGATCCGTCGGGATGCCGGCATTGCGGGCGCCCGCCTTATCGCCGCCCATGGCGAAGATCCAATTGCCGTACTTCGTAAAGTGCAGAACAAACCCGGCAATCAGGGCGGCGGCGACCCACCAGAAGATGATGACCTGATAGATGCCGGCGATGAAGTGCCCGAGCAGGAACTTTGCTTCGGGTCCGGCTTTAAGGGCGACGCTGGTGGTGCCGGTCAGAATCACCGACAAGCCGAGCGTTATCCCCGCGACCGTAAACAGCGTCCCCAGAGTGACGATAAACGAGGGAACTCCGGTGCGGATCACCAGCTGCCCGTTGATGAAACCGACGGCCAATCCCAGCGCCAAAGCTGCTGCGATTCCGACCAGGATCGGGGCGTGAAAGTGTCCTGACAGGATGGCGATGGTCATGGATCCGGCGGGGATCAACGAGCCGATGGAGATATCGAGTTCGCCGGCAATCATCAGCAGCCCCATCGGCAGCGCGACGATGCCGAGCGACGCACCAACGTTGAGCCAGCTTGCGGCGCCGGTCGCGGACGCGAAATTTTCGCCGCCGAAGATCGTGAAGAAAATGAAGACGGTCGCCAGACCGATGAACGACCCCGTCTCGGGGCGGCGTAGCAGGTTGCCAAGCGAAAAGCCCTGGGTCTCGCGGCTCATGACTTTGTTTGTTCCAACACGAAGACCTAATGTTACGGCGTTGATGGAAGCGAAAAGACAAGGATCTTGGCGTAGGGGCGCATCGCAACGCGCCCGTCGTGCCACGACCGACCGACTATCCTTGTCGCACGACGGGCGCGTTGCGATACGCCCCTACATTGCAAGAGTCCAGCACACGGACAAATCCGGCCCGCAGGATCGCTCCCCGGGCCGGACTGTCGGATCAATTCGCTCAGCGATAACCGGCTTTTGCGCCAGCCAGTGTTGCGTCGATGGTGGACGCGTCAACCACGCCAGGACCGGTCAGGATCGGCGCCGTTGCGAGTTTCAGCCCGTAATTGACATAGGCGTCCGCAAGGACCACCGCGAGGAAGCCTTGCAGCCAGGGCTGCTGGTCGATGGCAAACGACTGCGTGCCAGCCTTGATGCGCTCCAAGCAGGTCTCGTTCATGTCGAACGAGCCGAGCTTGACCTTGCCGGTGCTGCCGGCCTGCTCGATGCCAACGGCCGCGCTGTCAGCGTCGCCGGCCGAGATCGTGACCAGACCGTCAATCGTCTTGTCTTTCAGCAGCGTTGCCTTGATGGCTTCAGCGACGGCAGTGGGGTTGCCAAAGGCGCTGGCGGGCAACGGCAGCTGGGTCGACTTGCCACCGGACTTGGTGATGCCGTCGGAAATACCCTTGCAGCGATCTTCCAGGTTCTGTGCGCCCGGAACGGTGTTGACGCAGATGACATTCTTGGCACCGCTGGCCGCAAAATGCGCGCCGCCAGCCAAGCCTGCCGTATATTCTTCATTGCCGACATAGTTGAGGGTGCCGAGTTCCTTGGCTTTGTCGCCGCCGCCGGAATTGAACAGGATCACGGGAATGCCAGCAGCCTGGGCGGCCTTGATGGCTTCATCTTCTGAGCCCGGGACCCAGTTGGGAACCGCGATCACGCTGGCTTTCTGGGAAATCGCCGTGCGAACCAAATTGGCGGCGTCGCCACCGATGTTGTCATAGGTCTGGAGCTGCAGGTAGTTCACCGAACCGCCATGCGCCTTGACGACCAACGCGGCATCATCGATGCCCTTTTTGACTTTGGCAAAGAAGGGATCATCGGTCTTGCCGCCGACAATGGCGACCGTTACCCCGCCGGCCGTGGCGACCGTGGCGCCGGCCACCATCAGAGCTGCAGCGGCCACTGCGGTCAAAAGATTCCTGGCAAATGTCATTTTTCGTTTCCTCCCGAGTTACCGTCAACTGACGGATTGCTGTCTTCTTGGGCACGATCACGTCACACAATATGTCGCACTTCAAGGCTGGCATTGATCGATTTGCATCAACTTGCGATAGGTTAGGACTGAACAAGAGATCGAGCGACGATCATGGCCAAACAGGTTTCATCGCGACGGCCCAGCCCTCAGGCCGCCAAACACCGGATCGCCGACATCGCGGCGCTGGCCGGGGTCGGCGTGGCGACCGTCGATCGCGTGCTCAATGAGCGCGGCAACGTCAGCGAGACAACCGCGCGCAAGGTGCTGGACGTCGCCCGCAGCCTCCGCCTGAAGCGCATCCTGCCGTCCTCGCACCATCGGATGCTGCGCATCGAGGTGTTGCTGGGGCGGCCCGATTTGCCGCTCATGGGCCGGATCAGCGCCGAGTTCGCGCGGCTTGCCGAACGCATCGACCGCTCGGTGATCATTCAGCGCTCCATCCTGAAGAGCGACGCGCCGCAGGTCTACGCCCAGCACATTGCCTCGACCAAATGCGACGCCGTTGTGATGTCTGCCTCCGATCACCCCTTGATCCGCCAGGCGATCGCCGACGCCAAGGCGCGCGGCGTCGAAACCATCACGATCTTTTCCGATCTGCCGGCCTCGCAGCGGTTGGCCTATTGCGGCGTCGATCCCGTGACCGCCGGGCGCACCGCCGGGTTGTTCATGGCGCGCATGATGAAGAAGCCGGGGCCGGTGATCGCGTTATGTGGCGATCTGGTCGTGCACGGTCATGCCGGCCGCGTGCAGGGACTGTGCGAGGCGCTGAAGGAGTATGCCCCCCGCTGTGGCGAGGTGCAGGTGCTGCAGGGCGACGACGACTCCACCAAGTCGGAGCGGCTGCTGTTGAAAGCCTTTCGCGCCCGGCCCGATCTTGCCGGCTTCTACAATGCCGGCGCCGCCAACCCGGCTTGCAACGTGGCCCTGACGGCGGGCGTGCTGACAGGAAAACCGGTCTTTGTCGGCCACGAACTCACGCATGAAACCCGGCCGATGCTGCGCAGCGGCATCATGGCGCTGGCCATCGATCAGTATCCAGAACACCAGGCGCGGTTCGCCGTCGACGTGCTGCTGCATCACTTTGGCTTCTCGGATGCCGGCGCCATGACGACGCCCTATCGCTCCAATATTTCGTTCCAGCTCTATTCGCGCGAGAACATCGCCGGACCCGACGGGCAGGTCGTCGCCTGATTGAAAACCATCAACATTGCGATACCGCAATCAAGACGCCGGAGTAGATTGACGGCACGAGTCACGCCCGCCCGCATTCCGGGCGGCTGCGCACCACCTCGGCATGGATCGATCACCAATGGACACAAACTTTACCGGTACGCGCAACAAGCGCGGCGACTGGCAGCCCGCCAAGCCGATCACTTACGCGCCGCTGCTGAACTGGCCGGTCCGGCCGCTGGCGATCCTGACATGGCTGTTCGGCTGGCCAGGGTTCTTCCTGCCCTGGGGCGTCGTCTATATGGCGGTGCCGGTGCTGACGCGGGAGTTTCTCACGCCCCCGTTGGCCGAGATGCGCAGCTTCGGCTGGTCCTGGGTCCTGTTCGTCCTGGTGCGCAACTACGCGCTCATCCTGGCCGTGCTGGGCGCCTGGTACATCCGGCTCTATGTGCAGAAAGCGCAAGGGACGGATTGGAAATACTCTAACAAGTGGCTGGCCCGCGACAACCCTATTTTCCTGTTTCGCAATCAGGCCCTGGACAATCTGTTCTGGACCGTGGCGAGCGCCGTGCCGATCTGGACCGCCTATGAGGTCGTGACCCTGTGGGCCTATGCCAACCACCTCATTCCCTATGTGTCATTCCGTGAGCACCCCATCTACTGCGTGCTGATGATGTGCGCCGTGCCGATCCTGCGCGATTTCCATTTCTACGCCATCCATCGCATCATTCACTGGGGGCCGCTGTATCGCTGGGTGCACTACCTGCATCACAACAACGTCAATGTCGGGCCGGTCACTGGGCTGTCGATGCACCCCGTCGAGCATCTGCTCTACTTCTCCGGCGTGCTCATCCATTGGATTGTGCCCTCGCACCCGATCATCGCGCTGTTCCATATTCAGCATGCGGCCATTACCCCGGCGCAAGGCCACGCCGGCTTCGAGCGCATTGTCATCGCCGATGGCGTAGCGATCGAAACGCACGACTTCTTCCACTACCTCCACCACAAGTATTTCGAGTGCAACTACGGCGCCGACGGCCCGGTGCCGCTCGACAAGTGGTTCGGCTCGTTCAACGATGGCACGCCGGAAGCGACCGAGCGCATGAACGAGCGCTTCCTCACGCGCGCCAAGCAGAAGGCAGCGGCCGAGGGTGTATCGTGAAGTTCCGTCCATTTGGCCGCACCGGCTGGCAGGTCAGCGAAATTGGCTTCGGCGCCTGGCAGCTTGGCGGACAGTGGGGGGCGCAGGACGATGCGGAATCTGTGCGTGTACTGCATTACGCCTTCGGGCAGGGCATCAATTTCGTCGATACCGCCGAACTCTATGGGGCGGGCCAAAGCGAGACTGTGATAGGTCGCGCGCTGCAGGAGTGGCGTGGGCACAAGATCTATGTCGCGACCAAGGCCCAGCCCATCCGCTGGCCCGATGCCGATGACGACACCCCTGAGATGCGCGGGCGGTTCCCGTCATGGTACTTGCGCGACTGCGTCGAAGCCTCGTTGAAGCGTCTCGGTGTCGAGCGCATCGACCTCTATCAATTGCACAGTTGGATGCCCGACGGTCTTTACGCGCTGGATTGGCTGGAAACGCTGAATGCGCTCCGGCTCGAAGGCAAGATCGACAACATCGGAATATCCTTGCGCGACTACCGGCCGGACGAGGGCGTCGATCTCGCCCGCTTCGGGCTGGTCGCCTCGCAACAGGTCGTGTTTAACATGTTCGAGCAGCGCCCCGCCGAGCGGTTGTTTCCGGCCGGCGTTGCGACGGGTACGGCCTTCATCGCGCGCGTGCCCCTGGATTCCGGATCGCTCACCGGGACCTGAACCAAGGACAGCTACGCCAGCTGGCAACCCGGTTCGCAACCGCATCAGATGTTCCGCGGGACGCGCTTTGCCGAAACGCTGGCGCGCGTCGAGGCGCTGAAAGCCCTGTGCACATCATATTATCCAACACTTGCCGAGGCCGCCATCCGCTACGTGCTGAACCGCCCGGAAGTCTCCACGCTCATTCCCGGCATGCGCAGCAGGGCCGAGGTGGACATGAACATCCGCTACAGCGACGGCCAGCCGTTCCCGGTCGCGCTGGCCGCCGCGCTGCCGGTCCATGGCTGGGTGAGGAACTACTACCGATGACCGAAAATGTTCGCGCCGAACTGATGCTTCCCTGGCAGCTGCGCGCCGCCATGGCCGCGCGACCGGTCGTCTATGTCCCGCTGGGCACCATTGAATGGCATTGCGAGCACCTGCCGGTCGGGCTCGACGCCCTGAACGCGCACGGAATTTGCCTCGGCGCAGCGGCCAAGGGCGGCGGCATCGTGCTGCCACCACTGCAATACGGCACCGGCGGCGGCCACGAAGCCTATCCCTGGACCATCATGCTGGAGACGGACCGCGAGATCTCGGCGGTGCTGGAAAAGACTTTCACGCGGTTGCAAGACTTTGGCTGCCGCCTGGCCGTGCTGTTCTCAGGCCATTTTGCCGATGCGCAGCTTACCATGATTGATCGTCTGGCAACGGAGTGGAATGGCCGCGGGCATGCCATGACCGTGCTCGCCACCGCCGTCAACCGGATCGAGGGCCTGTTGATCCCACCTGACCACGCCGGCATCTTCGAGACGACGCTGCTTTATGCGCTCCATCCGCATTTGGTGCAGCTCGACCGCCTGCCGCCGCTGGCCGATGCTCCGTTAGCGGAGGGCGATGTCTGGGAAGCTGGCCGCCACGATCCGGCTCATCCGATCTGGGGCGTCGTCGGCCCCGACCCGCGCCGGTTCGACTGGTCTGCGGCGGCGCCGTTGTTGGCCAGCAGCGTGGATTGGCTGGTCGCGCAGAGCCGGCAAAGACTGGCGTGACGCCGTTGATGCAATCATCGTGCAGTTGGGGGAACTGGTTCATGCAGTCGGGTGGCATGAAATGTCCGCTAATTGGCTAGGTTCGAGTATCGAGAAATGCGCTGGAAACTGTATCGAGTGGCCCATGAGCACAGATGACAGTCGGGCGGAAATGTCTGTTCCGCCCGGGTAGTTCAGACGTCGACTTGCTCGGCTATCGCAAGGGCGTCGTCAACCTCGATTCCGAGATAACGCACCGTGCTTTCGATCTTGGTGTGGC
>JANLQJ010000138.1:0-3270 GCA_031367715.1 Hyphomicrobiaceae bacterium | reverse complement strand
CAACGTGGTGATCCGACCGCTGGCCTACGTGGCCGAGACCGATCTCGAACGCTGGGCCGCGCACCGCGCCTTTCCCATCATCCCGTGCACGCTATGCGGCAGCCAGGTGGTGTCTCAGTTTGAATTTCGGCTAACGGCCAGTTGCGGGTGCTCCTGACCGTCCGGTTCAGGCGCCCGGATCTGCAACTCACGGATGCTGCGACGCAACTAAAGAGACGTTGAAACCCTGAGGTAAGTGCTCGGAAGCAGGGGGCCGACAAGGGCCATGGCGGCGCCCGCAATCCGGTCAGGGCGGCCACTGACCCGCGATGCAGGCCGCAGCGGTTCAGGCGCGAACCAATCGACTGCGCCTCGTATCCGTTGTAGACTGAATTTGGCTTTCGAGGAGCCTGCTTGTCGCTCCACCGCTCCTTCCTCCGTCGGCAAACCTTCGGCTGGCTCCTGTTGCTAGCTACTACGCTGCTGGCCTCTTGCGGGGGAGGCGGAGGTGGTACAGCGAGCGGGGGCGGGACGCCAGTATCCGGATCGTCCAACGAAGAGTCCGTCTCCTCGAAGGTGTCTGCAGCGAGTCCCCGGGTATCGCTGCGGGACCTCGTGAGCGTCGACTTGTCCGGCCAGACGGACCTGTTCGGGACCGATGTCGTGGTGTCTTCAATCGCCGAGTCTGGGGCTTCACTGGCATTCGCTGGCGCTGCGGTGACCCTGGAGGTCATTAAACCTGGCGCCGGCCTGATCAAACTGACACTGACTGGCCGGCCGACGGATCCGGGCATCGCTCTCGTGATCAAGGTCGACGTGCATCCGGGTCCAGGACAGACTGCAGCTCTTTTCGCTGCATCGACAGACAGCGAGGAGGACGGCGAGGATGGGTGGCGCCGCCTTGATGGGACTTTCGACGAAGGCACCGGTCGGGTCAACGCCATAGTCGATCCGACAGATTTTGTTGCCTCCGGTGGCACAACCGGTCCCTATGTGGCCTATGTCATGGCCGCCATCGTGCCGCAGGCCCCAAGCCAACAGCGCAAGAGCGCCGAGCGGGCCCGCACAGTAGCAGCGAGCGCGGTAACTGGAACACTGCTCTGCCCGCTTCTGCAGGCGACTTGCGTCGAAACGAGTCGCCAAAGCAGGATGCGGCTTCGCAAGAAGGTAGGTTCCAAAGAGCGACCGCACATGGGAATGGACTTGCGCGCGACACCTGGGATAGGAATCATCGCGGCTGCCACCGGGACCGTGGTCCGGATACGAACACGAGCACAGGTAGAGACCGCGAAGCAGTTACTCGACGACAACAACATCGTCTACAAGAAGAAGTGTGAATCTTCGTTTCACTACGACATATTCCTGCCCAAGCTTCTTGCCGATAAATTGGTCGCCGACGCCAATGCAGCAGAGGATGTGTACCAAGCGGTCTGTGGCTCCGGCGTCACCATCACCTTGAAGGTGGGTCAAGACTACATCCGATACTTTCATCTGACCGATGTCGCGACTTCCTACATGGGGGCCGACGGCAGGTCTCACCCGATTCAACTCGGCGTGACCGTTCCGAGTGGCTCGACGTTGGGTAAGACGGGAGGCTCCGGTCTGCCCGAGGCCATAGGCTCCGGTGCTCACTTGCACTTCGAGTATCGGTTGGGAGAAGAAGACGGAGAGCATGTCGATCCGTTTCCGCGAATTGTCTCCGAGTTTGGAATTGGATTCACCACTGCTTCCAATCTCGAGCTAAGCGACAAACCGCTGCTGCGGGTCTGGGCCGTCGATTCCGCCGGAGTCGAAATTCGGTCCGACGTTGGAGATGCCCTTGATGTCCTCCTGTCGACAGACGGGAAGAAGGTCGTACCAGGCGACCCGCTCCGGAGGATATGCTTGACCCCAAGCCCGGCTTCCAGCCTCAAGCTTCCGCCTGCAAAGGTGACCGCATGGGGAGGAGAGACCTGCGTTGCATGGACGGACACCCAGGGTGGTAGGTCGAACATCGAAGTCTTGGCCGATGCCGGTGAGGTGTCGGCAACCTATTCAGTCCGTGCGGACCTTCCGTTGGCGCCACTATTGCTGATGGTAGCGGCCGACCCCTTGTCATTCGTCGACTATGGGCAAAAAGCGAGCAAGTCAGTCCTGCGAACGCCATTGCGGCCAGTTTGGCTCGCCAACGGATTCTCTGGGAATTTCAGCGCGACCTGGAACGACGTGCGATGCGCCAATGGCGTCAGTGGTGTGCAAATAACGGTCGCGGGGTCGCACATCTTCGGCATCTACCCCAACGTCACTACCGGATGTAAAACCGACGTGGGCGATGCGGACCTCACGTCAGGGTATTTCTACAGTCGATTCGTTCCGCCGCGTTGTGTCATGGGTTCGCCCGCGTTGAGCTACGGCACCGACCTTGCCGTGCTACGAAACGACCTGTCTTTGTCAGCTACTTGGGGCTTCGGGGGAGAGGACTTCTGCGCCTATGCCGACGCTCCAGGAACCGTATTCGAGCAATCGATGAACGTCGACCCATTCGTTCGCATGAGCGACATTCTCGATCAAGTATCCGGCATGCCGTGCTTCGTGAACGGAACTGACGCGCGGGGACTAATTGTCCGAAACGGCGATACCTTGCTCGTCAGCGGATATGTGAGTTTGCCGAATGTGGCAGGGGCAACCTGGGTGGCTTGGAAGCTCGATCTGGCCGGTTGGAGTCGCGCGCTCAGGTATATCGAGCAACTGAACTTCGGAACATCTGCTGCACCCACGCTTTCGGCGTCGGTCACAGGGATCTACTCCGGCCCTGAGGTTTCATTGACGTTTGGAGATGGGCCGGTGCCCGGCACGTCGATCTGGACCTTGCGTGTCAGAAACGATTTCGGCATCGAGTGCAGCGGAACCTTGTCCCGGCGTCTGTCCGGCTGGTAGGCAATTTCATACTCGGCCCGCAAGTAGTCCCCGAGAACCCAGCCGGCTTGAAACAGGGGCCCAAACGAACGCACTTCTTGATCGGCGTCTGGCCGCCGCCAGCGCGAGCTCAGAACTCAGCGGTTCGTGGTCGGGATTGTCGCGCGGTGTGTGCTCAGACTTGGTGCGGGCAGTTCGACCAAGTCGGCGAGGTCAGCTTTGCGGCTGATATTTCGGTGTGCTGAGCGGCAGCAGTGGGTCGCAAGGAGCCCGTCGCCTTGCGAACCTCATTGCCACAAAGCTGACGCCAAGCTACAAGTCCTTGTCTGCCCTCGAGCGCACGGGCTGCTCGCGATGCGGCTCGACGCTACAGGAAGAAGTGGTGCGGCAGGTAGG
>JANLQJ010000105.1:0-6787 GCA_031367715.1 Hyphomicrobiaceae bacterium | reverse complement strand
GATTTATGAGCAGCCCATCTACCCGAAAAACCAGTATCTCAAGGAAGCCCCGAAAGAAGGCTGGCTGAAGCGGGAAGAGCTGACCCGAGCCAAGAACATCGAGATGCTGGTTAAGCGTGGCGTGTTCACGCTGCCGTCCGGACACACGGCGTAGCACCCGTCAGCATGACCGAATACCTGGCATCGATGTTAGTAGGAAGCAACTTGAGCCGATAATAACAACTAAAATCCACAACATGAGGAAACGACAATGAGAAGAGCTTACCAATCAATACATTTGACTGGTCACCGTAGTGCGATTCGCAGGGCAGTGATGTTTAGCGCGGCGGCCATTGTCGTCGGAAGCAGTCTTGCTCTGCCGGCGCAAGCGGACGACAAAAGTACGGGCAAGGGCCTCGTCATCGGCTGGACCCAGCGTGGCATCAGTGGCAGCGACTGGTGGAAGACGATGGTCAGCGGTGGTGAAAGCCAGGCTAAGGTGATCGGCGCCAAGATCATCGTTCTCGACGCGAATGGCGACACGACTCGTCAGAACCATGACGTCCAAACCCTCATCACGCTGGGCGCCGACGTCGTCATCATGAACGCAAACGATCCGATAGGCGTCGGAGCGTCGGTCAAAGCCCTGAAGAAGGCCGGGATTCCTCTTGTCGCGGTCAATTCGAACCTCGACCAGAAGCTGGTGCCCGACAGCTTCTGCTACGTCGCGGAAGACCAGTTCGCGACCGGTGCTCTGGCCGGCGATGTCATTGCGAAACAGGCCCTCGCTAAGTTCGGCGATTCCGGGACGATCAAGCTGGGCAGCATCGGCGGCTTCCCCGGCGACGTCATCAGCGACCTGCGCTTCAATGGCTTTATGGATGGCTACAACAAGGTCATGAAGGACCATCCGAACATGAAGACGGTAGTTCTTCCGATGAAGTTCGGCGAGTGGAAGCCCGACAAGGCGCTCGGGCCGATCCGTGACATGGCGACCGCTAACCCGGACCTGAAGATCGTCTTCAGCATGAGCGACGTGATGAACGGCGGTGTGACTCAGGGTCTAAAGCAAGCTGGCCTTTGGGAAAAGGGGATCCTGACAGGCAGTTACGATGGCGGCATGAACGCCATCAAGCAGATGATGGACGATCCCAAGGGCCCGATGCAGGCTGATGCGTCCAACCAGCCCTGGGACCAAGCCGTTCTGGCCGTGAAGATGGCGTTGGCGGCCTACAACAAGGACGAGAAGGCTTGTCCGTCCAAGACGAACTATGTTCCGACCGTCGTGGTCACGCCTGAAAACGCGTCGAAATACTTCAAGTCGGACGAGACTTACGTGCGCGCGTCGGAGTGAACGACCACGAACCGGCGGTAAGGGATGTTGCGAAACCGGGGTCGCTCCCGCTTAACTGGACGCGATCAAAGGTCGTCGCACCCTTCGGCAGTTTATCGCTGGTATGACGGGGCTGCGTCCCGAACCGGCAGTTTAGCAGGCTGCTGAAAACCTTGGAGACTCGCGGAGCTTTCCAGAACGATCTGCAATCAAAAAGGCCTAGATACCCAATCGAAGCGAATACAATATTCGATTTTAGCAGCCTGCTAGCGGAGCGAGGTTTCATATGCCGGTTGGTCGATTGGATGAATGGTCCGCACATCAGGGAGACACGAAATGGATGACAAAGAAGATCCATCCGCGGTGGATTGCTCTGTGGCGCTAATGTATTTCAACGACTTCGAGGCACGTGTTGTCGAGGCAATCGCGGATCGCATCATACCTGGCGACGGAACCGGAGCCGGAGCAACGCAGGCCGGGGTGGTCTACTACATCGACCGTGCAGTGTCGGGTTTCAGCACGGGACTGCAACGCGTTTATCGCCTCGGTCTGCGTGAACTGGAGGTGCTATGCACGCGAAGATTTTCGACTTCTTTCGTCGATTTGAGCGCCGAACAGCAGGACGGGATCATCCGTCGCCTTCTCGGCCCGGAAAGCGGCGAAGCGGCGGCGGGTCGCACGGACGTGGGCGAGGACGACTACAACTACGATTTCAGCCGGACGGCCGAACATACGGACCGCCCGATAGGGCGCCCTATGATATCGAGAAAAGAAGGCGCCGCTGACGCGCGGATCGATCCATCGCAAAGCGCTGAGCTCCAAAGGATCGACTTGGCCTTGCTCCAGCGTTTCTTCGCGGTGATCCGCGAGCATACGATGGAAGGATTCTTCTGTGACCCGCTCTACGGCGGGAACCGTGGTGCGGTCGGCTGGCGGCTGGTCGGTTTTCCCGGTGTTCAGTGGGGCTATACCGCCGAGCAGATGAAACCTGGCTTCGACGGGACGAAAATTCCCATTAGGACTTTGTCCGATCTCCGACGCGAGCTGAAGTGTCCACCCAGCAACGACGTTTTCACGAGAAACGGCTGAGTGTGAAATGGCACAATCGAAGAAAATCGACGTCATTGTCGTTGGCGCGGGCGCTTCGGGCGCCATTGTCGCCTCGGAACTGGCGCAGCAGGGTCTGAAAGTCGTCTGCCTCGACAAAGGGCCCCACTATTCGGACGACGACTTCAAGTTAAAGTTCGATGAGATCCGCTACTATGCCCGCGGCGCGATCGTGCCCCATATGACGACCGACCCGATGACCTGGCGAGAACGCAGTAAGGACGTGGCGACGCTGCTGCCCTGGGTCGACGGCCCGCTTGGCACCGCGAACCCGCTCCATTTGCCTCCCTCCTTGGGCACGGGCGGTGGATCGATCCATTGGGGCGGCGCCTGCTGGCGGTTCCGCGAAGCCGAGTTTCGCATGAAGAGCTTGATTGATGAGAGGCTCGGCAACACCGCGCTTCCTGAAAACCACACGCTGGTCGACTGGCCGATTTCGTACAGCGACCTCGAACCCTATTATGATCGTGTCGAGTGGGAACTCGGGATTTCCGGCCGTGGCAGCAACATTGCCAACGGCACTGGGGCCCTCCACAACAAATGGGAAGCGCCGCGGAGTCGCGACTATCCAATGCCGCCCTTGCGACAGGGCCCGGCGGATCAGCGTTTCGCCGACGCCTGCAGCAAATTGGGCTTCCACCCCTTTCGCACCGCCGCGGCAATTGCATCTGAGCCGTTCAAGGGGCGGTCGGGCTGCACCTACTGCGGTTACTGTCATGGCTATCCGTGCCATGTAAACGCCAAAACATCGACTCATGTGGCGTCGTTACCGCTTGGCCTGGCTAGCGGCAACCTGGAAATCCGTGATTACTGCCGCGTATACAAAGTCAACCGGTCCGGTGACGGCAGCCGCGCGACGGGTGTCTCCTATTTCGATGGCCAGGGACGCTCTATCGACATCGAAGCCGATCAGGTGGTCCTCGCCTGCTACGCTCTCGAAAACGCGAGGCTCGTGCTCGCTTCCGGGATTAACCAGAACGGTCAGGTAGGTAAGCACCTGATGACCCATGCTTTTGGGTTCTTCATGGGGCTGACGCCGGAATCCGCGAATCCATACATGGGCCCGCTCGTTGCCTCAACTGCCATCGAGGATTTCAGCGGCGAACTCGTTCACGACTACGACCGCAACGTGCTCTGGGGCGCGCCCATCATCAGCTGGTCGGGTGATTTCCAGCCGCTTGAGATCGTCCATGCCATGCCGCGGGACGCGCCGCGATGGGGTTCAGGGTTCCGCGACTGGATGCGCGACAACTACAGCCGGATCACGGCGATGTATTCACAGACCGCGAACATCCCGACGCAGGAGACGTATGTCGACCTCGATCCGAAGTGCAAAGACCCCTACGGCCAACCCGCGCTGCGCATGACCCACGGCTGGGGACAAGCGGACGAACGGGGTGTCGAATTCCTACTGAAGCAGAAACGGAAGATCGCCAAGGAGATGAATTTGACGACGTGGTGGGAGGAGACCACGTCTCCGAAATACCACCTATCCACGCACGAGGTCGGCACGCATCGGATGGGAGAGGATCCGGCGACATCCGTGGTCGACATATTCGGCAAGTCGCACGAATGCGAGAACCTCTTCGTCATCGGCGGCGGCCAGTTCCCGAGTTATCACGGGTACAACCCGACCCAAACTATCCAGGCTCTCGCCTATATGACGGCCGATCATATGCTAGGCCGCCCCCTCATGACCGCGCGGATCGGGTGAGGATCGACCGATGTCTCAGCATCCGAACGTCGCGTCGGTGACAAGCGCAACAGCTGTAGTCGACGAGTTGCGGATAGAAAGGATCACGAAAGGCTACCTTGGCGTCCAGGCGCTCAAAGGTGTGGACCTACACGTTCGGCGAGGCAGCATTCATGCGCTCGCCGGACAGAACGGTGCGGGCAAATCAACTCTCGTCAAAATCCTGTCCGGGGCCGAGGCGCCGGACAGCGGGACTATCGTGTTGGGCGGGCAGCCGACGCAGTTCCGAAACCCCCAGGACGCCCAAGACGCAGGCATTCAGACGATCTACCAGGAACTCAGCCTCGTCCCCCAGCTTTCGGTAGCGGAAAATATCTTTCTTGGCAGCTTGCCGCAGCGGTCCTTTCCGCGGATCGTCGATTGGCCGAAAATGATCGCAATGTCCGAAGAGGCCTTGGCGCGGATCGGCTACGATCTCGACGTTCGCAAGCCCGTGGCGCATTACTCGGTCGCCGAGCAGCAGGCGGTCGAACTCGCCAAGGCGCTGCGCAAGAAGGCGCGCGTGATTCTGCTCGACGAGCCGACATCAACACTGCCCCAGCCCGACGTTAGACGGCTCTTTGAGGTGCTCCGCACTCTGGCGAGCCAGGGCATGACGCTCCTCTACATCTCCCACCGCATGGAAGAACTGTACGACCTCTGCGATTACGTCTCGGTGTTGCGGGATGGCCAGAATGCAGCAAGTTTCGCAATTGCTGACAGCAAGCCCGCAGACGTCGTCTCGGCTATGGTTGGCAAGAGCCTGAGCGGCTCGATCGCGGAGGCGGCGCTCAGTGGCGAGCGTAGCCCGCGACTTGGCCCCGGCCCGACTGATCAAGTGCTTCTCTCGGTGCGCGGCCTGACCGAAGACGACAAGATCGAAAATGTCAGTTTTGACCTGTACAAGGGCGAAGTTCTCGGTATAGCAGGGCTCGTCGGCAGCGGTCAGTCGGAACTGGTGAGCCTAATCGCCGGCGCCCGGACGCGAACTGGCGGAACCATGAACTTCGACGGCAACCCTGTCGATTTCCAATCGCCACGCGACGCGATTAAGCTGGGCATCGGGTTGCTGCCGCAGGACCGCAAGGCGCACGGCTTCGTGCCGGACATGAGCGTCGCCAGCAACATATCTATCGCCAGCCTGCCTATGTTCAGCCGGTTCTCCGTGCTGAATGCGCGAAAGGAGAACGAGGCGGCGCAGGGCCTCGCAACGCGCCTCGGCATGCGCATCTCTGGCGTCGACCAGCCCATGAAGACCCTCAGCGGAGGGACCCAACAAAAGGCAATCCTAGCTCGATGGTTGGTCCGCTCGGCGCGCCTGCTGATCTGCGACGAGCCGACCCGCGGCGTCGACGTCGGTGCCAAGGAAGACATGTACGAGTTGATTCGCGACTTCGCACAAGCAGGCGGCACCGTGGTTGTCGCGAGTTCCGAAATTTCCGAGACCATGATGTGCGACCGCGTCCTCGTGATGACCAAGGGTCGGGTCGTTGCGGAACTTGATCATGATGACATCGATCCGCACGGCGAAGCCATCATCTCCAGGTGCGGGTGATCACATCGAGCGCCGAGCGAGGCCAGCGCAGAAAATCATGAATAACAGAATGTGAGTTCAAGGAGAAGGCAATGGCCATCCACACTTCAGACGGGTTCGTCGTGACGCAAAAGCGCTCTGGGCCGAAGAGCGGTGTCGCCGACTTGCTCAAAAGGCTGTTGCCGAAGAGCTATCTCTTGCTGGTTCTCCTCGCAATCATCATCGTGGGCCGGATAGTGTCGCCAAATTTCCTGACGGTCAGGAACGCGGGCAATGTGATTGACTTTTCGTCGATCATCGCGCTTCTCGCCATCGGCCAGTTCTACGTCATCTTGACGGGTGGCATTGACTTGTCCGTCGGCTCAGTTCTCGCCTTGTCGACGGTCGTCTCGGCGCTGACACTGCAGACAGGCATGAATGCTGTTGCGGTCACGGCATTCACACTCCTCGTCTGTGGCGCCGTGGGGTTTGGTAACGGTTTACTGATCGTTTGGCTTCGCATTCCTCCCTTCATCGCGACGCTCGCCATGATGAGCATGGCGCAAGGCTTCAGTTACATCATACAGTCAACAAGCCTGATCGAGATAGACAATGCAATGTTTGTCACGATGTTCTCAGACGGGCATATTCTGGGCATTCCCAATCCTGTCTTCATTTTCGTGCTCGTTGCTGTTATCGCCGCCTTCTGCAGCCGCTACACGACGTTCGGACGGCGACTTTACGCGATCGGCGGCAATCGCGAGGCTGCTCGTTTATCAGGCCTGCCGGTTAGTCGTGATCTTTTCATCACCTATACGATCTCAGGTGTGCTGGCCGGTCTCGCGGGCCTGCTAGCCGCGGCCCAACTCATGCAGGGCAGTTCGCTGATCGGTCGAGGGTATGAATTGGACGCCATTGCGGCCGTTGTGGTTGGCGGCGCGTCGTTAGTCGGCGGCAAAGGCGACCCGCTGAGCGCCGTGATTGGCGTCTTCGTTCTAGCAAGCATCGTCAACATCATGAATCTGGTCGGCATCTCGTCCGAACCACAGCTCGTGATCAAGGGCGCGGTGATCATTGCCGCAGTGTTTCTGTCCAGTGCGGGCGGCGTCGCGCGGATCTCCAT
>JANLQJ010000102.1:0-11877 GCA_031367715.1 Hyphomicrobiaceae bacterium | reverse complement strand
ACTTGGCGAGCCGACAGGCGATTCAGCGCTCGCACCATTCTGCGCCTCCGTTTCCAGCACACTTCCGCTGGGTGGACCGGCGCCCCGGTCCACCCAGCGGTCCACCCATGAAACACGGATTGGAACGAACAGGCAAGGGCTAGCGCGAACGCAGTTCGGGCGCTTTAGCCACTTCAGGAGGCTTGTTATCGGGGTTCTATGGGCTTCCGCGGTCAATCTCGGACCAATGCGAAAAGCAATGCTGGCGGAGACGGGGGGATTCGAACCCCCGATACGCCTTGACAGCGTATGACGGTTTAGCAAACCGTTGCCTTCAGCCACTCGGCCACGTCTCCGGACGGAGGCCCTATAGCAGCCTTCGCGGCAAATGGAAACCTCGGTGAACAAGCCTGCAAACCCGGCGGCAGGCGGGGAGCGTAGGACCACTGCATGGTTGACGACACTCGAGGGCTCGGCCAAGATCGAACGACGTCTTTGGCCGTCCGGTTCTGCGCCTTCGCGCTGTGTCGTTCGGCGTCTTTTGCGGGACCTCAACGATGGAAATGTCTGGTACGCGTCAGATTCAGGCGCCACAAGCCGACGTCTGGAAAAAACTGAACGATCCGGCCGTCCTGCAGCGTTGCATCCCGGGCTGCGAATCCCTCGAAAAGATCGACGATACCAACATGAAGGGCGTCGTTGCCCTCAAGCTCGGCCCGATGGCCATCCGTTTCAATGGCGACGTGCGGCTCAGCAACCTCAACCCGCCCAATTCCTATCGCCTGACCGGCTCGGGCAAGGCGGGACCGGCCGGCTTTGCCAGCGGCTTTGCCGATGTCTCGCTGCTGCCAAAAGATGGCGGCACGGAACTCACCTATAAGGTCGAATCGACGGTCGGCGGCCGCATCGCCCAATTGGGCGCACGGCTGATCGATGCCACGGCGGCGCAGCTGGCGGGCGAATTTTTCGACAAGTTCGCAGCCGAAGTTACCCCGGCCATGGCAGTAGCGGCGGGCGCGTCGGCAATTTCTGCTGCCGGACGGACCGCGCCGCCAGGAAAATCGGCGGGCAGCTCCAGCATGCCGGCCTGGGCGTGGGGCGTGCTCGCACTCGGCGTGATCGCTGCACTCATTTACGCCTTCAAGTTTATGCACTGAGGCTGTCAATCCGATCTCAACGACACAACAAAACACGACATACAAAAGGAGGAACGAAGTGCCCAAGATTTCGATGACTGTGAACGGCAGGGCGGTATCGGCAGACCTGGCGGCGAACACGCTGCTGGTCGAATTCCTGCGCCGTGACCTGATGTTGACCGGCACCCATGTCGGCTGCGACACCAGCCAGTGCGGCGCCTGCGTCGTGCATGTCAACGGCAACGCGGTCAAAAGCTGCACCACTCTTGCTGTACAGGCCAATGGCGCCAGCGTGACCACCATCGAAGGCCTGTCGAGTGGTGCCGACCTGCATCCGGTACAGGCTGCCTTCCGCGAGGCACACGCCCTGCAATGCGGCTATTGCACGCCCGGCATGGTGATGGCTGTCGTAGACATGCTCAAGAACAATCCTAAGCCGACCGAAATCGAGATCCGAGCCGGCCTCAAGGGTAATATCTGCCGCTGCACAGGCTACCACAACATCGTCAAGGCGGTGCAGATCGCGAGTGGGCAAGTGACGGCGTAAAGAATGAAAATGGGCAGTGGGCAGTAGGCAGTAGGCAGTAGGAAGACTTTTTTTCCACTGCCTACTGCCCACTGCCTACTGCCTTCTAAGAAAAACCCAGGGAAGGTCACAACCAAAAATGGCACAAGATGGCATCGGCGCCAGCACCAAGCGGCGCGAAGACTACCGGTTCCTCAAGGGCATCGGCAAGTACACGGACGATATCAACCACATGGGGCAGACCTACTGCTATTTCCTGCGCTCCCCCGTGGCGCATGCCAAGCTCGGCAAGATCGACGTTTCGGCGGCCAAGGACGCGCCGGGCGTGGTTGCGATCTTCACGGCCGCCGATCTGGAAGCGGTCGGCGGCGTGCCGTGCGGCTGGCAGATCACCGGCAAGGGCGGCGAGGTGATGAAGGAGCCCAAGCATCCGATCCTGGCTGCCAGCAAGGTGCGTCATGTCGGCGACCCGGTGGTGGCCGTCATCGCCGACAGTCTGACCGCCGCCAAGAACGCTGCCGATCTGGTCTCGATCGACTATCAGGAACTGCCGGCCGTCATCGACATGAAGAAGGCTCTTAGCGGCGGCGGCACGCCGGTGCATGACGAAGCCCCGAACAATATGTGCTTTGACTGGGAATTTGGCGACAAGGCCGCCACCGACGCTGCCTTCGCCGCGGCCGCCCATGTCACCAAGATCGACCTGGTCAACCAACGCCTGGTCGCCAACGCCATGGAGCCGCGCGCGGCCATCGGCGTCTACGAGATCGGCACCGACGAGCACACGCTCTACACCACCAGCCAGAACCCGCATGTCATCCGTCTGCTGATGGGCGCCTTCGTGCTCTCGATTCCTGAGCACAAGCTGCGCGTCGTCGCCCCCGATGTCGGCGGCGGCTTTGGCTCCAAGATCTTCCATTATGCCGAAGAAGCCTTCGTCACCTGGGCCGCCAAGAAGGTTGGGCGTCCCGTCAAATGGACCGCCGAGCGTTCCGAGAGCTTCGTCTCCGACGCGCACGGCCGCGATCACGTCACGCATGCCGAGCTTGCCATCGACAAGGACGGCAAGATGCTGGCCCTGCGTTGCGATACGCTGGCCAATATGGGCGCCTACCTCTCAACGTTTGCGCCCTGCATCCCAACCTGGCTGCACGGCACGCTGTTGGCCGGTCAGTACACGTACCCAGCCGTCTATGTGAACGTGAAGGCCATGTTCACCAACACGGTTCCGGTCGATGCGTATCGTGGAGCAGGACGGCCCGAGGCGACCTACATCATCGAGCGCATCGTCACCAAGGCGGCGCGCGAGCTGAAGATGGATCAGGCTGCGTTCCGTAGACTGAACTTCATCAAGAAGACGCAGTTCCCGTACCAGACGCCGGTCGCGCTTGTGTACGACGTCGGTGACTACGAGGCCTCGATGGCGGCGGCTTTGAAGACGGCGGATTACGCCGGCTTCCCGGCCCGCAAGGCGGCGTCGGCGGCCAAAGGCAAACTGCGCGGCATCGGCTTTGCCAGCTATATCGAGGCTTGCGGCATCGCGCCGTCGAGCCTGGTCGGTGCGCTCGGCGCCCGCGCGGGTCTCTATGAGGCGGCAACCGTCCGCGTCAATCCGACCGGTTCGGTCAGCGTCATGACCGGCTCGCACAGTCACGGCCAGGGCCATGAGACGACCTTCGCGCAGGTTGTCGCCTCAAAGCTCGGCATCCCGGCCGAAAGCGTCAACATCGTCCATGGCGACACCAACAAGGTGCCGTTCGGCATGGGCACCTACGGCTCGCGCTCACTGGCGGTTGGCGGCTCGGCCATCGTCAACGCCCTCAACAAGGTGATCGACAAGGGCAAGATCATCGCGGCCCATCTGCTCGAAGCTTCGGAAGGCGACATCGTGTTCGAGAACGGCGCCTATACTGTCAAAGGCACAGACAAGAAGAAGACGTTTGGCGAGATCGCTCTGACCGCCTACGTGCCCCACAAGTACCCGATCGACAAGATCGAGCCGGGACTTGAAGAGACGGCGTTTTACGACCCGAAGAACTTCACCTACCCCGCCGGCACCTATATCTGCGAGGTCGAGATCGAACCGCGCACCGGCGAAACGGTTATCACGCAGTTCGTCGCGGCGGACGACTTCGGCAACATCATCAATCCGATGATCGTCGAGGGTCAGGTGCATGGAGGGCTCGTGCAGGGCATCGGCCAGGCCATGCTGGAAGGTGCCGTCTACAACGATCAGGGCCAGCTGGTCACCGGCTCCTACATGGACTATTGCATGCCGCGCGCCGACGACGTGCCGTTCTTCAAGGTCTCAACCACCGTCACGCCGTGCACGCTCAATCCGCTCGGCGTCAAGGGCTGTGGCGAAGCGGGCGCGATCGGCTCGACGCCGGCCGTCATCAACGCCATCTGCGATGCCATCGACATCGACAATATCGAGATGCCGGCGACACCGGCGCGGGTGTGGGCGGCAATCAACGCCAAGGGAATGAAGGCGGCGGAATAGGAAGAGGGGCAGTAGGCAGTGAGGCAGTAGGCAGTAGGGCGCAAAACGCCGACAGGCCTCAGTACCACCACTGCCCACTGCCTACTGCCCAGGAAACACGAGGAAACAAACACCATGTACGCATTCGACTATGTCCGTCCCGCCTCGCTCGCCGACGCCGTCAAGGTGCTCGGCTCCAGCGAGGAGAACCGGGTTCTGGCCGGCGGCCAGACTCTGATCCCGACCATGAAGCAACGGCTCGCCATGCCGGCCATGCTGATCGACTTGGCCGGGGTCGCCGAACTGAAAGGCATCCGTCGCGACGGTAATGCCATCGTGATCGGCGCCATGACCACCCATGCCGAAGTGGCTGCCAGTGCCGACGTGCGCGGGGCCATTCCGGCGCTTGCCATGCTGGCCGGCAGCATCGGCGATCCGCATGTACGGCACGCAGGCACCATCGGCGGCTCGGTAGCCAACAACGATCCGGCTGCGGATTATCCCGCCGCCGTGCTCGGTCTCGGCGCCACCATCGTTACGACCGAGCGCGAGATCCCGGCCGACAGCTTCTTTGCCGGCCTGTTCAAGACCACCCTGAAACCCGGCGAACTTATCAAGGCCGTGCGCTTCCCGATTCCAACCAAGGCGGGCTACTCCAAGTTCGAACAGCGGGCCTCGCGCTATGCTCTGATCGGCGTGTTCGCCGCACAAACCGTCGGCGGCGTGCGGGTTGCCGTGACCGGCTCAGGCGCCAGCGGCGTGTTCCGGGCGGCGAGCCTGGAAACCGCACTCGGCAAGGGCTTCTCGGTCGATGCGCTGAAGGGCGCCACGGTGCCCGCGACCGGCCTGCTCAGCGATATTCACGGCGGCGCCGAGTACCGCGCGTCGGTGATCCCGGTGATCGCCGAACGGGCGGTGGCTGCGGCACGGTAAGGACGCAGCGGGGTTGCTGACGACTTGATCTGGCAACCCCAATTCACCTGACCGGAAGAATTGATTTTGGTCTAATTTATTGCATCACTCGTTGTCTTACGATTGCATGCACACCTCGCCGTCGATCGGGAGACTGGGCTGCCAGAGCGATGAAGCGCGCCGTCATGGAACTGAGCTGCAAGTCCCAACCACGACATCAGTCGGTCGTCGCATTGCGGCTCCAACCGCGCCGGAGCGACAATGCCGTTTGAATGCAAATGCTCCTGATCCAACGGCTATGATTGCCGAGACTCTCCCACATCAAGCAGTTGCGCCCATTGCGTTTTCCAACCAATGAAGCTCATGGAATCGGATGAACTACAAGTCGGCTGGGCCGCTTTGGTGGCAGCCGCCACGGCACGCAAGGAACAATATTATGACGCAAGCGGACATCGGCCTGATCGGCCTTGGCGTCATGGGG
This sequence comes from Hyphomicrobiaceae bacterium, assembly GCA_031367715.1. Classification (GTDB taxonomy): domain Bacteria; phylum Pseudomonadota; class Alphaproteobacteria; order Rhizobiales; family Hyphomicrobiaceae; genus JANYHF01. Next base: position 6,361 of record JANLQJ010000102.1, on the reverse strand, counting down.
GCCAATCTGGCCCTGAACATTGCCGAGAAGGGCTTTGCCATCGCCGTTGTCAATCGAACGGCGGAGACCACCAAGCGCTTCCATGCCGGCGCGGGCGAACTGGCTTTGCGCATCACGCCTTGCCGCTCCGTGGCCGAACTGGTTGCGGCTCTGAGGGCCCCGCGCACCATCATCATAATGGTCAAGGCTGGCGAGCCCGTGGATGCGCAGATCGCCGAACTGCGCCCGCTGCTGTCAGCTGGCGACACCATCATCGATGCCGGTAACGCCAATTTTCACGACACCATGCGGCGCGATGCGGCCTTCAAGGGCAGCGGTCTAAACTTCGTGGGCATGGGCGTTTCGGGTGGCGAGGAGGGCGCGCGGCACGGACCCTCGATCATGGTGGGCGGGCCCGCCGAGGCCTACTTGCGCATTGCTCCGGTTCTATTGGCAATCGCGGCAAAATACCAAGGCACGGCCTGCTGTGCCTGGATCGGCACGGATGGCGCCGGCCATTTCGTCAAGATGATCCACAACGGCATCGAATATGCCGACATGCAGATGATCGCCGAAGTCTACGGATTGTTGCGCGACGCTGCAGGGATGAGCGCAGGCGAAATCGCCGACGTGTTCGCGGCCTGGAACCAGGGTCCGCTGAACTCCTATCTGATCGAGATCACGGCGGGCGTGCTGGCGGTCGGCGATGCGACAACCGGCAAGCCGCTGGTCGATGTGATCCTGGACCGGGCCGGACAGAAGGGTACGGGACGGTGGTCGGTGATGGAGGCGCAGTCGCTTGGTGTACCGGCCACCACCATCGAGGCGGCTGTTGCGGCGCGGGCGTTGTCGGCCATGAAGGATGAGCGGATGCGGGCCGCAGCCGCCTACGGAGAGCAATTGCCTGCGCGCCTGGACCTCGATCGCGACGGACTCATCAAACGCCTGGAAGCGGGCCTCTATGCCGGCAAGATTGCGGCGTATGCGCAAGGTTTCGCCGTGCTGGAGGCTGCCTCTGCCGAACACGAATGGTATCTGCCAATGGCGAACATCGCGCGTATCTGGCGTGCCGGCTGCATCATCCGCTCGCAGTTCCTCGACCGCATTGCGTTGGCATTCGAGGCCACGGACGACAAAGGCAATCTGCTCCTTGCACCCGATTTTATTGCCGAAATGACCGCTTCGCATCCGGCGCTACGCAGCGTCGTCGCCCTCAGCGCAGCATCCGCCTCGCCTGCGCCCGCGTTGTCATCCGCCCTCGCCTATTTTGATGCCTATCGTCAGCCTCAAGGTACCGCCAACCTGATCCAGGCCCAGCGCGACTTTTTCGGCGCGCACGGCTTCGAGCGCGTTGGCGAGACTGGGGCGTATCATGGGCCCTGGGGGGAATCGGGGATCGAATTGTAATTTTCTGCGCAATTGCTGCCACGGACCAAGGTGGTCAGGAAGACATTAGTTTACTGAGCCACTTGCATAATTGCAGTCTTCCTTCTCCGTTTGGGAGACGGAATCGTGCACCAACACCTGGCGTGAATTGACTCGCTCCGGCCTCTACACCTCAAAGACCTGTCAGAATAGTGCAAGTGGCTGAGCATTTACTTCCACACATCTTCTGGTGCAACGGGGCGTGTCGACCGTCGGGCATGTGGTGGAGGATGGCGGTGGCCGGGATGGTTCGGGGGAAACGCCCCCGCGGCGCCCGGAGTGCCGGCGGGTGCGTCCCTCGTTTGAGCCTTGGCAACAGGGGAACTAAAGTGGGTGCCAAGGCGGCTGGACGTGGTGGGAGCAAAGGGCCGCAAGGCCTCCAAGGACCCAACCGGAAGAGCACGCCCCGGTTATAAATCGCCGTGGTGTGGGCGCCGGAAGGCTGCACTTTCACCGCTACCAATACGCGGACTTCCGGTGCCTGCGTTCCGGTAAATCTACCTCTGGCGGATCGTCCGTGCGGGGCCGAACCGGCATGATACGCTTGGCGAGTGTGGAAATGATGCAGGGGCCGGTGAGTTGGAATAATTCCGCAAACGTACTATCAGAATGTTCGACCAGACCCCGTTGCCGACGAAAAGTATCTATCGGGATTGTTCCGTAAACTGCTCAATTGGTCCAAGCGCCGCTCCACCTCGGCTCACCGCCGCTGGCTGTCAATCTGCGTCCGTTGTTGTCATCGCTCCCAGAACGCCGGCAGTGCATTCCCCGCCCCCTTCCCCCACGTCGCCCGCCGTGCCAAGCTCGCGCCATAGGAGCCCCACCCCACCATGCCTGTCACCGGCCTTGGACCCCATGGCGAGCGCGCCGCGACGCCCGATCGGCTGGCGCTGACGCCGGCCGAAGCTGACGCCGGCCGCCGTGCGCGCGCAAACATCACCGTCGTGCGGCGCACCACCACCAGCGTATGGGCCTGCCAGCAGCTCGCCGGTGTCGTCAAGACGCTTGGGACGTATGGCGCTGCCGAGGTCGAGATAACATGTGCAGACCGAGGGAGACGCAAACGATGGTGAAGGTTCGCGGCATCGAGTTTCAGGCCAATCACGATAATCCGATGGGGTTGCAGTTCACCAACCTCAGCCATCGCTGGGGCTTCCAGTGCCCGAACTGGCCATACTTCCAGGACGTGAAGATCGAGCGCATCCACTACATGGCCAAGAGCGGCGTGCTCAGCCAGCGCATCACCACGTCCATGCATTCCACGACGCATATCGACGCCCCCGCCCATGTTGTTCAGGGCACGCCCTTCATCGACGAGGTGCCGCTGCCGCATTTCTTCGGCTCGGGCATCGTGGTTCCGATGCCGAAGAAGAAGTGGGAAAGCATCACCGCCGATGATCTCGAAAAGGCTTGTGGCAAGCAGATCCGCCCGCACGACGTGCTGATCCTCAACACCGGCTGGCATAAGTTGTATGAGGACGGTGACTACTTCCCCTATTGCCCCGGCTTCGTGCCTTCGGCTGGACAATGGATGGTCGACAAGCAGGTGAAGGTGGTCGGCCATGATACGCAGGCCAATGATCATCCGCTGGCCACCGCCATCGGCCCGCAGCGCAACGGGCCGCTGCTGCCGCATCTGGAGAAAGAGTACAAGGAGTGGTCCGGCGGTGGCGACTGGGCTGTCGATTTCCCGGCGTGGGAACCGGTGCATCAGATCCTGTTCAAGGCGGGCATTTTGGGGATCGAGAATGTCGGCGGGGATTTGGATAGCGTGACGGGAAAACGCTGCACCTTCGCGTTCTTTCCCTGGAACTGGGATCGCGGCGACGGGTGTATCATTCGGTTGGTGGCAATGACAGACCCCGGGCAAAAGTATCGGATTGAAAAAGGAGACCACTTCTGATGCACACCATTCGCTCAATCCAATCGCTCGCATTTGCTGCCGCCTTGCTTGCCACCCCTGCCTTGGCCGCTAACGAAGGCAAGCTCGACGGCAATTTCTATCTCAGAAAGAGCGGGTGTTCCGCCGCCAAGCCGGGCGACTGCGCGATCACGCTCCAAGTCAGCGGCGTGGCGGCCAAGGTGCTTTACGAGAACATGGCCGGCAAGGCCGTCAACGACGCTTGCACTGGAGGCCAGTCGAAATCCGATGCGAGCGGACTGCGCTGCTATAAGGCGCCTGACGGTTATTCCTGCGACTTTGGTTACAACTTCAAGGCCCGCAAGATGTCGGACAGCGACGTCTCGTGCTAGGTGCAACATGCTGATCAAGCGCTTCGCCGACGCCGAGCCCTATGAGGCTCCGAACCATCGGGGTGTCGTGGGCCTGCGGCTCCAAGGCTTCGAACCCGGCGGCCCGACCAACCAGTGGGTCGGGTACAGCCAATTCCTGCCCGGTGGCGGGGCGGGACCCGACGCGACACCGTTTGAGAAGGTCTATGTCGTCCTTGACGGTGAAATGACGGTGATCGCAGGCGGCGGCGAAGCCGTGTTGAAGGCCATGGACAGCTGTACCATCGCACCAGGCGAAGTGCGCGAGATCATCAACCGCTCGAACCACGTCTGCAAGATGCTGGTGGTCGTTCCGTACCCGCCGGGGGTCAATCCGACAGGCGCCAAGCAATGAAAAATCCGCTGTCGTTGTTCGACGTCTCGGGCAAGGTCGCGGTCATCACGGGCGCGTCGGGCGCGTTCGGGGCGGTGGCGGCCCGCGTGCTGGCCGGGGCCGGTTGCAAGCTGGTGCTGACGGCCGGCAAGAAGGTCGAATTGGACGCGATTTCCTCCGAGTGCATCGGATCCGGTGCGCTGGTGGAAGCGGTCAATGTGCGCCCATCGAGTGAGGCGAACTGCGGCAAGATTGTCGAGGCCGCAGTCGCACGTTTTGGCCGCGTCGATATTCTTGTGGTGGCGTCGGGCAAGAATGATGTGTCGAAAATCACCGATATGGCCCCGGAGCGGTTTCTCGACGTCATGGACGCCAACGTCACGCAGTCCTGGCTGATGGCGCGGGCGGTCACGGCGCAGATGACCAAGCAGGGCGGGGGTGGAAAAATCGTGCTGATGTCGTCAGCGCGCGGATTGCTTGGTCACCCTGCGGGGTACACGGCCTATTGCGCTTCGAAGTCGGCGGTGGACGGCATGACCAAGGCGCTCGGCTGCGAGTTGGGGCCGTCAGGCATCACCGTCAACGCCATCGCGCCGACGGTGTTCCGCTCGCCGCTGACGGAGTGGATGTTCGGCGACGACGAGAAGGCGGTGACGACACGCAAGGGGTTCCTGGCGCGCGTGCCCAAGGGCCGGCTGGGCGAACCGGACGATCTCGCCGGGCCGCTGCTGTTCCTGGTTTCGAAGGCGTCGGATTTCTACACTGGGCATATTCTTTATGCCGACGGCGGCTATACGGCGGGGTAAGACGATGAACACCAGTGGCGCGGCAACTCCCTTCTCCCATAGGGAGAAGGTGCCCGAAGGGCGGATGAGGGGTATCGGGCGCGATGCGACGGGCCAGTGTGCCAACGCGCGGCCCCTGCACCCCTCATCCATCGCTACGCGCCACCTTCTCCCCATGAGAGAAGGAAGTAAGGCGCTACCCGTGGCAAACAGATGACTGAAAAAATCGCCATTATCGGCGCCGGCCTAATGGGCCATGGCCTGGCCGCCGTGTTCGCCAATGGCGGGCATGAGGTGGCGGTCACCGATCCGTTCCCGGATGTTCTGGCGACGGTGAAAGAGCGCATCAGCGCGACCATGACGTCTATCGGATGGGACGCGTCCGCTGTTTCGCGGATCGCGACCCATGCGACGCTGAAAGACGCCGTCGCCGATGCGGACATTGTGGTGGAGGCCGCTCCCGAAAAGCTGCCGCTCAAGCAGGACATCTTCGCCCAACTGGAACTCCACGCCCGGCCTGATGCGCTGCTGTGCTCCAACACCTCCGTCATCCCCATCGGGCAGATTGCGGCACGGGTGGCGTCCAAGCACCGCGTGCTCGGCACGCATTGGTGGAACCCGCCCTATCTGGTGCCGCTGGTGGAGGTGATCCAGGCCGAGGGGACCGATCCCGCCGCTATCGCGCGCATGATCGGCCTGCTGACCAGGCTCGGCAAGGTCGCGGTGCATGTGAAAAAGGACGTCCCCGGCTTTGTCGGCAACCGCATGCAGCACGCGCTGTGGCGTGAGGCCATCGCGCTGGTGGACGCGGGCGTGTGCGATGCCGAGACGGTTGATCTGGTCGTGAAGAACTCCTTCGGCCGCCGGCTGGCCGTACTTGGGCCGCTGGAAAACGCTGATCTGGTCGGCACGGATCTGACGCTCGACATCCAGAACTCCGTGCTACCGCATCTGGACCGCAGCACTGAGCCAACGCCGTTCTTGAAATCGCTCGTTATTGAAGGAAAATTCGGTTTCAAGACCAACCACGGATTCATGCCGTGGACGGATGACCGCAAAGCCGCCTTGCGCGCCAAGGTGGCGGAACACTTGAAACTGCTGAACCAAATTCTAAAGACTTGAGGTCTGACCGATGCGCTTTGCCGATGTGAACGACCTCCTGAAACCGGGCTATCTCAAGATCGAATCCGGCGTCGTCGATTATTCCGACGGCTACAAGACCGTGTACTGCCTTACCCGCATGCCGAGCAGCCGCGCCAAGATGGTGGAGTGGTGGTTCCGCTATCTGGGCGGCACCGATCAGTACAAGCTCTGGCACCCGACCGATCATCTGTTCTCTGATTGGGAGGACCGCGTGCATGGCACGCACATCGGGTCCAGCCATCTGGTGCACGAATATCTCGCTGGCTCCGATGGGCCCAACTACTGTTTTGACCCATTTATAAGATTCCCATTTGCCCGCAAATCAGATTCATTGGCGGCATGAGGAACATCAAGGCATGCCTTTGCATCGGCTCGGATGATCGCACCGCACTGGAGCGGCTGGTTGCTGATGGCAAGACCGAGC
>JANLQJ010000040.1:0-6904 GCA_031367715.1 Hyphomicrobiaceae bacterium | reverse complement strand
CGCTTGGCTGCCACCGGATCGATGCCCCGATACGCATTGGCCCGGTACTCGGCCGCTGCGATCCGTGCCCGCTGCAGCGAAACCTTGGTCACGGATCCGAGACCGAAATCGCGTCGTTTGCCGGTAACCGTCAACCGCATGGCCCAGCGCTTGCGGCCGCCTGGATCGACCTCAAGATAGAGGCCGCCGCCGTCAGCATGCCAGCCGGGCGCTACGATCGTGCGCACGCTCGCGCCTGATAGCCGATGCAAACCCTGCGGATGACCCATCTGCGGCATGAGCGGCAACCCAACGAACCAGCTTTTTCCCCCACGATTTCCCCCACAGACTAGAGGTGTTGGGGGGTGCCGTCAAGCGCCGGCAAGTTCCGTCAGCGGTTGTGATTTCAGTCATTTTATTGTTTGAAATCAATGGCTTCTTTGCTGAAATGTTCGGCAAGGCTCCGCCGTGTTCCGACGCGTGAAACAGCGATCTGGCGGAGAGAGGGTCCGCTAATTCTTATTGAAATATTTGATAAATATATGAATTGTTAATTTTGGTCCACACACAGGTCCACCCAAGACTCAACGAACAGGGCCGAAATGATGCGGACAGCATCTCGACCTGGAGAAATGAAGCCGAACTGCCTCCCAAAGGGGTTCCGCTGGGACTTTTCCGGCCATCGAGGGCGCGGGCAAAGGCCTCTTGCAGCAGATCGGTCGGCTCGATGCGGCGGCAAAAGGCGTAGCGCGCCGCAACCTTTCGCAAGCGCGTCCACGCAGCCGGTGACAGCGAACGGGATCGCGGCGGCGATCTCGTCCATGCTGCGGCTGGCTTCCATCGGACCAGGCTTCGGCTGTCGAGGGCGCAATAATGAGAATCATCCTTGCAAATTTACCGCAACGCGGGCAATTTGCATGGATGATTGAACGACGCCTCCTTCCCGCCTTGCGCCAAGCCCTTACGCGCCAAGCCGCCGTCGTGCTGCTTGGCCCTCGGCAGGTCGGAAAGACGACTCTGGCGCGGATTATCGCCAAGGCGACGGATGCGCTCTACCTTGATCTTGAATCGGCAGCTGATCGCGGCAGGCTGGTTGATCCCGCCCTGTATCTGGCCGAGCACGCCGACAAAATGGTTGTCCTCGACGAAATCCAGCGCCTGCCGCAGCTTTTCGAGACGCTGCGCGGGCTGATAGACGAAGGCCGGCGCGGTGGCCGGGCCGTGGGGCGCTTTCTGCTGCTGGGCTCGGCGTCCCTCGACCTGTTGCGCCAGTCCTCCGAAAGCCTCGCCGGCCGCGTGCGCTTGCTCGAATTGACCCCATTTGATGTGCTTGAAGTGGATTCCGACCAGGCGACGCTCGACCGGCTATGGCTGCGCGGCGGTTTTCCGGGAAGCTTCCTTGCCGCCGACGAGGACGAGAGCTTCGCCTGGCGGCAGGATTTCATCCGCAGCTATCTCGAGCGCGAGATCCCGCAACTAGGCCCGCGCATTCCGGCTGAAACGTTGCGGCGCTTCTGGACCATGCTGGCGCATGTGCAGGGCGGCCTGGTCAATGCCTCGCGGCTGGGCCTGGGCCTGGGAGTGAAAGGCCAGACCGTGAGCCGCTATGCCGATCTGCTGGTCGATCTCTTGCTGGTGCGGCGCCTGCAGCCCTTTCACAGCAATGTCGGCAAACGCCTGGTCAAGGCGCCGAAGCTCTACATTCGCGACAGCGGCATCGTGCATGCCCTGCTCGGGCTGACCGATCGCGAAGCGCTGCTGGGCCATCCGGTGGTCGGGCCAAGCTGGGAGGGGTTCGTGATCGAGACGCTGATCGGGGTGGCGCCGGCCGGAACCGTACCCGGCTTCTACCGCACGGCGGCCGGCGCGGAGATCGATCTGGTGCTCGAACTGCCTGGCGGCAAGCTCTGGGCCATCGAGATCAAGCGCGGGCTGGCGCCAAAACTGGAAAAGGGCTTTCACCAGGCGCGCGCCGATCTCGACCCGGCCGCGAGCTTCGTCGTCTACTCAGGATCAGAGCGCTTCCCTTTGGGCTCTGGGATCGAGGCCATCGGGCTGAGGGCGCTCGCCGCAGAGCTGCTGCGTTTCGGCCAGAAAAGCCCGGCGGCTGCATAGCCCCCGATCATGCGAATGGGGAATGCGATCAGGGCAGTCCCACCTCGGACATTTGCCGTGGCCTGTCACGCTCGTTCGCGCGTGAACATGCGAGGCAATTATTTCACAGCACTGTGCTTTGGCCGGGCGGAGGCGCAAAGAAAGCGCCATCGGAATTATCGCTTTCGATCAGGCGCGAGCAAATCAGCCGGCGCCACCTTCAAGGCTTGTGCCAGTTCAAACAGCGACACCACGGTCGGATTGCGGGCACCGCGTTCTAGACCGCTGATGTACTGCTGGCTGTGTCCGGCTTTCTCGGCAAGCTGCTCTTGAGTCAGGCCGCATGCGAGCCTGAACTTCTGCACATTCCGCCCGACCAGTTTCCGCATGTCCATGCGGACTGGCTTGACGGATATCGTCGAGTCAATTTATCCACTATAGTATGTAAATGACTGCCGAGTGGAAATGATACAACCCCCGGGGTGCCACCCGATATCACCTAGCAGAGCACGACTATGACTCTTCCAATGCCGACCGAGAGTACGGTGGTGACCGCTTATGATCGCGCCCATTTTGCCACCTACGCCAGCCTGCTCGACGCCGTCGCGGCCGGGGTGGACTGGCGCCAGGTAACAGCCACGCTGTTCGGCGTCGATGCCGCGATGGACGAACCGGCCGCCAAGCTGGTGTTCGACGCTAACCTGGCGCGCGCCCGCTGGATGACGACCGACGGCTATCGTTTGCTTGCGGGGTTGCGGCGCTAGCAGCGGCCCGCGCGCTGGCGCCATTAACACTGCAAGCCAATTGTCCGTGTACTCAGACAGGACCTCTGAAAAGCTGTGGGTACGGGAGCTGTCGCTGTGATCGTTGTGCAAGCCGAATTGGCCGGAGACGTCGTCGCACAACACTGATCCGGCGCCAGCGGACAAATATGCCGAACACGCGCCCTGCGAATGCCTGGCTGCCAAGACACTCAAACACCCTTGGCCCCAATTGCGTCCAAATCCATCTCTTGCGCCGATCTGGCCACCTCCCGACGGCGGCTACGATTATTTCCTTGAGCTGAATGACTCGGAGGTGGCGTGGGAATTCCTGCGACGCAATCTGAACTATCAGCAAACAGTCAGTGAGCACCAGGAGGCGCTCTCCCGCCCGCGTGCCATGGCCTCCGGTCAGCACGTTTGGTTCGACGGCCAGCGCACAATGGCGGCCAATCGCTGGGGCCTCTCGCGCTTTGTCGATCCAGCGTCGCGCGCTCCCGAAGCCCCCATCGATTGGAAAGAGGACTTGGGCGCCGCCAAGATCGATGCAGTGGCGCGAGACCCACATCAAGGCGAGCGACCGGATGTGTCTCTCGCCGAACTGCAGTGTGTCCGTCATATTGTCGTTTCCGCCGATGGCGGAGAAACGCTGCTGATCAACACGTCAGACAAGGCCTTGTCACTGAGGCTGAGCGGCACGACCGCCCTGCGCGGTCCCGTTTGCCTCACGTTTCAGATTGCCGGCATGAACGCCTTGCCTGGCGCTGGCCGCGCTCTCCAGAGTTTGCCGGACCTGTTGACGGGCCGCCCCAGGAAACCCAATCGCTCCCGGCGCCGGATGCTCCTGCGAGAGGCCCTGATCGCACTCGACGGCAGAGCGGCGGGTGCCACCTACCAGGACGTCGCCGTGGTCATCGCCGGCGCCGAAGTGGCGCGAGCAGCGTGGAAGAATGCGGACCCTTTGCTGAAAGACCGCATGCGCCGCGCCCTGAAAGCGGGCATGCTGTTGCGCAATGGTCGATATCGCTTATTGATTGAGCAGAAGTAGGGCCGCACCGCGCCGGACGCGCGTTACTGTAGCGCCTTGTTTGAGCTTTCCAAGCAAGTCGCGACAGCGAAATCGATGGCCTCTCTCTTTCGGCCATCTTCCACCGTCGCTTGGGGTGGTTTTTTCCTGCTCGCAAGTACGCCACTCCCCAGCACACAGAATATCCTGCATCGTCTCGCGAGTTCCCATCGCGAGGCCAGCCGTCTATGTCCCGACCATCCCGTTCGCCGTTTCTCACCGTCGCCGAGGCCGCCGACTATCTGCGCTTGAAACCGCACACCCTCGACAACATGCGCTGGCGCGGCACCGGCCCCAAGTTCCGCAAACATGGCGGCCGCATCTTTTATCACCGCGATGATGTCAAACAGTGGTCCGAAACCAACCGGCGCAAGTTGTCTTCGGGTCTCAAGACATGACCAGATTCAGGACGCTGATTGCCGGCACTCTCGGGGTCGTGCTGATTGGCGCATCCACTGCTCTTGGCCAAACGTCACTGGTCTGGAACCTGTCCGCTAGCGTCCCAATCGGACTTTATGTGATCCATGCGGGCGCTCCAAGGCTCGATGACTATGTCCTGATCCGTCTGCCTGTGGTTGTGGCCGAACTCGCCAGCGAGCGCGGTTACTTGCCGGCCGGCATAGCTCTCTTGAAAAAGGTCAGTGCGGCCCAAAATGATCGCGTCTGTCGCATCGGGCAGCAAGTCGTCATCAATGGCATCGCGAGAGCGCGTGCAGCGGCGACGGATTTGAGTGGCCGGCCGATGCCCGTTTGGAGCGGCTGCCACCGTCTCAATGCCGGCGATGTTTTCCTGCTCGGTGGTGGTCCCGATAGCTTTGACAGCCGCTATTTCGGTCCGGTGTCGTCCCGCGACGTCGTCGGCCGGGCAACACCGCTCCGTGCCTGGATCATGAGATGACGAGCTGAAGAGTGACGACTGCCGTCAACAAGCAAGCGCTCGCCGACTGCAATTGACGCCACGTATCTATCTGAACAAGATAAACAATCGCCTCCGGCGGCGTCAATTCTCAAGTCGAGTCAATGCGACTCCTGACGTCAAGACCATCACATCTTTTCTGATCCCACAGCGTTTGGGCGGGTCACAGCCAACGACCAAGTGTCGTTCGCTGTGCCGGGCTCTATCGCTCCGGCGAAGTGGCCTGCGCGACCGAGCCGCCGGTGAAGAACCGCCGTCTCGGCCCATGCGGGTTACGATCCCTCCCGCGGAGACCGTTGTGAGCGCATGATGTCCCGCGCTGGCGAAGCGGGCGGAGGTCATTGTCAATCAGAAGTGGCGGGCCCAATCGGCGTCGAAGCCAAAGGGTCCTGTTACCGCCGTACGTCCGACTTGAATTGTTTATGCCCCTCGTTCGGAGCACCTTGCCGGCGGCATCTCCATCCTGCGGCTGCTGGTGCGGTCGCTCGCCGCCACTCTCGATGCCTTCCGAGAGGATGCGAATGCGTGGCTCACGAGTCGGGCGCCGTGATCCGGGTCTGATCGGCGGCACGAGACCGAAGCGGACCTCACCTGCTACTGCTATCGATCACGCAGGCTTGGCCGGGTTGCGCGCCATGGAACTCCATCTGTCGTCTGCGAGGGACACCCCGCCTTGTGATGCGCGAAGATGCGGCAAGCGGCGCCTTCGAGACAACCCGGCGAAGAGCCGGGTCCTCCACTGCGTTGCGGCCCTTCGGGTGTCTCAGTCGCCGCCCGCCGCTTTTAGAGCGCACCGGCGGGGATGGTCCTTCGCCGGAACATCTGAAGGAGTTCATCCATGGCTACCATCGGTTCCGTCACCAAGCGCGTCGACGGCCGCTACGAAGGCGAGATCAAGACCCTTTCGGTCCGCGCCAGCATCGCCATCGTTCCGGTCACGGAGAAGGCCTCGCCGAGCCAGCCAGACTATCGCGTCCTCTCGGAAGGAATCGAGATCGGCGCCGGCTGGATCCGCACCGGCCAGATCTCCGGCAAGGAGTATGTCGCCCTCTCGATCGCGGCTCCGGAACTCGGGACCAAGACGCTCTATGCCAATCTCGGCAGGGCCGCAGGCCAGACCGACCCCGACGTCTTTGCCTTGATCTGGAACCCGCAGGACTGACGTCAACCGCCCTCGCGCCGCTTCGGTGGTGCGGGGGTACTTCGATGCTCTGCATATCATTCCGCTACCGCCCCATATCGCCGAAGCCGTCACGCCTGTCGGATCTGCCCCGTTCAGTCTGACGCAGTGGGCCGGCTCGGTTGGCGCCGGTTTGCCGTCGATGTCTTTTTAACACAGGGTCTGTGGCAGCCCAGTTCGATAGGGTTTCAGGCCAGCCGCAAGCTCGATGGATTTCCAGCCTCGGTCATCGTCTCAGCACCCGTCTCCAATACCCAACTGTTGTTGGCACGAGAAGCCCTCCAAGGCTGGCTCGGGCAACAAGATTCGACATCATCTCACCTATATGATCCGTCAGCGGACAAAGGAGGTCGCGGGATGTTTCAAGGCAGTATTTTGGACAACAGGATAAAAGAGCGCCGCCTGCTTGGCGTCATAGCCCGCAAAGACGGGCTGATCGAGGACGTCCCAGAAATGGTCGTGACGTCATCGCTCCAGATTGTTGAATGAATTCAACGCGATTCTTGACGCCATCTTGTCGTTTTGGGCTTTGCGCCCATCTCGCCAGGGTACCCACACCACCGAGGTACCCGCCATGGCAGACAACGACATCACACCCAGGCCCGGCCGCATCCGCGACAGCAGCCGGTCGCGACAGCCTAGCCTGAAGCAGCTGATCTTCCGTCAGGCCGGCACCAGCGGTCTCGCGGCAACGTGGTCGAAAGGCCACATCAAGCCCGGCACCATGAAGCGCGGCATGGGGACGGGCATGCGCGCCGCCGCCGGCTTGATCGCCCCCGGCAGCCGGCGCGTTATCGTCAAGGCGCGCTACACCACCATCTCCGGCGGCGATCTCGGCGCCGCCCGCGCCCATCTCAAATACATCCAGCGCGATGGCGTCACGCGCGAGGGCGAAGCGGGCCAGCTCT